>DBWC01000119.1:0-4520 GCA_002308615.1 Clostridiales bacterium UBA1248
GATCATCGGCTCGACCGGCTGCGGCAAAACGACGCTCGTGTCGATGATACCGCGCCTGTACGATTGCGACGAGGGCGAGGTCCTCGTCGACGGCGTCAACGTCCGCGATTATTCGCTCGTCAACCTGCGCGACGGCATCGGCATGGTGCTTCAGAAGAACACGCTGTTCTCCGGAACTATAGCGGAAAACCTCCGCTGGGGCGACGAGTCGGCTGACGATGAAACGGTGCGGCGCATGGCGGAATACGCCCAGGCGGACAAATTCGTGTCGTCGTTCAAGGACGGCTACGATACGATGCTCGAGCAGGGCGGCACGAACGTGTCGGGCGGTCAGAAACAGCGTCTGTGCATAGCCCGCGCGCTGCTCAAACAGCCGAAGATACTAATCCTCGACGACTCGACGAGCGCCGTGGACACGGCGACCGAGGCGATGATCCGCAAAGCGTTCCGCGAGGAGCTGCAGGGCAGCACGAAGATCATAATCGCGCAAAGGATCAGCTCGGTGATGGATTCCGATATGATAATCGTCATGAACGACGGAAAGATCACCGGCGTCGGAACGCACGATCAGCTGCTTGCGGATAACGTAGAATACCGCGAAATATACGAATCACAGACGGGAGGTGCGAACTGATGCCGAGAAATTTAGATCAGCTGCGCATGCAGTATAACAGTTCGGCCACCGAACAGAGAAGCCGCGGTCCCGGCGGACCGAGAGGCGGCGGACCGGGCGTGAGAGGCGCCACGGGAAAACCGAAGGACACGAAAAAAACGCTTTCGAGAATGCTCGGCTACGCAAAGGGATACACCGGCAGGATCATAGCGGTGCTTCTATGCATGATGCTCAGCACCGTCACGTCGCTAATCGGCGGCTATATGCTCGCGCCGGTCATAAACAAGCTGAGTGAAACGGTCGCGCCGGATCTGGCGGGCAACCTCAGCCTGCTCGAGAGGGCGGTCGGAGACAAGGTCTCCGTGCTCTCAAGGCGCGTTTTAGGCGACGACAGCGTGCTGCCGTTCATCTCCGCGGCGATGATGATACTCGCGGCGGTGTATCTCGTCGGCGTCGCGACGACGTACGTACAGAGCAGACTTATGCTCACCGTCACGACCGGTATAGTCGAGAAGATCAGGAACGATCTGTTCGAAAAACTGCAGAAGCTCCCGGTCAGATACTTCGACGGTCATCCGACGGGCGAGATCATGTCCCGTTTCACGAACGATATAGACAATATCGAAACGATGCTCAGCAACTCGCTGACGTCACTGATCTCCGGCGCCGTGACGCTGATCGGCACGCTCGTGTTCATGATAACGACGAGCTGGATACTCACGCTGATAGTCGTCGCTTTCTTCCCGGTCTTCGCGATCGGAGGAGCTAAGATAGCCGGAATGTCGCGTAAATACTACGTTAGCCAGCAGGCGGCGCTCGGCGCGGTCAACGGATATATGGAGGAGACCGTAACGGGTCAGAAAGTAATAAAAGTCTTCAATCACGAGGACGAATGTGAAGAGGAATTCGGACTTTTAAACAACGATATGCGCGACAAGCAGTTCAAGGCGCAGTTCTGGGGCGGTATAGTCGGACCCATAATGGGCAACACGTCGCAGATAACGCTTGCCGTAACTATCGGCGTGGGCGGCATACTTATGCTCAACGGTCTGTTGGGCGCGGGCGGACTTACGGTCTTCTCGTCGTACGCAAGACAGTTTTCAATGCCGATAAACTCCATTTCACAGCAGCTGACCACCGTTTTCGCGGCTTTAGCCGGTGCTGAGCGCGTGTTTGAGGTAATGGACACCGATCCGGAAAAGAAAGATGAAGAAAACGCCTCCGATATGAAGGATATGAAGGGTCACGTTGTATTTAACGACGTTACTTTCGGTTACGTTCCCGGCAAAACGGTGCTCAAACACATAAATCTTTACGCAAAGCCGGGACAGAAAATAGCCTTCGTCGGCTCTACCGGCGCCGGTAAAACCACGGTCACCAACCTGATAAACCGCTTCTACGATATTGAAGAGGGCGAAATAACGATAGACGGCGTAAACATTAAGGATATAAAGCGCGACGAACTGCGTAAAAACATAGCGATGGTGCTGCAGGACACGCATCTTTTCACCGGAACTGTTATGGAAAACATACGCTACGGCAGACTTGACGCGACGGACGAGGAGGTCATTGAGGCGGCGAAGACCGCTTCCGCGCACAGCTTCATAATGCGTCTGTCCGACGGCTATAACACCATGCTTGAAGGCGACGGCGCGAATCTGTCGCAAGGTCAGCGCCAGCTTCTGAACATCGCCCGCGCCGCCATCTCAAAAGCGCCGATACTCATACTCGACGAGGCGACGAGCTCCGTTGACACGCGTACCGAGCGCCACATTGAACACGGCATGGACAGACTTATGAAGAACAGAACGACGTTCGTCATAGCGCACAGATTATCTACCGTAAGAAACAGTAACGCCATAATGGTGCTTGAAGCGGGTGAGATAATAGAGCGCGGAGACCACGACGAGCTCTTAGCGATGAAGGGCAGATACTACGAGCTCTACACGGGCAAAAAAGAACTTGACTGAGTTTTATGAATTGCACCTGCGGCGCATGAATTGCCCTGCGGGCATTAAGGAGCGTTGAATGGATGATTATAAATACGCTTTGATCAAAGATAAAATAAGTTTTTGTGACAGCGTAAAAATATACGGCGAGCTTGATAACAGGATAAAGGCGGTCATAGACGGCCTTTTCCTGCGGCTCGATATGACGGCGCTGACGGATTATTTCAGACTTAAGCTTGACGTGTTCGCGGCGGGCGAGTTTTACGGTAAGATAATGCGCGCGGCGTGCCTTATATGTAAATATACGGGTGACGCGCGTCTGCGCAAGGTCGTGGATTCAGCCGCCGCGGATATGATGAGCATACAGGGAGACGACGGCGAGATAAGTACCGCGCCGAAGCAAAAACAGCCGAACGGGAGCTACGGCTCCGATCTGTGGGAGCGCAAATACGTTCTGCTCGGGCTGTGGGAATATTACGCCGCGTTCGGCGGCGACGGTGTGCTCGACTGCATGAAAAAACTCGCGTTATATACGGCGTCGCAGGTCGGAGATCCGCCGAAAACGCCGATAACCGAAACAGGTTGGGCGTTTTGCGGCATAGAATCGTCGTCGATCCTTGAGCCGATAGTGAAGCTGTATAATCTGACCGGAGAAAAAGAGCTTTTAAGCCTTGCGGAGCATATCGTAAATTCGGGCTTCTGCAAAAGGCAGAACGTCATAGACGCGGTACTGTCCGGCGTTTATCCGAAGGATATCGGAAACAACGGCGTCCCGGAGCAGAGCATAGCCAAAGCCTACGAGATGATGAGCTGCTTTGAAGGCTTACTCGAATACTACCGCGCGACGGGAATTGAAAAATACAAAAAATGCGCCGGCAGGTTTATCGATATGATAAACGGGAGGGAAATTACTTATCTCGGCTCCGGCGGCGCGGACGGTCCGTATAACTTAGGTCCCGGCACGGGCGAGCAGTGGAACGACACGTATTTTCACCAGTCGGACGAGAGCATAAAGCTGAGTATGGAAACGTGCGTGACCGTGACGTATATGAAGCTTTTGCTCAATTATTACAGATTAACGGGCGACGCGTCGCTGATAGATAAGATCGAAGTCAGCCTTTATAACGCCCTTTACGGCGCGATGAAGCCGGACGGATCGTTTTTCGACTATTTCCCGAAGTTCAACGGTACTCGCAGCACTAAGGTCAATTTCAGCTACGATATAAACGGCATACCGCTTTCCTGCTGTACCGCGAACGGCCCCATGGGGCTTGCCGTTCTGCCGTACGCCGCATACTGCGAAGAAGAGAACAGGTGCGATTTAAATCTGTATTTTACGTCGGAACGTCATATAAAAGGCTTCGGCGTAATAAAAACGGAGACGGATCATCCGCTTGACAACAAAATAACCGTAACGGTCACACCGGAGACGGAGAGGGAATACGCGCTTGCGCTGCGCATACCCGGTTTCTGCAAAAAATACTGTCTTTCGCATAAATACGTTTTTGAAAACGGTTACGCCGTAATAAAAAAGACGTGGAAAGAAAAAGAGATCATTACTCTTACGCTCGATCTTCCGCTTGTCTGTCATGAAAGCCCCGCAAACGACGGCAAGGTGCTTTTGACGTACGGTCCGCTCGTGCTCGCGCTCGACAAAAGCGTCGATCCCTGCTATGACAAGCCCGTACCGTTCGATCCGGGAAAGATAACGGATTATACGATCCTTTCCTCTCCGTTCCGCATAAAAATAAAAGACCGCATATTTATTCCGTATTACAAAGCCGGATCGAGCTGGGATGAGAGCACGGAATACAAATGCTGGCTGAACAAATAAAAAAGCCTTAATGCCGAAAACGGCATTAAGGTCAGAGCGAAGACAAACTCCCTCAGTCATCCGGGAATGATCCCGGATGACAGCTCCCTCCCCGAGGGAGCCTTGATTTGCCTCCCTCTTTGAG
>DBWC01000119.1:4620-6979 GCA_002308615.1 Clostridiales bacterium UBA1248
TTCTTAAATGCTTTGTCTGCAAATTGGCCTTAATGCCGAAACGGCATTAAGGTTTTCTTTCGTTATTTGCTGCTTACAAAACGGAACAGAGCTACGACGTCTTTATTGTCGACCGTCTTGTCGCCGTTATAATCGTACGCAGATTCGTCTTCGACCTTATCCGTACCCGAAACGTATCTGAACAGCGCCACAACGTCCTTGTTGTCGATGGAGCCGTCCTTGTTCACGTCGCCGGGAGCGTAGTTGTCGGGCTCGCCGGTGTCGACCGACGTATCGTCGCCGGGATCCTCCGTCGTCTCCTTGGGCTCGGGTTCGATCGTTCTTTTTATTTTGAACGTCTTTATGCCGGATTCTCCGGTAAGCGGATTGTCTATTTTGCCGTCGCCGTATTTCGCAACGAATTCAAACGTATGCTTGCCCTTTGACAGGCGGGACGTATCGAGCGTGAGGTGTATGCGGTATGCAAAACACTCTTTGAGTCCGGCGGACATTCCGTAGGTCACGACAGCGTTTTCAAGCTCGTCGTCGCGGAAGCAGTCGTTCGGCTTGATCTGAAGGCCGTTCTGTGTTGCGACGTGACCGATCTCGTTTATCGCCCATACGATATCGCCGTTGTCAAGTATGTAACCGACGCTTACTATCTCGTTATCGGAAACGGTCCAGCACATGATTTCCCAAGTGCTTTCGTCCGCGCTCAGCTTCGGATATCCCTCGTCGATAAGATAGTTGACGCTTACCGCGGAAACCTCGGCTGCGCACATGAGTACCGACATGGCAACTGCAAGTGTGATGATTAAGATTTTTTTCATTTTATATGCTCCTTTCAATGCCTTAAATGCATATCATACGATTTTTTTCATGCCTAAAGCCAAGAACCCGATGCTGAAAACGAGACAGCCGTCGTATACGGAAAGCGTTTCCGCGGCTTTTCTGAAATTTCCCTCGGGCACGTCGATAAAGCCGTTTAAGGTGTAGTGGTATTCAGCCCAGCCGGTCTGTTCTCACTCGCCTTTTTCTTCTTTTCCGTCCGCCGAGTTTTTCATTATAACGGTGTGATCCTCGAAAAACGTAAACGTTATATCGGAAAAATCTCGCCCGTCCTTGCTTTTGAATTCCTTTGCCGGAATGTGCGCCAGATCGTTTGACCACGCGTTCACTATATAGTCGACCCGCCACGTGCCGACGATGAATTTAAGACCTCTTTTAAGATCGTTTTCGTCTAACGTCATTGTGTTACCGCCTTTATCCCTGCTTACGGCTTTTCGCCGTTTGCGAATCTCATGTATATCTCTTCCGGTATCATCGGAACGGCAAGCGCCTTTTCCGTTTGCTCCGATACGGCTCCGGACGATATGTATTCCGCACCCGCGGCTTCAAGCAGTTCAAGGCGCGGCTTTGCGGCGAAAGCGGCGTCCGGAATGTTGAACAGCGGACTTTCCTCAACGGTTATGACGGCGTCGCATTGTCTGAACGTGCGTAAAAACGTTTTGCGGATAAGCTCAAAATCGTCTCTGCTCTGCGGATAACCGCTGCCGCATATCATAACGAAACGTTTTTTATTTGCGCCGTCGCGGGCTGCGTGGTGGTAGCCTTCCTCGCCTTTTACTATTTTCTCAAACGTAAGCGGCATTGTGCGCTCAACGACGATTTTAAGCGACGCCGGCATCGAATGGCAGTATACGGGGAAGCTGAATATAACGACGTCACAACCGGCTATCGCGTCAAGTATTTCTTTCATATCGTCGTCTATTACGCAGCGCCCCGTCTTTTTGCAGATAAAACAGCCGGTGCAGTATTCTATACGCTTTTGCGCCGTGTGTATGATATGTACGTCGCCGCCCGAAACAGAGCAGATACCGCGCGCAAATGCGGCCGACATATGAAGCGTATCGCTTTTTTCACACTTGGGACTGCCGTTTAAGATAAGCACTTTCATATTATTATCCCGCTTACAGATGTGGTTGAAAGTATTTTATCATAAAAAATACGATTTGTCAATCGTTAAGTGACAGAGAAAGATTTATTACACCGAAACAGGGGGATATAAAAAGAGATCGCGGCGATGCCGCGGTAAAATCTTCCGTCTTCGGAGTCAGATGAAATTAAATCCGTCCTTTGCCGCTCATCCGCGCCGAGCGGATTTCATCGCAGAGCGATTTCATCACGGAGTGATTTTATCCGTCTTCAAGGACGGATTTAGTTGAAAAAAGCACGCTCTCGCGTGCTTTTTCCGGTCGGAGTGTTCATAACGCAAGCGAATTTTATGATGAAATCCGGCGCGATACACGTTCCGATGCCCGACCGTAACAACCGTTTGACTTATCTGAAACAACAAATCAAAGATTATTTGGAGGTTTCA
>DBWC01000119.1:7016-7147 GCA_002308615.1 Clostridiales bacterium UBA1248
AACGTCACCTCAACGCGATATCCGTCTGCGTTATAAGCCGAATAGGTGTAGACGACGACCCCGTAAACGTTTTGGTCTTCCTCCTCGGCGTCAACGGTAAACCCGCTCGCCTTGACCTGTTCGGCATACGC
>DBWC01000119.1:7195-12259 GCA_002308615.1 Clostridiales bacterium UBA1248
GACGCGCCGGCAAGTTTGAAACCGGGCTTCGGAACAAGCCTGGTGAATTCGTTATCCGGCCAGTTGCCGCCGAGCTTGGCGGTTTGCCCGTCCTCTCCCTGCATCGTCCATGTGCCGTCGGTGCTCTGAACGAAAACAGTTCCGTCCTTATCCTTCACGGTCATGCTGCCGTCGGCTCCGAACGAAACGTCAAATCCGTCCGCTTTCGCCGCGTCGACGATCTGCTGCCTTGCGGCGGGATCCTGCATGCCCCATACNNCCATGTCGGTCCCGCCGTTTCCCGCCATGATCGCGGAAAAATCGGGAACGTTGCCCGCGTTGTTTTCGGGGGCTGACGTACTGCCGGTACTGTCGTCGCGCACGAGAGGGGCATCGTCGTCAACGCTGCCGCTCGGCTTGTTGCTGCAGGACACGAGCGAAATCAAGAGCGTAATAGATACGATCAATGCAAGAATTCCAAATAATTGTTTTTTCATAGTTGCCTCCGTACTTATTNNAGGCTGAGGGTAGTCAATCCCGGCTTACAGTTCTACTGCAAGCCCCCGCTTCAAAGCCCATCAGGGCTTAAGCGGTGGGTGGTTGACAGTTGCCTCCGTACTTATTTAGAAAAATGGATCGTTATAACCGGATCACTTTCGAGCGGCGCGAAAACCGTCCCGGGATCCTGCGAAAACACCTCGGTAGAATCCTGCTGTGTTTTGACTTCGCCGTTCTGCGTCACGCGCGATGAAGATTTCATCGTGACCGACGCGATATCGTCGGAAGTAAAGGTCGCCTCGGTGACGCCCTGCGCCCCTAACGCCGCCATCGTATCGTCGTGCCATTCCAGATGACGGTCAAATGAAAATCTGACTTCTTTATCACCCGAAAGACTTCCGACAACGTTGGGCTTAACCGTGCCTTCCGTTCCGCTTACATAGAAGGTAAGCTGCCCCTGCGACTCGCATTTGAGAGCGGTCTTACCACCTGTATCGGACGTTTTTTGGTATCCGCCCATACTGTAAATGAGACTTTTGACTGCAGCAAGCCCCGGCGTGTTTTCAAGATTCTTTTCGACCGGTGAAAGATCGACCGCCTCAAAATCGAGCCAAAGCGTACCGGTGTACGTGCCCTCCATACCGCCGCTGCTGTTTTGGAGCGTTCCGCTGAGCTCGCAGCTCATCATGTTGCCGGAAATGCCCCAGAACGTGCAGTAATAAGTGCGGTAATTTTTGCTTTTGTCAAACTTTATCTTCCATGTGTTTTCCATGTCCTTGCTCTCGGCGAGATCTGCTGCACGGCGGCTGCACGCCGAATAGAAATCGTTGATGATCGCAAGGTTTTCCTCCAGAAGCTCCAGATACGCGTCGAAACGTTTGCTGCCGTCAAGCCAGCTGTCCGCCACAACAGCTGTGTTGGCGAGCTGTCCGAGCAAAGGGACCTCGCTTATGAGACCTTTGGCGCCTTTTGCGACGCGCCCAATCCGCCCGCCTGCTTTTAAAGCGGTCTCGAGTCCTTTCTTGGCAGCATTCTGCGCCGCATCTTTTTTTGCGGAAAACGCCGCTGAACCGAGATCATCGTGCACGACGTATTCATAGTAATCGCCGACGCTGAATATCGTGCCGGGGATCGGCAGATAGGAAAGCAGTCCCGAAACTACCTGATCTCCCCAATACAGCTTAGCGTCGGTCTGTACGCGCTCCGCGATTTTTTTAACGAGCGCGACGCGCTCCGGCGTGAGATCTTTCTCTTCAAGCGTCTGCCGTATTACGGCATTCAATTCTTCCATCGTAAGCCCGACTTCGCCGACGAGTTCACCGTTAAAAGTAACGTCGCCGAGCTTCAGCTCAACAGGATAGCTCTTTTGGCTATGATCCGCCTTTTGCGTGATGCGGCTGTAATCGATACCGACGATCTCAGCGCCGGATGCCGCTCCGGCTGCCGCTGATACGGGAAAAGAAAAAGTCAAAGGGAATACCGTAAATACAAGCGCAAGCAATGCCGGAAGGGATTTTCTTACCTTTTTCATTACCGCGCCTCCTTATCTATCGCATCAAGCATAGCACGCTTGATCTCTGTGAGTTTCTCGTTTTCGGGGAAAATCGCCGTCGCTTCGTCGATATATTCTCCCGCGAGTATGAAATCCTCCGAATAAATTGCACAAATAGCGGCGTTCTGCCACACGAGTTCGTCAAACGGATCGACTCTGAGCGCCTGCTTAGCGTAACAGAGCGCCGACGTATAATCGGCCTCCTTTACACATTCCGATGATTTACTTATAAGAGACTTGCTGTCAAATATGGTCCTGTCCCGTTCAGCCCCTGTCAGAACCGGAACGTAAACGGAATAAATCGACTCCTCGACTTCGCGCAGAGTATCCCTAAGTTCATACAGCTTATTGACTTCCATCTTTTTCAGATAGTAAAAATCCAGCCCTTCTTCCGGGAACGTCGGCATGATCGACGCCCACGCATAGGATTCGATCGCCTCTTCTTTTTTTCCTTGCACTTCATACAGCAAGCCCTCAAAATACGTCGGATACGGCGAAGAGCAATTGATTTCGGCAATCGTATCAAAGCCGCTGTATCTGCTGCCGGAAGTGAAGGAATCGAGCGTGTCACCCTCGCCCTTTAACCACAAAATATATTCCACGGCGTAGCGGAACGCGCTGACCGAAGCCCCGGCGAAGGAATAATAGTATTCGCTGTTGACCGGAAGCCCCATTTCCGACGTTTTATCGCCGCGCGTTTTGATCTCTTTCATAACGTTGATAAACTCGGAATAAGAAGATCCGTCACCGACGATGGGATCATCTTTGACGTTGTCGGACGACGTTTGCTCCCCTCCGAATAACGACCGGAAATCGCAGGAGCAAAGCGATAAAGCCATAAGTACCGCTAACGCCAAAGACAGAAATCTCTTTAACAATTTACAACCCTCCTCAATAGAAAGCAAACGGGGGCGGAACTTGTCCGCCCCCGAAGTATTACGGTGTTTCGACGTCGGAGCCCGTATAAAGGTATCTTAAATGAAAACCCGCGTCAGCGTCTTTGACGTCGTTGTAAGCGATGGTCACGCCGTATTCTGCCGATACGTCAAGCCCCTTGTCGCCGAAGCCGTAAACGTAATGGTAGCGCGGGTGCGAATCCTCGATCGGCTTGGGCGTGCGCCGCGTGACCCACGTTTCATCCTGGCAGAGATACGCCTTTTCGGCGATCTTCCTGATCGTGCTGCCCGACGGCATGGCTTTCGTCTTTTGAGTTGCGCCGCTGCCTTTGACGTAAACGTCTTCCCAAACGCCGCCGGCTTTTTTCCCGATATAAGACTCCGTGACCTTGCCTTTTTTCATCACGACGTACCAAAAGGTGTTGCCCTTGCCGCCGAGTATCAGATCCATGTCGCCCCGGTACGCCTGATAATACTCAAAGCCGCCGTTATCTTCGACAAGCTTTACAAAACGTTCTTCAAACACGGCGCCGCTCATTCGTGCATCAGAGCTTCAAGCTCCGCGTCGGACTTGACGGTGAGTTCATTTTCGTTATAGAAGCGGGTCAGCAATGTGGCGATCGCTTTTCCCTCGTAGGTGAAAACAAAATCATAATAGCCCGGTTCGCATTCGTACGTGTTCAGATAGAAGCTGCCCCATTCCGATCCATCCGGATTTTCCGCATCCTCGGGATAATGAAGATCGCAATAGTTCGCAAAGTTCGGATCGAGATCGGAGAATTTGGCTTTGTTGTAATACTCCTGATCGTCGCGGTGCTTGAGGATCCAGACGCGAAGAGCATAGTCTTTGTCGGTATCCGGGTAGAAAGAGACCCACTCGTTCAGTTCAAAGATGCAGCGGACGTCGGTAAGGGAAGACTCTTTGCTGTTGAAGCCGTCCACAGTGCCGGCTTGGTTGCCTGTGATGGTCACGCCGCGAAGTACGGACGGATCCCTGTCGTCAAGATTGATGATATTCATCTTGCCGGTGAGTTTAGCCGCCTCGGCGTTATTGCCGCTTTGCGAGGTGTTGCTGTTGCCGGACTCGTTTCCGGACTGCTGATTATCACCGGTGCTGCTTGCGGGCGGGTTTGTGCCGGCGCTTCCGGGATCGTTGCCTTTGCAAGCCGCCAGGCTGACGATCATTAAGAGAGCAAGCGCGAGTATAAGTAACTTTTTCATAAGTGGCCTCCTGGTTTTAATTTTCTATCCCAACGGGATCACGAACGGGGAACGGTCCGCCGACGCTTTGGAGAACGGAAAAAGGCGAGACAAACCCGCGTCAAGCGAGTGCATCGCGCCGATTGATTTTTTTCAAAAAGGTATTGACAAAAGAAGCAGGCAGGGTTGCCCTTGACTGACTGACCGACAAGATTGTCGCGCTGTTCTTCATTTTTGTCAAGCCCCTTTCTGTAATGTTTTTCCGAATACTGTAATTCAGTTTATTATAGCATACAATATGCGGAATTGCAAGCCATAAAAGCGAAATTATTGTGAAATAACAAGGAAAAATGACTCGTGTCGATTTTAAGTTGTCGGTAAATACCGACATCTGAGAGAATTGACGCGTTTTTTTGATTTAGCCTATTGACAAACAAACATGTGTTCTGCATAATGATATCTGTGATTTTGTCGATTTATGCGGGAAAAGCACGAAAACTGAATATCGGTGTCAACATATTTGCGGGCTTCACGCCCGACAACGCGGCGGCAAGATAGCCATCCCAAGATGGTCTTATCGAGCAGGTCTTTGAGTTCGGGCGCGGTCGTCGTGTTGAGTTCTCACTCCAGAGCCACCGCGAGGGCGGAGCCTTCTTTTTTTGTCGTCAGATTCAGTGCCATTAATTGATCTGATGCATCATATACAATACGGATCGCGTTTGCCGCCGGACGTCAACCGTTCAGGCGTCTGAAGTTTTCGGCGTTGGATCTGTAAAGATTTTTGAATACTTTATAGTTGCGCTCGTAAACGGCTTTATTCCCCGGATCGGGATAATAGGTTTGACTGACTTTCACAAGACGGCGGGAAACGTCCTTCACGTCCTCTCCGGTCAGTCCCGCCGCGACGACGATCGCGCATCCCATTGCGCCGACCTCCTG
>DBWC01000052.1:0-206 GCA_002308615.1 Clostridiales bacterium UBA1248
CACGACGGATTCGCCATGTTCAAGTCCGCGGTCTCGGATTATAACGTGGTAGATGCGACGCCTTTCGGGCGCGACGTCGTTTCTGAGCTTGCCTATGCGTGTAAAAAGCACGGCTTGAAGCTCGGCTTGTATTATTCGCAGGACCTTGATTGGGAGCATCCGCACGGAGGCGGTTACAATGTGGGAAAAATATGGTGCGATAACGC
>DBWC01000052.1:244-638 GCA_002308615.1 Clostridiales bacterium UBA1248
ATCCGGATGCGTCAAAAAAGGATTATGCGATCTGTTTTGAAGAAAAAATAAAGCCGCAGGTCAAAGAACTGCTTACAAATTACGGCGATATATGCCTATTGTGGTTTGACGTTCCGGTAACGATAAGCCCGGAACAGAGCGACGAGCTGTATGCGTTGGTAAAATCTTACCAGCCGCAGTGCCTTATAAATTCCCGCATAGGGAACGGACGCGGAGATTATGAATCCGCGGAAGACAATTTTATCCCGGATGAACACAGCAAGGGAAAACTGTACGAATCGCCGTGCACGATGAACGGCTCGTGGGGCTTCAAATACTATGACTGTAACTGGAAGCCGGTACAAGAGATACTACGACAGAAAAACAAACTGAACGGAATGGGCTGCAATTATCT
>DBWC01000052.1:717-7846 GCA_002308615.1 Clostridiales bacterium UBA1248
AAAAACAGACTGATTTATGTCAGTCTGTTTTTGTATCAGATTTTCTTATTTGCTTTTTTTCTTCATCTTCTCGCTCTTTTTTCTGTGCCAGATGAAAGAGCCCACGGCTATCGCGGCGGCAAGTATTACCGCGGCGGCGGTATAGAGAAACGGTTTCAGGTTGCTTTGCGCTTTATTGCCGTCCGGCTCTTTTTCCGTATCGCTTTCCGTTTCATTTGCCGCCTTTGTCTCAGGTAATGCCGTTTCAGTCGGTTCCGTATCCGTATCCGTTTCCGCCGTATCTATTGGCTCGACGGTTTCGGCGGCGGCGTTCTTATACAGTTTTATCTGTTCCTTCATTATGTCGTAGTAGAACGTTCCCGATTCTTTTGTCGGCTCTAAGTCCTTGTTGATCTCCGGCGTCGGCTGTTCGCCTTTTGAATATTCGTTCCACGTCGGGCAGAGGACTATCTGAGGCCCGAAGGCTTTTGCTCTCGCCCACATCATAAGAAGCGTGTCGCCGTTGTTTCTTTCAGCGGCGGCTATATAGTTCGGGTCGCCGGGTCTGTCCTGCGATCTCCACGCGGACTGCACCGTCATACATTCGACGATACCGTCGTTTACCGCGTAGCATTGCTGCTGTCGTTCCTCCCAACTCCAGATCGGCTGCGTGGCGGCGCGCGTCTTTCTGTCGTACATGCTTTGCTGGCCGATATATCCGGTCAGGAATCTAACCGTGAATCTGTCGTCATTCCACAGCTTTGCAAGCCCTGACTGTGAAAGCGCCGGCGTGCCTAAATAAACTACGAGCAGGGGCTTGCCGAGATACGTCTGATAAATCTTTGCAAATTCCTCGTTTTCAAGGTATTCGCGGTAGACCTGGTCCGCTTTTTTCTGCAGTCTGCCGTCCTTTATTGCGCTTTTGTCGCCCGGACAGCCGATGAACACAGCGATGTTCGGCGTATTTTCAAGCTTTGACCACGATTCAAACATCTGCGTCGTGCCCATTTCTATCGTTTCAAAGTCGTTTCTTGCAGCGCCGTTTCTGTAGTCTTTTTTGTTGTAAAAGTCGTAATCAACGTTGTTTGACCAGTCGACTAAAACAAAGTCAACGTCCGCGTCATACAAAAGCTCGGCGTGCGCCTTCAGCGTTTCCGGACTGTCAAGCGAGGTGTAATTTCCGAGCAGCGGATGCTCCCAGCAGTTTTCAAAGCGTGAATTCTTATACATCCACGTTGAATATGCAACGCCCACGAGTCTGTCCTCGTACGGGGCGGCGCCGTATTTATCCGGACGAACTCCGGCAAATTCCGAATAATCGCGTTTTTCCGAGCCGTAAACGGCATCCTCATACAGCGCAAAACGGTCCGCGTACTTCAAAAGCGCCTCGTCGCTTAAGTTTTTGTCTGAAGAACCGAAAAGCGTTATGCCGGTCGATTCGTCATACAGCGTCTTTGTGTTTTTACTCAGATCTTCGATCTTATAACCGTAGTATTTCGTAAATACGGAATAATCCGGCTCGTCGCCGTGCTGATAAGGCTTTTCAAGATCGAACTTTGCAAGTCCGTAAAAAGCATACGATAAACCGTCTTTATACGCTATGAGTTTCATATTTGCCAACCTCGTATCAGTTACTTTTACACCGCCGTTATCCGTTTGTTCCTCACCCTTCACTTTTAGCGTGAACGATGCGCCGACAAGCTGTTCCTCGGTGCCGTCCTCGTATTTTGCCTTGATCGAAACGGCGTATTCTCCGGCTGACAGCTCGTTTATACCGAGAAGCTCGCACGCGTCGTCGTCAAGACCTATGCCGGCGTGGACGCCGAGTTCGGGATCGAGCCCCAGGGCTTTTGCAACGTCCGATCTGTCCCTGTATTTGTCCGCGCATTTGTATTCCCTGCCGTCAAGTACGTATACGACCTCTTTTAATTTGCTTTTTGTCTGCTTGTTTACCGCCCAGCCGATAAGATACAGCCGGTCGCCCTTTTCTATCTCCACGTACGAGCCTTTTACGTCTTTGCCTTCCTTGATCTTATTCTGATTTATGAAAAGCCTGTCGAAGCTCGTATCGGCGGAGGCGGTGAGGCACATTGCCGCGATAAACAGTATAACAAGTAATATGGACGTGATTTTTTTCATGTTTTTTTCCTTTAATCTCTGTTGAACGGACTGTCTTCGTCCTCGCAGAATTCAAGTATATCTCCGGGCTGGCATTTCAGCTCGCGGCAGATCGCCTCAAGCGTGGAAAAGCGTATCGCCTTTGCCTTGTTTGTTTTGAGTATGGAAAGATTCGCCTGCGTTATGCCGATCCTCTGCGCCAGCTCGCCCGACGACATTTTTCTTTTTGCAAGCATTACGTCAACGTTTACAACTATCATACCGGGCACCTCATATCGTAAGATCGTTTTCTTCTTTTATATCGACCGCTTCGTTCAAAAGGTTTTTGACTACGCGTACAATAAGACCGATGAAAGCCGCGGCAAACGATATGACGAATGAAAACGGGATAAAGAAGCCTAACGCAAAGAACGCGGCGCTTATAGCAAAGCAGCACCAGCTTATATATCTTACGTATCTGACGTTTTCACGGGCGAATACGACGGCTTTTCTGATGTTGAACAGAATGCGGAGGAGAAGATATGACAACAGCAGAGAAGAAGCCGCGGAAAAATACAGACATATATACAGCGCCGTCCTGATGCCGGCGGCGTCTGTATAGGCTTCACCCAGATATAATTTCACAAGAAACGGCAGAAGAAAGCAGGCGACTGTAACAAGCGCCGCGAAAAGAAACGTTGCCGCTATTGATACGATGGTTGATTTGTATTTGTCGTACATGATATATCTTCCTTTCGTTTATGATCTGCGCTTCGCCGCTTCAAGATCGTTTACGTACAGCTCCGTGGTCTTACTGCTTGCGGCTATGAGATCGAGTATCGCTTTAATGGTTTTGTCCATCTGTGTGTTTTCACGGTAGTCCGCCGGCGCTATATGTCCGGCTCTGCCCTGGATCAGCAGTCTGTCGGCAACTCCGCCTTCAAGCTGATACGCCGCGACGCTGTGACCGCCCCCCGTTTTAACGAGCTTCATACACGGCACGTCCGTCAAGCCGTCGCCTATGTATATCATATTCTGAAAAGGTATGCGCTTTTTTTCCTCGGGCGTGGATTCGTTCAGCCCTCTTGAGTCCGTAACGTCCAAAACTTCTTTGTTTATCCTGTATATGAACTGTGTTTTTGAGGTGTAGTTGACAGCCATGGCGGGCCACACCGCCTCGCCGTTTTCGTCGTAGTAGAATTCCGCCGCGTATATGCGCCTGAACTCGTTTGCTATGGACGTGCCTTCTATGATCTCCTTTATGCCGGACGATATTACGTAATGCTCGACCGTAAGACCTATGCTTTCCCCGTATTCGTTTATGCGTGAAAACCAGTCGGTCACGCCGGGAAACAGCTTGACGTTTTTGCCGGAGCGCCGGAACATCTCACGCGTCAGCTTTATGTTTTTCTCGCGCGCCGTTTTGACCATATAGTACATATACGCCAGAATCGAATCCATATTGTTTTCGTACATAAGGTCGTTGCAGCGACGCCAGAATTCCTCCGCCGGCATCCCTATTTCCGGGGAGAAAGCATAGTCCTGCATATCCTTAGGCGAAAGCGTGCGGTCAAAATCATACATTATTGCCGCTATTCTGCTCATTAGGTCCCTCCATTTCCGGTTTTTGTTCCTCGGGCTGTTTTTTGCGTCTGTTAAGGATCTCTTTAACGGTGGACAGCACCTGCCTGCCGTTAAGCACGGTTATCACAACGGTGATGCCCGCCGATACGAATATACTGTAATTTTTGTCCGCCACGGTGAAAATGCCCTGCGTCAGAAGAAGCGCCGTGTTTACGGAAGTGAACGGCAGCTTGACCCTGTAGCCCGCAAGCCCGCGGCTGCGGTACGTCGTAACGAAATATACGGACATATAGCTTATCATAGTTGCGAGCGCCGCGCCCATCGCGCCTAAAAAACGTATCAGGATAAGGTTTAAAATCACGTTTATCACCGCGCCGGACGACGCGCAGATAAGCGAGTTTACGCTCTTTTTCTTTACTATATATATCACGCCGACAAACGACGTTATACCTTCAAAAATGCACGCGACGGTAAGATATGGCATATATTCCCACGCGTCGTAGAAGTCGTTGCGCAACAGGATCTTTGCCGCGACCCTGCATAAAAGGATGATAAACGTGCCGGCGACGAACATTACGGATTTGAAGCCGTCGTATATCTGTGTGAAAAACGCGCCCCATTTTCTGCCGTTGTTTTCCTCGTTTACAAGCGACATCTGCCAGACGTTTATGAAAATCCCCGTCACGGTTATCATGATATTCGGTATCTTGTACGCCGCGGCGTAAACGCCGTTTGCGCTTTCGTTTACCATGTACGTTATCATGAACCTGTCGCTCATGTTGACTATCCACCAGCATATCGTGGTAGGTATGAGCGGAACGGAGAAGCGCAGCATCTCAAAAAATATCTTCTTGGTTATCTGCCTCGGCTCTATATAATCAAGCAGATCTCCGCCCAACACCATATACAGAACGGCTACAAAGTCGCCGCATATGTTGGCGAGCAGATAACCTGTCACGCCGAGCCTGAATATCAAAAGGAATATGATATTGAAAATGAGATTTGACGCGGTGCAGATTATGCCCTTAATCGCAAAGGGCTTGACCGCGTTCATACCGCGTAAGAAGCTGCCGCACAAGGTGTTTAAAGCAAACATGAAAACGTACATACCGAGAAGCAGTACGTAATCCGACAAGCGCGGTATCAGCTTAAGGAGCGGAGATATCGCGACAAAAAACACCATGCCCGCAAAAAGCATGGTAAGACCGGCGGTAAAAACAGCCGGACGGTCCTTTCTTTTTCCGTAGGAATAACGGAAAACGGCGGATGACACGCCTAACGTGACTATCGGAAACAAAAGGTTTGAAGAATCCGCAACAAGCGTCGCTATACCGTATTCACCCGTGGTCAGAACGGAGGAGTACAGCGGCAAAAGCAAAAACACGAGAAGCTTTGAGAGCACCTCGCCAAGCCCGAGTATTGATGAGTTCTTTATCAGTGTCTTGTATTTGTTTTCCGCCATCAGATCATCACCTTTTAATAACGATATTCCGTGACCGTATGTCACGGAATATCGCAAAAAGACTTATTTACGGCTTGAAATAACGTATTCCGCCATAGCGCGGGGAGTGCGGAGATCCGCTATAACTTCATCGGGGATGCTGATCTTGAATTCGTCCTCAGCGTTCATTATTATCGTAACGACGGACAGCGAATCCGCGCCGAGATCCTCAATTATATCGGCGTCGTCCGATATTGACGCGGAATCTATGTGAAGCTCGTCCGCTATAAGCTGTTTTACCTGATCTATCATTTTATTTACCTCGTTGTATTTATTTATTTTAATATAACAAATGCCGTATTCTGTTTCAATACCGTTATTGTAAATTTTTTATATTTTACCGTCAAAAGTCTTATAAATATCATAAAATGATAAAATACCGCTTGAAAAACAATACCCGCGTCAATAATCGACGGCGGGGGTGGTATTACGGACAAAGACATAAACAAAAGCCGTGAAAAAATGGATAAGCTCATAATGGCGGACAGCAGTTTTGATATTATCCGGCGCGATATCTTTGTATGCCGCAAAAAATGCGCGCTTTATTTCATAGACGGGCTTGTGAAGGAGGAGGCTGTAAGGCACGTGACGGACGCTTTGTTGAACCAGAGCGGCGATAAAGCCGAAGATCTGACAAAACTGTCGGGGCTTTGCGCTTCCTGCGTATCGTACATCGAGGTAAGCGCCGTATCGGACTATGACGACGCCGTGTCGGCGATCTTATCGGGCGTCGTGCTGCTTTTGTGCGACGGCGTGGACGGCTGTGTCTGTATGGACTGCCGCAGATACCCGTGCCGCGGAATAACAGAGCCGGAAAACGACAAGGTGCTGCGCGGCTCACGCGTCGGCTTTGTCGAGACGCTTACGGTAAACACGGCGCTGATAAGACGCTACGTCCGCGATCCGCGCCTTATAATGTCGGCTCACAAAGTCGGAAAATGTTCGTCTACGGACGTTGTTATCTGCTACATGAAAGGTAAAGCGGATGAAGAGTATCTGAAAAAGCTCGAGCGCACGGTCGACGGCATAAAGACGGACGCGCTCGTTCTGAGCTCTCAGTCGCTTGCCGAGTGTCTGATCAAAAAGAGATGGTACAATCCTTTTCCTAAGATCAAATTCACGGAACGCCCGGACTGCGCCGCGGCGCATATCCTGGAGGGGAAAATAGCGGTGATAACGGACAATTCCCCCGCCGTTATGCTTCTGCCGTCGTCGATCTTCGACTTTATCCAGGAGACGGACGATTTTTATCTGCCGCCGCTTGTCGGAACGTATTTGCGGATCGTACGCTGTACGGTGTTTTTTTTGACGCTGTTTCTGTCTCCGCTCTGGTATCTTCTCATATCGTACCCGCAGTGGATACCGCCGTGGCTCGATTTCATAAAGGTGCAGGAGCAGGCGGTGATGCCGATAATTTTTCAGCTTTTCGTGCTTGAATTCGCGATAGACGGCTTAAAGTTGGCGGCGCTGAACACGCCTTCTATGCTCTCCGGCAGCTTTTCGATAATCGGCGGTCTTATCTTAGGCGATTTTGCGGTGCGCGTGGGTTGGTTTGTGCCGGATACGATATTTTATATGGCGTTCGTCGCGATAGCGAATTTTTCACAGCCGTCGTATGAGTTAGGTTACGCTTTCAAATTCCTGCGTCTGTTGATCCTTTTGCTCACCGCGATTTTCGGCGTATACGGCTTTGCCGGAGGTTTTTTGATCTTTATTATGTTGCTTGTGACGAATAAGACGGTAGGAGATAAAAGCTATCTTTATCCGCTCATACCGTTTGACGGAAAAGCTTTAGGCTCGCTGATAATAAGGAGAAGAAAAAGGTAACGAAAAAATTTCGGAGGCTCACGAAAGGAAAGTCAACCTGTAGGGCGGGGGCTTGCTCCCGCCGTACCGGATGCGGGAGGGAAAACCCCTCCCCTACGGATGAACGCGCTTCGCACATAGGGTAACAAGAGTTATCCGAAC
>DBWC01000100.1:0-29471 GCA_002308615.1 Clostridiales bacterium UBA1248
CGCGCATGATGAACGGCTTCGCCGAATGATGAGCGCCCTCGGCGCATGAAACGGAACTCATTTCATCATTTTGCGGTGAAACCGCAAATCATGGCGACCGAAGGGAGGCTCATCATTTGCCCGTCAGGGCAATCATCATTCTTTTCGACGTTTGGCACACATACGTCCTGCTTGCGCCGATATGCGACAAAAACCGACTGAAATAAGGATAAGCTTTCCTTACCTCAGCCGGTTTTTATTTACTGTCCTTTAGAGCACTGCGCCTAAGCGACAGACTTTTCATTTTTTTTCGATATCAACCGAATTACTTTTTTAAAAATCCGAAGATGCTTTTTTTGATTCAGCCTTTTGAAAAATATGTTTCCACATACTTCTGCATTTCGGAAAAGTTCTGTATTGCACCTATATTGAATATTGTGTTTGCAATTTTCAGCGTTCCCTCGTTTTTTTCCTTTGACGTCACTCTCATAATGAAATCGGAAGCGGGCGTATCGAAAACCTCATATTCCCTTTTGTTTCCAAGGTTTTTAAGATACAGCTTATCCTGTACAAACATAAGCTCCCAGCGCGAAATCATCGCAAAATATACAAGCGCGGCTGCGCACAAAAGAACGTAAATAACGCAAACCAATATAAGCGTAAGCGGTTTGATGCTGCCCGCCGCGAGCGCAGCAACGGCGCCGCCGACGATAAGCATGATGACCGCGAGCGTGACTATGGTGCTGACCGGGCATTTTGAAGTCGTTTTAAAATCGGGTTGAGTATTCTCTTCCATTTTTATTCTCCGAAATACCTCTTTAACAGTCCTGCGAAGGCTTTGCCGTGGCGGGCTTCGTCGCGCGCCATTTCGTGGACGGTGTCGTGGATGGCGTCAAGGTTCTGCGCCTTTGCCATTTTTGCAAGATCCGTCTTGCCGGCGGTCGCGCCGTTTTCCGCGGCTACGCGTAATTCAAGATTCTTCTTTGTGGAATCCGTTACGACTTCGCCTAAAAGCTCGGCGAATTTCGCGGCGTGCTCCGCTTCTTCCCAGGCGGCTTTTTCATAGTAGGCGCCTATTTCGGCGTAGCCCTCTCTGTATGCGACTCTCGCCATGGCAAGATACATACCGACCTCGGAGCATTCGCCTTCAAAATTGCTGCGCAGACCCGCGAGTATCTCGGGATCGACGTCTTTTGCTATACCTAAAACGTGCTCTGACGCCCAGGTCATTTCATTTGATTCTTCTACCTTGAATTTAGATCCGGGGACTCCGCAGAGCGGGCATTTCTCCGGCGGCTCGTTTCCCTCGTGAACGTAACCGCAAACGGGACAAATATACTTTTTCATATTACACATCTCCTTGTATTATTTTTTATGAATATACCATAAAAGGCGGCAAAAGTCAACCGCCTTTTTGTTAATTATTAACGTTATCTCCAGTTATTAAGATTTCTTTCGCTCATAACGTATATAACGTAATCCGGCTTGCATTCGGCTATTTTTTCATAATCCGGCTCATACTCCCACATACGCTGACAGTACATATAGCTGAAATGCTCGCAGATGAGCGGGAACAGATTCGCGCTGTACGAGTCGCGTATCATATAAGCGACGGGAAGCGCAGCGTCGTTTACCGCGGATTCAAGCTCCCCGGCGTAGCAGGAGCGGTCTATCGTCTCCGGCTTGTTTTCGATGCCCACGGCTTTTGACTTAAATTCCGGCGTCATGAATGTGACGTTTTCCGTCACGCCGTTAATCCCGGCAAACGACGCGAGATCGCCGGACGGCACGGTCTTTTCCGTCAGTTTGAAGGATTTAAGAGAGAGCGGCGAGATCTGCGTATAGTCCTTTGATATATTTTCGATTATCGCGCGATAGCCGAAATATGCGCCGACCTCCGTCCAGTGCGTGTCCGTCTGATAATACAGCTTGTCTATATCCGTATTCTCGCGCATCACGTCTCTTATATCAAGGAAAGTGACGCCGTCTATGGACGAGAGCGTTTCTTTGAACTGATCGAAGCGCGTTATTTCCGCTCTTCTGCTCTTATGCTTTTCCGACGCGCCGTCCGTATATACGGATAACGGATCGGGCGCGGTAAGGAATATGATCTTTGTTTCTTTGCCGCTTGCGTTTTGTATTTTTTCCTTTATCGTCTCAAACCGCATTTTCACGGTTTCGAGCCGCTCCGGCTTCAGCAGGTTCGAGCCTGTATAGTCGCTTACAGTTTCGCCGTAGTAAAGCATCGAAAAGCCGCCGGCAAACACGTTTTCTTCGGATGATACCGTCACCGGGACCGCGCATTTTACCGTGTCGGAGCGATCCTTGCCGTCCTTCTGCGCGTATACCGTAAGCTCGCCGCCCTTTTCCGCCGGCAGCTCCGCTATAAACAGTCCGTTTCGGCATATCACCGCCGAACTGCCCGAGCCGGAGCTTACGGTCACAGTCGCTTTGTCCTCGCACGCCCCCGCGACGATAGCGTATCCGCTCTGTTTATACGATACCGCGTCTATGCGCGGCTGAGTTGTGACCCCGCCCTTGCCGGAGCTTTGCAGATGCGCCTCGTACGTTTTTATGTCAGCGTCGTCAAGCAGGCACGTGAGCTTGTCCTCGCGCAGTATGCATACGTCGACCGCGGGCTTGATAACTGATGCGGCGGAGCTTGAATATGAAAGAGAATTATTGTAGACCGTATCCGTATACGTGGCGGAAAGAAGCGGCATAAACAGCGCTCTTTCGCCGTCCGGCATCTGTATCAAAACTTCTGATTTTCCTATAAAAGCATTGTATTCGTCGTTAAGCGAGCACACCGTAAGACTGCCGGAAAGCTCCGACGTGTAAGTCCCGGTAAGATCACGTACGGAATAAGAGACGTTTTTGTTTTTTATCAGTTTTTCTATCCCGGCTTCTCTTGCCAGGGCGCCGCCGTCAGAATACGTTATTGAAATATCGTTTGCACCGATCGTCAGCTTCTGCGATCTGCGCGTGACTCCGTTCGGCATATGCGAGCAGATCTCGTTATAAACGACGTAGGCGCCGTACCCGTTTATCGAGTTTTCCGTGTTGTTGTAGGTCTCAAAATCCTTATCCGTCAAGGCGTCGTCAAGCAGATAAAAGTTGTCAAATCCGTTTGAACGTAAATATTCTTCAAGATCTTTTGCCGCGGTGACGCCGTTTTTATCCTTTACTTTCAGTTTGTCTCGCAATACCGTCTGACTGTTCGGTATGACGAAAACGTAAAGCTCGCAGCCGTCGAGCATAAGCGCCTCGCGCCTGGTTTCAAGAGAGTATAAAAATTTTTGTTTTTCTTCGTCGTCGTAACGCATTTTCCCCGCGATATCCGCCGTATAATCAAATCCGTCCGTTTTCGTCGGGAATAAATATCCGTCATATCCGGCAGAAACGCTTTTTTCAAGCACGGCGCCGAACAGCTTGTACGCGGTTTTTTTGAAGGTCAGAGCAAACGGATCAGTAAAAAGGCGGCAAAGAGAGTCCGTGAACGCGGCAAAACCGCCGTCCCCCTCGTACTCGGAGTACAGCGTTACCGTCGCGGCGGCGCTGTAAACGAGCGCCGCCGACAATATCACGGCTAAAGCGATTATGATTATTTTCGCTTTTGCTTTCACTTTTGCTCTCCTTTTTATTATAATCCGTTAAGTCCTCTTTCAACGTGTTCGATTATTATATAATCGGGCTGCATTTCTTTTATAAGATCGTATTCGTCCGGGTATTCCCACATGGTATGGAAAACGCTGTGGCTGAATTTCTCCGCCAAAAACGACATAAGATTTGTGGAAAAGCTGTCGCGGTACATTATCATCGTGGGCAACTCTTCGTCGTCTATATGAAATTCGTGCCGGTCCGAAAACCAGGCGTTTGAGAAATTCATTGAGTAATCCTTGCTTATACCGCTTTTAAGACCGTTCTTCGCGCGCACGTAAACGCCTTCCTCGGTCACGGTATTAAGATCCACCTCAAGGAAATTCGCCATATCCCCGCCCGGCACGGTTTTCGTAAACACGTCAAAATCATCAAGCGGATCCGGCGCGGCGGTGGGGAAATCCGCGCTTACGAAATTCATTATCTCACGGTACGCGTAGTAAGCGCCAAGCTCGTTCCAGTGCGTGTCCGTCTTGTTATACAAACGGTATGGAGCCGTTTCCTTCGCCTGCAAAAGCGGCGTTTTAAGGTCTAAAAACGTGACCTTGTCGCTGTCTTTGAACGCATCTATGAGCTGTGCGAGACGTGAGATATCGCTTTTTTGACCTGCAAGGCTGTCCGGCGCCGTCTCCGGATATATCGTCAGATGATTAGGCGGTATGACGTAGATTATTTTCGTATTCGGAGATACCTCGTGTATCGCGTCGGCTTTTGCGGAAAGATAACCGACGTACTGCATAACCGTCTCATCGGGCAGAGCCGATTCCCCGGTAAAATCCGGTATCGTCTCCTGATAGTGCAAATGTCCTTCTTTTCCTATAACGACGCCCTTGTTCCCGTGCGATTTGGTATAACGCACGTCAAGCTCAACGGTTTTGCTTTCCGCTTTGCCGTCCGTTTTGCTCTTCACCTTTACGGTCGAGCGCTCACGTTCCGTTATGATCGGCACTTCTATCACAAATTCGCCGTCTTTCGTATATACGCTCACGTCCTCTTCTCCGCCGCTGACGGTGACCGTGCTTTTCGCTTCAACGTCTCCGAAGACGACGAAATGAGACGCGTCCGAATACGCCGTCGCTTTTATGACCGGCGCGGCGGATACGTCTTTATCGACTTCGATGACCGGCTTATCCGTCGGCAGAGATGAAATATCGTCCTCGTTTATTATGAATATCGCGTATTCCGGATTCAGGCGGTCCGTTATCGCGTTGTCCGGCGTGATCCTGCTTCTGTAAACGGATAAAGCAGACGATGCCGAAAAGAACTTAAAACAGTCAGCCGACGTACCCGTGTCCGATATAAGGAATCTCGGGTAATCAAAACCGTCTGATCGGTTTTCTTTTTTTATTTCTGTCGCCTTTGTCGCCTCGTAATCGTAATTTGCGTCCGTATATAAAACAGTTTTTTCTTTAAGCGTAAGCGTGCGGTTCGGCACGGTCTTGCCCGTTATATTCCTGTATTCTCTCGTAAGCGGGTAAGTCGCGTCCTCCGTTATCTCAAGCGCGTAGTCAGAGGTGCCGCATATTTTTATATTCAAATCATATTTTTCATTTAAATGCTCTGCGATCTGACAAAAAAGTCTGTAGCCGCCTGCTTCGTTCAAAGCGTCGGAGCCGGTATGATAAAGCTGCTCGTCGTTTTTGATACCGTCAAACAGTGAAAATACGTCTATGACGTCCGCTCCCGCTCTTTTCATCGCGTCGCATAACTGTGTATACCGCCTTGTTTTCGAATACAGACCGGATATATTATCCGGAAGCTTTTCACGGTAAACGGACATTTTTGACGGTACGAAAACGAACACAGAGCTATAGCCTTTTTCAGCTAACCGCTCCGACAGACCGGACAGCGCGGAAACGTGACCGTCTATCTCTTTCGCTGATAAAAGCTCTTCGCCTTTAAAATCGGCAAAGGCGTGCGTTTTTTCCGAGTACGCGCGGAAAAGAAAGCCGCCTGATCCGGCTATGACCGCGTCTTCACCGTTATAGTCGTCGACGCTCGTCTCCGTCTTATATAACGGTAAAGCGAACGCCAGAACGACGAGCACAACGGCGAGCACGGAGCATATAAAACCGATGAGCTTTCCTTTATTCATACAAGCTTTCCTTTATCCATTCCTGCTTTTTTGCTTCGTAAGCGCGGGATATGAGCCCGTCTATATCGAGTCTTTCCTCCTCGCGCAGAACGTTTTCAAGCGTCGGCTTCGTTTTCGGATGGCGCGGCGTGAAAACCGTACAGCAGTCTTCAAAAGGCAAAACCGACGTTTCAAACGTGCCTATCTGACGCGCGCGCGTTATTATTTCCTCTTTATCAAGTCCTATGCACGGACGGAAAACGGGTATGCTCACCGTGCTGTTGGTAACGTTAAGCGCCTCTATTGTCTGAGACGCGACCTGACCGAGACTTTCTCCCGTGACTATCGCGCCGCATTCGCGCTCCGCTGCGACCTTTTCCGCTATCCTCATCATAAACCGGCGCAGGAGAATGGTAAAATACTCCTCCTCACAGTTTTTCATAAGCGCTTCCTGTATCTCCGTGACGGAAACGGTGTGGAAGCACACCGCGCCGTTGTACCCGGCTATTATACGCACGAGATCGCGCACTTTTTCAAGCGCCTGTTCGCTCGTATACGGAAACGATTCAAAATGCAAAGCCTCGAGCTTTACGCCGCGGCGGCAGATCATGTGTCCCGCGACCGGTGAATCTATGCCGCCGGAGAGCAGTAAAAGCGCCTTGCCGTTCGTCGTTACGGGCATACCGCCCGCGCCTTTTTCCTGGCCGCCGGATATAAACGCCTTTTCGTCTCTTATCTCAACTCTTACGGTGACCTCCGGATCGTGTACGTCAACTTTGACGTGAGGGCAGGCTTCGAGTATCGCGCCGCCGACGTTAGCGGCTATTTCGGGCGAGGAGAGCGGAAAACTCTTGTCCGCGCGCCTCGCGTCCGCCTTGAACGTTTTCGCGCCGCCTAAAAGCACCGGCGCAAGCTCAGCCGCCGTTTTTTCTATCGCGTCCATATTTTTTTCGGTTTCGTACGCGCGGCATAGGGCGATTACGCCGAATATTTTTTTGCACGTCTCGTACGCCGCGTCCATATCGCAGCCGTCGTCCGCCGGCTCGACGCATATCGTGCTCTGCGATTTGAAAACGTTGAACTTTCCGAAAGGTTTTATTCTGTATCTCACCTGGCGCAGAAGCGTGTTTTCAAAATACGCCCTGTTTGCGCCTTTCAGCGTTATTTCACCGAATTTCAAAAGAATGGAGTAATTCATCTTGCCTGTCCTTTTATTATAATATATTTATTTTATCACATTTTTTTTAAAAACGCAACGGGTTTAATGAAATAATATAAAATAATCTCAAACGATGAGGAATTAAGGTGTCGGCGCAGCCGACAATCTGTGCGGCATACGCTCTTGGGGTTCCCCACCCCCGTAACCGTCGCGCAGCGACTCCTTTTTTATTCTTTATTCTTTATTCTTTCTTCTTTATTATTTAATACGAGGGACGAACCCCTTCCCTGCCTTAATTTCTGAATTTTTGTATAAACTCTGTTTTTTCCGCCGATAATACCAAAAAAGGAGGATAACAAAATGAAATTCAGAGCGCTTATAATATTCACGTCGCTTGTTTTACTTATGACCGTATGCAGCGCCGCGTTTCCGGTAAACGGCGAGGTGGAGCTGTACGACAAGCTGATACGGCTGCACGTCCTTGCAAATTCCGACAGCGAGGAAGACCAGCGGCTTAAGCTCAAAGTCCGCGACGCCGTGCTTGAATACACGGAGGACGCCGTCTCGTCCTGCAAGTCCGTCGATGAGGCAAAAAACGTGATGGAAAACAGTAAAGACAATATTCAGGCGGTATGCGAAAAAGCGATATCGGACGCGGGCTTCGATTATCCGGTATCGATCCGGTTCGGTTATGAAAAATACCCGGAAAAAACGTATAATTCCGTGACTTTGCCGTCCGGAGACTACTATTCCGTCCGCGTTATGATCGGAGAAGCCGAAGGGCACAACTGGTGGTGCGTGCTTTTTCCGCCGCTGTGCGTCGGCGCGGCGAAGGACGAGCGCGCCGTGATGACCGCGGCGGGCCTTACAAAAAACGAAGTTGATATATTGACGGAGAACGAGGGTGAAAAATACGTGCTGAAATTCCGCATAATAGAGTTTTTTCGCAGCGCATTCTCCCTTAAATAACCGCGCATTCTCCCCAAAATAACAAAATCTTTTTAAAAATATTATAAAATCACCTTGTTTTTGGCGGATTTTATGTTATAATATACGCGAAATTCGCAAAAAAAGGTGATAAAAATGGCAGAATTTAAAAGAATAGGCGTACTTACATCGGGAGGAGACGCACCCGGAATGAACGCGGCGGTCCGCGCCGTCACACGCGCAGCGCTGCTTTGCGGCGTTGAGGTAATGGGCATTTACGGCGGTTACCAGGGCTTGATGGACGACGAGATGAAGCTGTTTCATTCCAGCGACGTGTCCGGTATAATCTCGCGCGGCGGCACGATACTCTACTCCGCAAGAGCGCTTGAGTTCAAAACGGAAGAGGGCATGGCAAAGGCTATCGCCGTCTGCAAAAAGAACCGTATAGACGGTATTATCGCAATAGGCGGAGACGGAACTTTCCGCGGAGCGACGGACCTTTCCGTACGCGGCATCCCCACGGTAGGCATCCCGGGGACCATTGACAACGATATTTCATCAACTGATTATACGATAGGCTTCGACACGGCGATGAACACGGTCATAGACCTTATAGACAAGCTGCGCGACACGTGTGAATCTCACGCGCGCTGCAACGTTGTTGAGGTCATGGGACGCGGAGCGGGCGATATAGCGATACAGAGCGGTCTTGCGACCGGAGCTATCGCCATAGCGGTAGGCGAGATACCGTTTGACGAGGAAGCCGCGATAGAGCGCATAAAAGCCGCGCGCGCCGCCGGCAAGCGCAACTTTATCGTAGTCGTAGCCGAGGGCAAGGAAAACTACGCCGAGGGCTTTACGAAGCGCATACAGGAGCTCACCGGTGTTGAAAGCCGCTTCACGCGTCTCGGTCACGTACAGCGCGGCGGAAACCCGACCCTGCGCGACAGAGTGACCGCTTCCATAATGGGTCAGTTTGCGGTAGACAAGCTGTTTGAAGGTCAGTCCGACATCGTCGTATGCGAGCGCAACAGCAAGATAGTCGCCATGAACATAGGCTTTGCGTTAAACGTTGACAAAATGTTCAAGGGCAAGCTTACGGACGCCGAAAGAGCGAAAATATCACCGGAGGATCTTGAAAAAATGGAGGCGATCTGCGCAGACCGCCTGGCTAAAAAAATGTTCTTATACAACACGGCAAGGATCACCTGCGTGTGACGCTTTTAAAAGGATAACAAAAAACGGACGGTACGCCGTCCGTTTTTCGTTTTTTAAAATCAGAAATCAAGAAAAATTGAAGTTGCTGAGAGCGCCCGATGCCGCGAGGATCAAAAGAGCGATAAAGTAAATGCAGTAGCCTACTATCCAGAGTATGCTGAATACAAGACCTAACGTGCCGAGTATCTTACCGACTTTTGCTTTGCCCGCTATAACTCCGCCGGCAGCCTGATATTTCTTTACCTTGCTCATGCAGATTATAGCGCAGATAAGACCGCCTATACCGGTCTCGCAAAGCGCTAACGCAAGTATACCCGTTATAAGTATGGGGGTAGCATTGAGCGCGGGGTCGTTAACCACGGGCTGCTGAACGGGAGTGTACTGGGGCTGTTCCTGCTGTATCGGCTCCTGCTGTACGGGTGCTCCGCATTCTGTGCAGAAAGCTGATCCGTCCGGGATCTGTGCTCCGCAATTCTTACAAACCATATGTACCTCTTTCCGACGTAAACCGTCAAATTATTTCTATATTGAGCCGTTTAGGGCTTAATAATCGCCTTTTTCTTTTTTTAGTATATTACATATAAACAAATCATTTGTTAACTGTCGGGAAACTTACTGAAAACTTTAATATATCGGTATTATTTACAGCGTCTGTAAAAATTCCTTCACCGTATCGTCGTAGCCCTGCTCGTCGTTGATCCTTATGCGTGAATGAGCGCCGTGATCGAAGTACACGAGCTTTTTATTTTCAGAAGGGCACGCCGCGTACAGCTTTTCAGCAAGCTCCGGCAAAGAATACGTATCCTCCCTGCTCTGCATGAAAAGTATGGGCTTTTTCATTTTCGGCATACGGTGTAACGGTCCGTCCGTTACCACGTTTGCGCCGGAGATAAAGAAGATATGCGTCATAACGCCGTACGTCATCGGGAAATTCGGCTTTTTCTTCTCCGCCATGTGATTTTTGAAGGATTCGTAAAAGCTGACGTACATACCGTCGGACACCATAGCCGTTATATAATCCGGACAGTCGTTTGCCGTTATCGTAAACAGCGCGGTGGAAGCGCCTATGCAGATACCGTGCAGGACAACGCTTTTGTTGCCGTATTCGTATAACATCCTGCTCCATTCGATTATATCCTTGTATTCCTTATATCCGAGAGAGCAGACCTTGCCGTCCGACCAGCCGTGCGCGCGGTTGTCGATAACTAAAACGTTGTATCCGGATTCCGCGTACGGCTTTGCAAAATAGTATGAATAATAACAGCATTCCGTTCTTCCGGCGATTATTATAACGGCTTTATCCGCGCCGAAATCAAAATATTCGCCGCAAAGACCGTATTTTCCGCTTTTTATCTTTACGGGCTTTTTGTGATCTTTATTGTCTTCTCCCCACAACAGACCCGCCTCGTACATCCTCTTGTATTCCGGATCCTCGGGAAAGCTGCAGACTCTGCCCCATTTATCGGGCTTACCGCGCAGAAGAAGGATGGAATAAAGAACGTATGACATTATAAGGACCGGCACGATAAACAGCAAAAGCAAAGCCGCGGCCGCGATCAGGACCCAGAACCATACACCCATTTGAAAAAAATCCTTTACTCAGAAATACCTATCATAAAGCGGTAAACGCGCTGACCGCCGTAAACGAACGTAGCCTCAAGCAAAGGATACGCTTCCGCGAGCCGCTCCGCAAGGAGCGCCTCGTGTTCGTCGGGCACGCCGTCGCCTCTGAAGATGACGCAGCTTTCCACGTCGTCCATACCGGGCACCGCTTTGAGCCCGTTGACTATACAGTCGCACCAGTCGGTGGAGGCGGAAACGAGTTTGCCGTTGCAGAGCACTATCTCCTCACCGGCTTTGCATGAAACGCCGCCGCTCTCGTAATCCTTCGTCGCCGTGGATTCCGTTAACGTTACCGTGCTCTTCATACCGCTGTGCATCTGCTTAACGCGCAGCTCTGTGTCCGTGCTGTCCTGTATATCCATGGCAAGGGCGAAATATCCCTCCGCGGGGCTTTTTGTCGGCAGGATCTCCGCGTTTTTCGTCTCGGAAAGTCTTACCGCCTGTTCAGCCGCCATGATCACGTTTTTATTATTCGGCAAGATCACGATCTTATCCGCGCTTACTTTGCCTAACGCCCGTATGAAATCCTCCGTTGACGCGTTGAGCGTTTCCGCGCAGTTTATCACCACGTCGCAGCCGAGATCACGGAAGATCTTTTCCATGCCGTCTCCGTTTACCGCGGCTATAACCGACAGCGGCTTATGATTTGACGGATCGGCGGNNGGCGGCGCCCGCCAGCACCTCGTTGTGCTGGAGCTGCATATTTTCCAGCTTGAACGTCAGAAATTCTCCGAACTCCTGAGAAGCCTTTATTACCTTTGCGGGCTTGAACGTGTGTATATGTACCTTTACCCTGCGTCCGTCCTGTACGACGACGAGAGATTTTCCGTATAGCTTCAGATCCTCAATGTATTCTCTTAACACAAAACGCTGAGTGTAGTTTTCGCCCTTCATGAGCTGCAGTATGAACTCCATACAGTAGCCCTCTTCAAACGCGCTGTTTTCATTGAACAGATCGAGATCCACGGGCGAAGGCGCAGAGGGGCCGGATATGACCGCCGCCTCCTTTTCAGCCGCGTGCTCTTTGCCGTAAAGCCGGTCGAGCATACCTTCAAATATGAGTATATAACCGTACGCTCCGCTGTCTACGACGCCGGACTCCTTTAATACCGGCAATAGCTCCGGAGTAAAGGACAGGCTTTTTCTCATCTCCGCCGTATACATGGAGAGGAATTCCTCCATGGTCGTTCCGCGTGTCACCTGCAGGCGTATATGCTCTATGCCCTCTCTCGCGACCGTCAGGATCGTACCTTCCACCGGATGTATCACGGACGCGTACGCTGTCTTATAAGAACGTATAAGCGCGTTTCTCAGCATTGCCGGTGTCACCCAGCCCGCGCGGGCAAGCTCCACGTACAAGCCCTTGAAAAGCTGAGAAAGTATGACGCCGGAATTTCCGCGCGCACCTAAAAGCATGCCTTCGCTCACGGCTTTCAGATACGGACCGGCTTCGAACCTTGAGGGAGCCGAATTCAGCCCGTGCCCGAGAGTGAGCGACATATTCGTACCCGTGTCTCCGTCGGCTACGGGAAATACGTTTAACTTATTTACCTCTTCTTTGTGGTCAAGCAGATTGTAAAGACCGTTTTTCAGCATCTGCTCAAGCTGCTGACCGTTTATTTTGAGTGTGGACATCAAAAAGTGCCTGCCTTAAAATCTTTTATTTGCTTGTTTTTTCTTTTTTATCCGTTTTGCCGAGATATATCATCGTTTTCGGCAAAATGAACGTCAGAGCAAAGGATACAAGCGCTCCCGCGGCGGATATAACCGTTAAGAATATCATTGCGCTGCCGCCGTTTTCACTGCCTTTTTTAAGCGCCGTGAGCACTATGCCGGAGCCGATGCCGGACGCTATGCCGGCAAACAGTCCCTGCACCGCAAAGTACATGGCGGAATTGGACACGCCGTTCTTCTGCTCCTCCTCCGCCGCGAGCTGCGACGGAATGGAATACGCGACGGCGAACATCGCTCCTATGGCGAACGAGCTTATAAGTCCCGTTACGATAGAGAGCACGAGCTTAGCCGTTCCGGCTTCCGCGAATCCGACGCCGAACATTGCGAGCATACCGATAACGAACGTCAAAAGAACGTATCTGAAAGCCGCGCCGAAGCCGAATTTCTTCTGTATCTTGTTATAGAGTATGAGCGTGAACGGTACGGGCGCGAACGCCGACATCATGACGAATATCATATTCATGCCGACAAAGCTGAAATACTCGTTTATACCGCTTAAGAAAAGCTGAACGCCGAACGTCATGAACGAATAAACTATCATCCATTTTATAAACGCGCTGTTTTTGAACGTGTACGTCAGAGACGGGATAAGACGAAGTCTTTTTGCCGATTCAGCCGGCTGATCCTTGTTTGACGGCTCCTTTATCATGAACAGCGGTATGAGCATCGTAGCGGAAAGCGGCAAAACAATAAGCGCCGCAATTCTTATGTTCATCCCGTTCAGCATGGATCTTACGGCGACGTAGCCTAAAATGAAATATACTATGTCGCATACGGATTTTACGTTTGACATGAGCGAGCGCTGCTGTTCGTTTTCAAGTATCTCCGTATACGTGGCGTAGTACGTCACCATCGTAAGTGTGTAGAACGTATAGAAAACGCAAAGTATGACGCCGTAATACACGGTGTTCAGGACCGTTGCTCCGGACGGATCGGGTATGACAAGGAACAGAACGTACGATAACAGAAGCGGTATTAAACCTATCACAAGAGAAGGACGTCTTCTGCCCCATTTGCTGCGCAGACCGTCCGTTATCGCCGCCATGGGCACGTCTATCACGCCGTCCACGACCTTGGCGATGAATGCAAACGCCGCCCACAGAGCCGCAACGACGAGATCCTTCTGCGCGTAAGTCTGATAAGTCACCGCGTCTCCCTTGAAGCCGCCGACGAGCAGCGCGCTGCAAAGATACGACGCCATAACGGTATTAAGCAGATTTATACCGAGTCCGGACGTCGCGTATAATACTATCTGCCACTTTGACTTCAGTTTTCTCATACGATCACCTTTACGCCCCCAGATATTTATTCAAAAGCTCCTTTTCAAACGACAGATCCTTTGATATGGGTTTGCCCACGTAATACGCTGCCATAAGTCCGGGACCTATGTTTATTCCGCAGTTGGGATATACGTCTTTTATATAAACCGCCTTCGGGTGGAACTTTTCCTCTATCATCTTTTTATATTCTTCCGCCTGCGGCAGACGGTTAGTCTGTGCGATAAAGATTATCTGATCCTCCGGATTTTCGATAGTGCCCTCGATATATGACAGAAGCGCCGCGTACGCGTTTTTTGCGCCCTTGGCTTTGCCTATGACCGTCGTAAGTCCGTTGTAGTCGAATTCTCCTATGGGCTTTACTCCGGCAAGCGTTCCGAAAAACGCCTTTGCGTGCGTGAGTCTGCCCTTTTTGGCGACGAACGAAAGATCGTCAAGCCAGCCTGCCTGATGGAAACGGTTTTTGTTATCCTCGAGCCACGCCGCCGTCTCCTCCATGCTCTTGCCCTCATCGCGCATCAACGACGCGTATATCGCCATAAGTCCGAAGCCCGGACCGAAGCGCAGACTGTCTATGACGCTGACCCTGACGCCGTATTTTTTGCAGATTACTTCCTTCGCCTGGAGCGCAAAGTTGTAAGCGCCGCTTATGCCGCTCGATATAGTCATGACCAGAACGTCAAGACCTTCCGACGCGGGCTTATCCATCGCCTCCGCAAACTCCTCAACGTTTGCGGGGGACGTGCTGTATTCATCCGGTCTTTTTTTAAGATCATTGTAAAACTCGTCGCGCGACACCGTTTCCCAGTCTAAAAACGCTTTTACCTCTTTGTTGCCCGGAAACGCGAGATGTCCGTACACGATCTTAACGTCGTACCGTTCCGCGAGCTCTTTTGTAAGATCGCAGGTGGAATCGGCAATAATAACGAATTTGCTCATTGTTTTCTCCTATCAGTGTTTATATATTTTTCGATGAATTCGAATACTTCCTCTCTCATCTCATCCGTACCGGTCGAAAAAGAAAGAGTGTGATGAAGACCGTCCGGCAGCAGCAGCTTCTTTTCGGACGCGCACGCGTCGAAAATTATCCGGCTGTCGTTATACGGGACCGTCTCGTCGGCTTTGCCGTGAAGGAAGATAGCCGGTATTTTGTTGTTTTTCATCGCGTCCGCGGTGTTTTTGCATAGATCTTCCCTGAATCTGCGCCTGAACATTGCGTTAAGCACCTGCATGAGCAGCTTGCCGGGCAGATGGCGTCTTTGGCAGTCGCGGTATATCTGCATATACGGAGAGGTGTAACCGCAGTCGAGTATCAGGGCTTTTACCTTTTCGCTTTTTATATACTGCGCCGCGTATTCTATCGTTGAGGTGCCCATCGATATGCCGTAAAGCACCACATTGTCAGCGGGCATACCGTCAAGAAATTCAACCCAGCTCAGCACATCGTGCATCTCAAGTATGCCGAGAGTGCAGTTTTCGCCGCCGCTTACGCCGTGCGCCCGGTGAAATACGAGCAGGACGTTATATCCGCGCTGTGCGAAATATTCCGTATGGCAGCCGAAGTTCACGAGCGGCGACGCGCCGTAGCCGTGGAAAAACGCGACCGTTTTATCCGATCCGAGATCGATATAGTCGGCGTAAAGGTCATATCCGTCAAACGATTTGGTTTTAACGCGCTGAAGCTCATAATCAGCTTCGACCCTGTCGGCCGCCTCGCGCATCATTTTTTCAAACGGCGCAAAATACGTTTTTGAAATATCCCTGCCTTTAAGCGGCTCCGCGCTTTTCTGACCGAAGATCTTTCCGAATGAAAGGGCCGCCGGACCGAATACGAACACGATATACAGGATAAGGGCAGCCCCAAGGACTCCGAGTGTTATATAGACTGCTGTCATTACTTCCTCTTAAGTAAATAGCTTAAAAAATTTAAAGGTTACAAAACGCCGGCATACAGCTCATTCTCCGGGCGCGCCGGTATCTGTTTTGCCGTTGCGGCGGGACGCGGAGAAAAGCCTCCATTTACGGCGGATCTCCTCCTCCTGCTCGCTTCTTTTTATACCGAAAACACATTCGTTCACAAAATGCTCGCAGTTGTTGTGGATGATGTTGTATCCGCCCTCTCCGAGCCGCGATCTTGCAAGACTTACGGTCTTATCCGCCGGAAATCTTTTGCGCTTTTCCGCGCGGTCAAGCTCCGCCCGCTCGGCTATCCTGCCGCAGCAGAACGTATCTATGTCAACGGCGCATACTACGGGCGGATCGTTTTTATCCGAAAATTCCGGAAGAGGCGGATATCCGAACTGGATCACCTCGTTTTCCGAAACGAATATGCCGTAATGGTATACGGCGCCCGTGCGAACGCGTATGATATCGGCGGTTCTGAACTGTCCGGGCGCCCATTTCATGACATTTTTTTCTCGATATAGCCGACTACGTCTCCGAACGTATCGAACGACGTGACCGTAACGTCGTCAAATCTGATATCAAACGTCTCCTCTATGGCGATCACGGTATAAAGCATATTGACCGATGAAAGCCCGAGATCTGTCTGCAGCTTTGCGCCGTCCGTGCATCTGTCGAGCACGTGCGGATCGTCGGACGCGGACAAAAGTATGTCCTTTAATTTTTCTATGATCTCTTCTCTTGTTATCTGCATTTATGATATCTCACTATCTTCATACTCGGAGTTCTTTCAAAATCGGTATCGCGCACTTCTATCCTGCTGACGCGCTGATACGGCAAAAGCTCTTTGTTGATCTTCTCAAGCTCCGATATGATGTATTTTTTAACGTCTCCTTCTATGCCCTTGAGCTCCGGCATTCTCGGAACGACCTCAAGCGCGAGTATACGGTTTCCGTTTTCGCCCACGTCCTCGAATACCTGGCTGTCCTGGATGAAGGCGGGCGCGTTGAAATGCGCTTCCACTTCTGCGGGAGATACGTTTTCACCGTTTGACAAAACTATTATTTCCTTTGATCTGCCGGTTATGTATAAGAAGCCGTCCTCGTCTATCCTTACAAGGTCTCCGGTCTTGAACCAGCCGTCCTCGTACGCCGTTTTGCTCTCCTCGGGCTCGTTTACGTAGCCGTCCATCATATTGTCGCCCTTTAACCAGAGCTCGCCGTCAACTATGCGCAGTGTCTGATTCGGGTACGGGATACCGACGGATTTCGGCTTGCCTATCGAATCGGGGTTTCCGGAAACGAGGTTCGCGGACTCCGTTAAGCCGTAGCCGGCAAGCAGTGAGATACCCATTTTGGGATATTCGTTTATAAGATACGGGGAGACGGCGGCGGCGCCGCAAATGATATATTTAAGATCCGGTCCGAGCATATTTTTGCCGAATTTATATGAAAGCATCAGCGCCATTTCCGCAAGCGCGGGGACGAGCACTAAAACCGTCGGACGGAACATCGCTATGTCGCGGAACATATCCTTGTTATTGCGGCAAATATACATCGCGCTGCCGGTATAAAGCGTCGTCATAAGGTTTCTTACAAGTCCGAAAACGTGCGACAGCGGCAGAACGAGCAGATATCTCTGATTGAAAACGTCTTTATATCCGTAGCAGCCGTTTACCGTGCCTTCCATAACGGCGCGGTGGGACAAAAGTGCGCCCTTGCTTCTGCCGGTTGTGCCGCCCGTGAACATTATAACGCACGGATCGGACGGTTTCGCATCGGTCATCCCGGCGGGCTCGTCAGCCTTCGCCGTTATATTTATGAGCGGGAGCGTCGGTGCCGCGGCTTTGACCGTGGCAAGCTTTTCTTCAAGCGCGGGATGATATATAAGCTCGTTTGCGCCGAGCTTCATGCAGCAGCCGTACACCGCGTCCGCGGGGAGCTGAGGCGGAAGGATTATCGCCGTATTGCCTGACGTTACCGCCGCAAGATACGCTTTTACGAAATCATAGGAATTGGGGCAAAGTACAGCCGCGCGCTTCCCGGTCCCGAGGAGCGGACGGAACGACGCCGCGTCTTCTTCAAGCTGCGCGTAGGTGTATTTTTTTCCGTCGTCTTCTATCGCCGTAAGCGTCGCGTATTCCTTTACGCGATCGGCCCACATCTCGTTTACCGTGCCGAATGACACTATGCGGTCAAACGTCGACGCGTCCGTATATTTGCGGAAATTCTCTCTGTCTGTTGTGTATATCCTGTCCATCTTATCATTTCCTTTCAGAGTTGTTTATCATATTCATTAAATTGATCTCTTTTTCGTGCAGGTATTTCGCCGCCTCGTCTATCTGCGAAAATTTTGGTCTGTTTCCGTACCGCTCTATGACGGAGAACGGCTCTCCTATGACCGCCGTGACTCTTTCGTACGCGTGCTTTCTCGGCTTGACGTACACGGGTATTATCGGCGCTCCGCTCTGTATCGACATAAGTACCATGCCCGATTTGAACGCCGCCGGAGAATCGCTTTCCGCGTTGACGGCTCCCTCCGGGAACATCGATACGAGACTGCCCTCTTTGAGCACGTCGACGATCTGCCGCACGGTGCTGAAGCTCGCGTTGTCTCGGTCTATCGGTATGCAGCGGAACGCTCTGAGCCAGAAGCCGCCGGCTTTCGTCTCCATAAGATCGGATTTGCATACGAACCTGTGCCTTCTGTACCAGATGATCATCATAAGATACATCGGATCCACCGTGCCCGCGTGGTTCGCTATAACTATCGCCGGTCCTTTTATTTTCTTTTTCGCCGCTTCGTTTTCGTATATGCGCTTCGGCCGAAACCATAGAAGACCGGGCGCCGCCGTTATTCTGACAAAGTCAAAAAACAGGTTTTTAAACGAAAAAAGCTTAGCTTTCTTTTCCTTTTTGTCGCTCTTCAAGTAATTTCTCCAGATAAAGCATTTTTTCACGGATCGCGGTATTCAGCGCTTCCGTATTTTCCTTGTCCGATCTGTTTTTATCCGAATATTCGGCCGGGTATATCGGCGTGCCTATTATGACGCGCGCTCTTTTTTTGTTGAAATAACTGCCGTTTGTGTAAACGGGTATGACGGGCACGTTTTCCGCAAGCGAAAGAAACGCCGCGCCGGGTTTGAACGGCAGAGGCTTTTCCTCGCCCGGCTTAGGCAGTCTGCCCTCCGGGAACACGCATAAAAGACCCTTGTTCTGCAGTATCTTTTCGCACTTGCTCATAAAGCCGTATTCGTTTGAATCCCGGTCCACCCTTATGCCGCCCATAAGCTTAAGGAACACGCCGAGAACTTTCTTTTTAAACAGCACTTCCGCCATGACGGTGCGCAGCGTCCGCCCGAAAAAGACGAACAGATAAACGGCGTAATCGAACACGGACGTGTGGTTTGACACTATTATCGCGCCGCCTTTTACGCGCCTGCTCTGCACCGCTTTATCCTCGTAACAGACTTTCGTACGAAAGCACAGGAACTGCGGGATCAGACCGGTGATCTTGACGAACGCGTTTACAAATCTAATCAGCATTTTTCATCCGCTCTTTCACGTAATCAGACAAAGATTCGACCGTGCTCATCTCGGCACCGGCGTTTGACGGGAACGACACGCCGAACTGCCGCTGAAGCTGCGCCATAACGGCAAAATAGTCAAGACTGCTGCCGCCGTCCGTAAAAAAGTCGGACTGCAGGCTTATCCTCTCCGCGGGTATTTCGAGCGCCGCGGCAAAGCAGTCGCGGACGAACAGCGTTATCTGATCAAGGCTTTCATCGGATGCCGCGCGTTCCTTTTCTACGACGTTCAGCCTGCCGTTTACGTAGTCGTTTAAAATGCGGCGGCGGTTGAGCTTGAATTCGTCTCCCTTGATAAGCTCGTCGGATACGAAAACTATTTTATTGACCTGCGAGCGCAGATCGAGTTCTGCCAGCTTTTCCTTGAGCTTTTCCTCGTATGATCCGAGCTCTTCTTCGTCTGCGTATTTGCTGACGGAAACGATCAGTACGGGCGACACGCCGTTTTCGGTCGAAACTCCGGTAAGGCAGACGCCGCGCACGCCGGGGATGCAAAGCTTTTCCTCCGCGGGTCCGGGGTTTATATTCTCCCCGGACGGGCCGGCGATAAGATCGTCGGATCTGCCGGTTATATAATATCTGCCGTTTTTGTACTCCGCAAGGTCTTTCGTATCAAACACGTCGGGGCGGTCTTGTCTTTGCCCGTCTTTTATAACGTATTCCGCCATGCAGCTGCCGCTTACGAGAAGCGTTCCGCTGTCGGATATCGAATAAGTTATTCCGTCAAGCGGTTTTCCCACCGATCCGGAGTTTATCACGCGCGGATCGGACGAAAGCTCCACGGACGTTATGCCGATCTCCGACATGCCGTAGCCGTTAGCAAGACGGTATCCTATATTGTTGAAGAACCGCAGCGCGTCATAGCTTATGCGGCTGCCGCCGGTTATCATAAAGCTTATGCTCGGGCCGAAAATGTTTTCCCTTACCTCTTTGAACAAAAGGCGCGTAAAAGCTCTGTAAAGCGGCGGGCAGGACGACAGCCTGTCGGCTATCCTCATACCTTTTTCAAATTTTTCATAAGTTTTTTCGCCGCGCGCTTTTATCGCTTTTATCGCGGTCTTATAAACCGTCTCCCAGAACAGCGGTACGGCGAATATATGTGTTACGTTGTGACGTTTTACCGTATTAACTATAGTGTCGGGCGCCATATCGTTCAGCTGTACGAACGTGCGCGAGAAGAACGCGAACCAAATATACATCGCAACGAGCCCGAAAATATGGTAAAACGGCAAAAAAGTAAGCTGTTTTAGCTCTCCTTTATAATGTTTTTTTGATATCCTGCATTTTTTTATTATGCCGAGACTGCCTTTTATAAGAAAATAAAACTCGTTTGCCGTATATGAGCACAGCTTTATATGCTCCGAGGTGCCGGACGACATTATAAAAACCGATCTGCCAAAGCCGCCGACGCATTTTCCGGCGGCCGCGCCCTCTATCTCCTCCGGCGTGACGGTACGTACTGAAAACTCTTTTTTATCCGATATGACGGCGGCGGCGCCGCTGACGTCAAGCGCGTAACCGATCCGTTCTTTGTCTACGCGCAGATTGAGCAGAAGAGGAGAATATCCGGCGCGCAGTATCGCCCAGAAAAGCTCTATCCACAGAAGGCTGTTTTCCATATAAAGCCCGATAACGGAGCCGCGCGGGACGGATGAAAGCAGAAACGAGACTTTGTCCGACAGCCTTATAACGTCTTCGTACGCCTGACCGTAAGTCGTTTTTACTACACGGTAGCCCTCGCTTTTTTCATACATTACGTTTTCTTTTTCGGAAAACATCATTTCAAAAAGCGCATTAAAATCTTTTTCCGTTTTTTCGTATGCGGAGAGCTTACCGTCAACGAAGCTGTTTATACTCTTATAGCCGCCCAAAGTCCTGTTGTTCATTACGCACCATTACATAAATATACTTATTATTATATATTTAAAAACACAGTTTAGTATAACACACACAAAAACAAAAGTCAAGATATTTTGTTGAAATTTGACGAAATCACGGCCGGTATTAAACGGCAGGGTTTCAACTTTAAGGAAAATTTGAAATTCATTGTAATATCCTTAAATATATTCTGTCTTATTTGGTGAAGATCTTCAGATCACACGAAAGGAGGAGCGCGGATGGACGACGGCAAAATAAAAGAACTGTTCAAAAAAAGAGACGCTGACGCTATAAAAGCGGCGGAAGCCGCGTACGGCGCGTACTGCCGCAGAATAGCGGAAAACGTCTGCCGCGACAGCCGCGACGCGGAGGAATGCGTAAACGACGCGTATTTTGCGGTATGGAACAGCATACCGCCGAAGGATCCTTCGTCTTTGAAGCTTTATCTGGCGAGGATAGTGCGCAATCTGGCGTTCAACCGCTATAACGAATCACACGCGGAAAAACGCGGGGGCGGCGAGACTGCACTCGTTCTGGACGAGCTTGCCGAATGTCTTCAAAGCGGCGAGTCCGTTGAGGACATGGCAGACCGCCGTCAGCTCGGCGAGCTTATACGGAATTTCGTAAAAGAACTGCCGAAAAAAGAGCGGCAGATATTCGTTCTGCGTTATTTCTATACTGAGTCGCTGGCCGATTTGGCAAAGCGGTTTTCAATGACGGAAAACAACGTGTCCGTCACGCTTCACCGCAGCCGAAAGAAGCTGAAAGAGCTTCTTATAAAGGAGGGTTTTTACAATGGATAAAAATGATTTATACCGCAGTATGCAGGATATAGACGACGAAGTTTTGCAGGAATGCGAAAAGAAAAACAAGCCGTGGATCAAACGGGCGGCAGTCGCCGCGTGCGCCGCGCTTGTTATCATATCAGCCGTGATCGTTGTTCCGATGCTTACAAAAGCACCCGAGACGCCGGAGCAGCCGGCGGTAATAGACAAAGACAGATACGACAAAAACAAAACGGCTTTCGCCGGGGAGATCGCGATCGAATGGCCGCAGGAGTATCTTACGCCGGTCGAAAAATATTCGGGCGTCAGCTTTAACGGCGTGCAGTATCGCAGCAGAGCCAACGAAATAAGCATAGATCTGCTTGAAAAAAAACTCGGTCAGTGCGACGTGTCGGGTTTTGATAAAAAATTTGACGCGTGGGCGATAAAAAACGTTGACAGCGGTCTGCTTCTGGCGGTGAATATTGACGGAACGTACGTTGTTTTTATGAATAACGACCCGGTCATCCCGACAAAATTCAAAGAGTTTTACGACGGATACGGTCTTTCGCAAACGCTTAAACTTGAAACGTACTGCGATAAAGACGGGTACAGCACCGGTAACTGGTTCAAAACGGATGCGGGGCAGTACGTTATAGACGTTTTGGCGACCTGCGGCGGCGCGCCGCTCGTAAGCTCTGACGGCGCGTATTTTTCCGGCAAAAAAGGCATAACGTTCACCGCGACGTCCGAGGCGCTCGGCATATACAAAAGGTCTTTGACAGTTACAGAGGACGGTTATCTCTGCACGAATATTGCCGAATACGGATATACGTTTGAGATCGGTAAAGACAAGGCAAACGATATTATTTCATACGTCAAGGCTCACAGCGAAAAAGCGGAATACGAACCGTATTACAATACTGTCGCCGGAATAATAACAGAGATAGGCGACGGATATATACTTGTAGATGATTCTGTCTTATGCAAAGACGAAAAAGACGGTATCGTTTTCAGAATTCCGACGGACAGTCTGATCGTAAGGCGCTGGATAGAATATTATCATCTTAAAACAGGCGATGCCGTGATGATAGAATACAAGGGCAATATAAGTAAGGACTATACGGTAAACGGCATCGTTTCAATGAACGAGGCGGGAATATTTGAGGACGGGATATACGTTGAAGAATAAATAATAATTAAGAAAGAAGAAAGAATATAAAATGAACCGCGCCGGTCCCGGCGCGGTTTTTTATATTCGATTATCTTCCCGGCAGGTAACGTATGGGATTCACCTTGTCCCCGTTTATCCTTATCTCAAAGTGCAGGTGCGGACCCGTGGCCAAGCCCGTCATTCCGACCTCTCCGATCTGCTGTCCCTGATATACTCTTTCTCCGACCGATACGAGCGGCTCGCTTCGCATATGCGCGTAAAGCGTTTCCTGACCGTTGTCGTGTCTTATCAAAACGTAATAGCCGTATGAAGAAGCGTGTACGTTTGCGTTCGCGGTGATCACCACGCCGCCGTCCGCCGCGTATATGGGAGTTCCGGAGCTTACGGCAAGGTCAATACCGTAGTGATACGGCGATTCTGCCATATTGCGCGCTCCGAAGCCGTCCGTTATGGTGAACGAATCCTTGATCGGCCATATGTATTTATCCTTGGACGCGGTGACCGGTTTTGTTTTGGTACCCTCGTCTATTATTTTTGAAATGGGGTCGAGTATAACGTTCTCCGATCTCTTCTCCTTTGACAAAGGCACGCCGTCCTTATACGTTATGCAGTATACGACTTCTTTTTTGCCGTCGGCGCCGTCCTGAGTCTTTTCGTACGTACCGACGTACAGATCATCGCTCTTTCTGTATTCCGTCTTGAACGGTATCGTTTCCGTCACTTTTATGTTGACCGTTACGACTCCGTCGTCGCTTGTATCCGACGATAAGATCTGACCGCCTCCGGAGCCTAAGAACATAAGCTCGTCCTCGCTCGCGTCAACGTCTATCGCCACTATGGAAGAACCGGACGACGATACCGTGCGGTAAAGCTCGTCCGCACGGGAAACGAGCATCGACGAGATCTCACTTCCCGCGTAAAGCGACGTGACGGGATAGTAAAGCGATTTTACCTCAACCGTTCCGGTAAGCTCGACCTCAAGCCCGTCGCCTCCCTGCGCCGCTTCTCTGACCGCCGCCACGGCGTCCGCGATAACGGAAGAGTCCGTGTTTGCCGCTATGAATTCGCCGTTAACGTACACGCCGTACGCCGATCTGTAATCCTTTAAAGCGGAAACGTATATCGCTCTGTAAATATCTCCCTCGGATAAAAGCGTATTCGCTTTTCTGCCCTCGGCAAACCCGTAGGATATCACGCTTGAGGAATAACCGTGTCCGTACGCGACCTTTGAAACGTCGTCCATGACCTGCGCGCGTACCGTTTCAACGTAAGCCGCGTCTTCAACGACGCCGATCTCCGCGCCGTCAACGTAAAGCGTAAGGTTGACCTTTACAGTGCAGACCGTGACTATCATCGACACGGCGATCGCCGAAAGAAGAACGCAAACCGTGCATAATACTATTCTTTTTTTGTCAAACAAAAACCTTAAAAGCATATACGGTTTTTTTGCCTTTCGAAATTGACGGGTAAAAAACAATTACCCATTTTTTACATACAAAGTAATTATACACGATTTTTTAATTAAATTACAATGTTTATTTTGTAAACAACTTCAAAAATGGCATGGTAATACTGAATAAAAATATAAGGAATTTTTGTGCAATATACACAAAACGCACGATTTTAAGATATTTTTGTATCACTTATGTTGATTTATTCATAGAATTATAGATAATATGATAGTATGCAAAACACTTTTATGAATTCTCCGTTTGACGACGGAGAGGAGATCAGATTAAAGAGCTTCCGGGCGGCTCAGAACAGAATATCCATACTCATGTTCATAATGCTCGTAACAGAATTTGCCGCAAGCACTCTTATGATAGTGCTTTTTGCGGTTTTTCCGCAGTTGAAGACAGACACGTTTCAATTCGAACTGATGCAGGCGCTGCTTTATCTGTCTTACGTAGCCGTACCGGTGCTTTTATACGGCGTAATAAGCGGAAAACGTTTAGGGAACTATTTTTCCTTCAAGCGCGGCAGAAAACACACCGTCGCAGTCGGCTTTGCCGCCATGGGCGCGGTATATTTCGCTCAGCTCGTAGCGACGGTCGTATCATATCTGTTTGAGTCCGTTAATATATACCCGGACGCCGGTATATTCGACCCGTCGTCGGACCCCGCGGTCCTGGCGCTGCGTTTCGTATATATCGCGGTCTTCCCCGCGATATTCGAAGAGCTTATGACGCGCGGCATAGTTTTGAGAGAGCTTCTGCCGTACGGCAAAGGCTTTGCGATAATCACGTCCGGCGCAATTTTCGGACTTATGCACATGAATCCGCTGCAGCTGCCGTTCGCGTTCATCGCCGGCGTCGCCATGGCTTACGCCGTCGTATACTGCGGATCGCTGCGCGTTTCCGTTGCGGTACACTTCGCAAACAATTTTATCAGCGTGCTTCTGACGGCTCTGCCGGAGTTTTTACCGGAGGATATAGCGTTTTATATAGAAGCGCTTATAACGTTTGTCATATTTGCCGCCGGCTCGATCGCCGCGATCTGGCTTATGCTCCATAAAGATGAATTAAAAGAACAGAAATGCGTTGAATGTAACGAGCCGTATAAAGTCGATTTAAGAGAAAACACTCTTAAAAAGATATCGCCCATGCTTTACGTTTACGCGGCGGCAACGGTGACGATGGCTCTGGTCACGCTTTTCACCACGGCGATGGCAGGCTTATGAGAGAATTCAGAGAATACGGTGAAAAAGAGCTTTCGTTTTATATGGGCGAGGCGTACCGGGAAGCAGAGATCGCGTTCGGTCTCGGCGAGGTCCCGGTGGGCGCCGTTATCGTCTGGGACGGCGAGATAGTCGCCCGTGCGCATAATATGCGGGAGACCGGAAAAAACGCGCTTTGCCACGCGGAATTATCGGCTATTGACGAAGCCTGCCGTCAGCTTAACGGCTGGAGACTGCACAAGGCCGATCTTTTCGTCACACTCGAGCCGTGTATAATGTGCGCCGGGGCGTGCATAAACGCGCGGATAAACCGCGTCTACTACGGCGCGCCGGACAAAAGATACGGCTGTTTCGGCGGTTTTACGGATCTTCGCGAAAAGGAATTCAATCATCTCCCGCTCGTTTACGGCGGTATAATGGAAGAAGAGTGTGCAAAGCTTATGAAAAGGTTTTTTGAAAAATTGAGAATTAAGAATTAAGAATTCAGATTTGATAGATTTCTTAATACATTTATTATAAAATTAAGCAGATTTTTTATAAGCGAGGTTTAATATGAGCGATACGGTAACGCTTGCGGCGGAACAGGTCGATCCCGGTATACTTCAGGTCGTCCTTATGGGCGTGGGGATTGTTTTTGCGGGGATCGTGATAATAGCCGTAATATGCCGGCTTTTGCTTTTGTTCGGCAGTATCGGCAAAAAGGATAAAACAGAGCCGCCCGCCAAAGCAGGCGAAGAGGAATTCAAGCCGGACGGAGAGCTTGCGGCGGTACTCGGCGCCGTTATTGTGGAGGAGTCCGGAGTTGACGTCAAAAATATAAAAATCGTTTCGGTAAAGAAGGTTTGAATATGAAAAAGTACAAAGTTATAGCAAACGGAGTTGAATACGAGGTCCTGATAGAACTGCTGAGCGACGACACGGCGCCTGTACCGCAGAGCGCGCCCGAAAAAGCGCCGGAGGCTGAAAAGCCCGCCGCTGCATCCGCCGGAGAAGGCGCGATAAAAGCTCCGCTCACCGGCACGATCACGTCCGTTAACGTCAAAGCCGGCGACGCTGTGAAAAAGGGCCAGGTCTTAATGATACTTGAAGCCATGAAGATGGAAAACGAGATACTCGCACCGTCCGACGGCAAGGTCGTCTCCGTCAGCGTAAGCGCCGGCAAGCAGGTAGACGCGGGCGACGTTCTGTGCGTTGTAGGTTGATATATGGAAGCAATTCTTGATTTTCTGAAGCAGACCGGCTTTTATCAGATCGGTCAGAACTGGCAGTGCCTCATAATGTTCGTTATAGGCGGTGTGCTTCTGTATCTCGGTATAAAACGCAAATTCGAGCCGCTGCTTCTCGTACCGATAGCCGTCGGTATGATACTGACGAATCTGCCCGGGGCGAATATGTTCCATTCCGAAATATTCGCCGGCGGTCATATAGACTGGTCCGCGTTCGCGCAGGGCAACGCCGGACTTATAGATATTTTATACATAGGCGTAAAGCTCGGCATTTATCCGTGCCTTATTTTCATCGGCGTAGGCGCCATGACGGACTTTTCACCGATGATAGCAAATCCGCGCAGCATGCTTTTGGGTGCGGCGGCGCAGATAGGCATATTCATTACGTACGCGGCGGCAAACGGATTGTATATTCTGACAGACGGCAAATTCGGCTTTACCGCGTCACAGTCCGGAGCCATAGGGATCATAGGCGGCGCGGACGGTCCTACGGCGATCTATACGGCTATAAAGCTTGCGCCGGAGCTTCTCGGTCCTATCGCGATAGCGGCTTACTGTTATATGGCTCTCGTGCCTTTCATTCAACCGCCGATAATGAAGCTTCTTACAACGAAAAAAGAGCGCGCGATAGAGATGAAACAGCTTCATCCCGTGTCAAAATCCACAAGGATCATTTTCCCGATAGCGATGATAATAGTCGTTTCTCTGCTCGTTCCGTCAGCGGCGCCTCTCGTAGGCTGTCTTATGTTCGGAAACCTGCTTCGTGAGTGCGGCGTTACTGAAAGACTTTCAAAGACAGTTCAGAACGAGCTTATGAACATAGTCACCGTCCTGCTCGGCATATCCGTCGGCGCGACGGCGACTGCGGCAAACTTCCTTGACTGGAAAACGCTTCTCATACTCGTCATCGGCGTCATCGCGTTCAGCTTCGGAACCGCGGGCGGAGTGCTTCTGGCAAAGTTTATGAATCTGTTTACAAAGAACAAGATAAATCCGCTTATAGGCTCAGCCGGCGTTTCCGCCGTGCCTATGGCGGCGCGCGTCTCGCAGAAGGTAGGTCAGGAGGAAAATCCCGGCAACTTCTTACTTATGCACGCCATGGGACCTAACGTTTCCGGCGTTATAGGCTCAGCTATCGCCGCGGGCGTACTTCTCTCACTGCTTAAATAGAGGTAAATATGGCAACAGAACAAAAACCGCTTAAAATAACGGATACGATACTGCGCGACGCGCATCAGTCGCAGGCGGCGACGAGGATGCGCACGGAGGATATGCTCCCCGCGTGCGAAATACTGAACAAAGCGGGCTATTACTCCCTTGAATGCTGGGGCGGCGCGACGTACGACGCCTGCATGAGATTTTTGAACGAAGACCCGTGGGAGCGTCTCCGCGCTCTGCGCAAAGCCCTGCCCGATACGAAGCTGCAGATGCTTTTGCGCGGGCAGAATCTGCTCGGATACAAGCACTACGCGGACGACGTCGTGGAGCTTTTCGTCAAAAAATCGATAGAAAACGGCATTGATATTATAAGGATATTCGACGCCTTGAACGACGTGAGAAATCTGCAGTGCGCGATGAAATATACGAAATACTACGGCGGCGTCGCGGAGGCGGCTATAAGCTACACGATAAGCCCCGTGCATAACGAGGAATATTTCGTCGAGCTTGCGATGCGCTTAGAGGAAATGGGCGCGGATATAATCTGCATTAAAGACATGGCGAATCTGCTTTTGCCGTACAACGCGTTTTCTCTTGTCAGTGCAATAAAGAAAAGAGTTTCCCTGCCCGTGCATCTGCATACGCACAATACGACAGGCACCGGCGATATGACGTATCTTTTGGCAGCCGAAGCCGGCGTCGATATAGTCGACACGGCGCTGTCCCCGTTTGCAAACGGCACGTCTCAGCCGGCGACGGAATCGCTCGTTGCGACGCTCAAAGGTACGCCGCGCGACACCGGGCTTGATTTAGGACTTCTATCCGACGCCGCCGCGCATTTCAGAGGCGTTGCAAAACGGTTGAAGGACGAGGGGATACTTGACCCGAAGGTGCTGAACGTCGATACGAACACGCTTTTGTATCAGGTGCCCGGCGGAATGCTCTCAAACCTCATATCTCAGCTCAAGCAGGCAAAGGCGGAGGACAGATATTACGATGTTTTAGCCGAGATACCGAAGGTAAGAGCGGATTTCGGTTATCCGCCGCTCGTAACGCCGACGTCGCAGATAGTCGGCTCGCAGGCCGTTATAAACGTGCTTACCAGGCAGCGCTACAAGACGTTTACAAAGGAATCAAAGGGCGTGCTCCGCGGAGAATACGGCGCTCTGCCCGGCAAGGTAAACGAAGAGGTGAGAGCCGCCGCGATAGGCGACGAAGAACTTATAACGTGCCGACCCGCAGATCTGTTGGAGCCGGAATTTGAAAAATACAAGGAAGAGATGAGGGGCATAGCGGAAACGGACGAGGAAATCCTTTCCTGTGCGATGTTCCCGAAGACAGCTCCGGATTTCTTAAAGAAAAAGCATAAAAAGCCAACGGATCCGGAAGACGAGGTAAAAACGATAAGCGTGTTCTATTAAAGAACACGCTTCAATTTGCAGACAAAGCATTTAA
>DBWC01000100.1:29531-31891 GCA_002308615.1 Clostridiales bacterium UBA1248
CTCAAAGAGGGAGGCAAATCAAGGCTCCCTCCCCGAGGGAGCTGTCATCCGGGATCATTCCCGGATGACTGAGGGAGTTTGTCTTCGCTCTGAAGCGTGTTCTATTAAAGAACACGCTTGTTTTTTTATGCGCCTGTCCGGCGTTTTTTATTTTACCGTGCTTACGTGGCGGAACAGCGCTACGACGTCTTTGTTGTTTACCTCTTTGTCGCCGTTGAAATCGTAGACGGTCTCATCTTCAACTTTATTTCCGCCGGACACGTATCTGAACAGAGCCACGACGTCTTTGTTGTTTATTTCACCGTCGCTGTTCACGTCTCCGGGCGTCACGGACGCCTCGACCGCAACTCTTACAAGCGCCATCGAGATGTATTTGCCGTCTTCTGATACGGCGCAGACGACCGCTTCACCTGACGCGTTTGCCTTGACGGTCTGTCCGTCAAGCGACGCCGCGCTTCCTCTTACGGACACGGAATACTCTGCCCCGTTATCCGACTTCACGCCGCAGGGCGCGCTGCCGTCGGGCTGCAGCTCTATCAGATCGTATGTGAAAGCAAGCGCTCCGTTGTTTACGGAGGAGCCGTTTGCCGCGGTATCCGCTATTTCCTCCTCGGAGAGCGCGCGGTCGTATATACGCACGCTGTCTATGCTTCCCGAGTACTTCAGCGTTCCGTCGTTAAGCGATCCGAAAGACATGCTGTTCGTCTTTTCGGCTATTTTGCCGCTTATCATTTTAGAACACACGAGCTTTCCGTCGTCGTAGATCTTGATCCTTTTCCCTTCCCTTACAAACGCGAGCATACGCCAGCCGTCCGGTCCGTCGTTCAGATTGTATTGAAGATTTATATCTCCGATATCCGGCGCGTACATCCATAACGCTCCGTTATTCGTATAAAACTCAAAGTGTCCGGATTCTTTTGGTCCCTTTGCAAGAAGCACGTTGTAACCGGAAGATACTTTTCCGTTTATCCACATGGTGACCGAGCTGTTTTGCGGGAATGAGAAGTCCACTTCCTCTACCATCATACCGCAGCCGGATGATACGTCCAGACCCGTGCCCTGCTCTCCTTTTTCCGTGAATGACGCAACTCCGCTCGTTACCTCAAGCTCCGCCTCGTGTTTTCCTTTTGAATACGTTTTTCCGTCTTCGTCGACCTCAAAATCGACCGCCATATACAAGTCTCTTTCGACCTTGACGGAAATATACCCCGTGTCGTTTTTGTTTATCTTCGTATCCTTAAGTCCTATTATGCCTAACGTATAAGATTTTGTTTCAACGCAGTCCTTCGTTTCAAGGTATACCGCCAACCCGTCTCCGGACAAGGCCGCCTTCGTAACCGACGCGCCGTTGTTTAACAGATAATGCGATATATCTTCCGCTCTTTCCTTGTCCATCTCCGTGTCAAATACGACCTTTATACCGTTGTTTTCCGTAAAATCCGCGGATATGACGGCAGGCTTTTTCCCGTCCGTCGCCGTTATAAACTTTACGGGAGAAGACGCCGCGGATACGTTTCCGCTGTTGTCCGTTGCCGTTACCGTAACGGTATATTCCGTCGCCTCGGCCAATCCCTCGGCTGTAAATTCCGTCTTCGCCTTGTGCAGCGGCAGTTTAAGCTCCGTATTTCCGCCCTTCAGCGTTAAGGTGTATCCGAACAGCCCGGTATCGTCAGTCGACGCGTCCCAGCTGATCTTCGCGCCGTCCACCTTTATATCGGTCACGGTGATATTAACCGGTTTGGACGGCGGCGTGACGTCTTCGGCATCCTTGAAGTTGAAGCAGTCAACGCCCGTAAACAGCTTGACGTCGTTTACAGTCACGTCGACGCTCTGTCCGGGAGTCAGTATGAAATAGCTGTCCGAACAGACGAATTTGTCCTCCGCGCTGCTCTTTATGTTCACGCCTATCGCCGGCACGTCGCCCGTGTTCTTGACCGTCACTGTGTTGCCGGACACGCTGTACCGTAAAGTCGTTCTCGGCAGATAGAACAGACTGCCGCTTTCGTACTCGTAATTGTAATACATATACGTGCGGTCGTAGAATTCTCCGCCGACGTACAGATCCGCCGTTATGATGAGCGGCGTGTGATTCGTCTGTTCCCTCGTCAGTTTGAAGTCGCCGACTTTGTTCACCGTTTCGCCTGTAACTCCGTTAAACTGTTCCGTCTTTATTATTTTTAAATTCTCATCGTACGCGGTCATTTTAACGTAAGTGCTTTTTCCCTGCAGCGACACGGTATCGTCAAGTATATACACGGGGAGCGATAACGAAACGGAACCATTCACGCTGCTCAAGGTGTTGTATCTCTTTGCCGTGAACGCCGCCATAACGGATCTGTACGCGTCCTGCATAAGATAAT
>DBWC01000104.1:0-15473 GCA_002308615.1 Clostridiales bacterium UBA1248
GTTCGGATAACTCTTGTTACCCTAACTTGGGATAGCATAGCATCTATCTTCGACTTCACTATTTAATATAAAATCCTCAATACTTTTTTGATACAGAAAGGACTTTTTTATGAAACGGCTTCTCGTTCTTGTTTTGATACTTTGTACGTTTGTCTCGCTGCTGGCATCCTGCACCGGCACACCCGACGTTACCGATGATACCGTCTCCGAAACGAACCCGGTTTCCGCCGAAGCGCCTGACGGGACGACCGGGACGTCAGCGGAGGAAGATCCTGCCAATACCTCCAAAGTCGCGGACCTGACCCTCCTTGACGACGGCTACGATATCTATCAGCTTCCCGGTAACGGCAACGGCGGCTGGCGGTACGGTCCATCATACATTTACTACGGCGACGGCCGTGTGGACGCATACTTCGCTTCGGGCGGAGACAGCGGCGAATGGGACCGCATCACCCACAGAAGCTCCGCCGACGACGGCAAGACCTGGTCCGCCGAAAAGATAGTCGTTTACCCCACACCCGACAGCATGGACGACCATTCCTGCTGCGACCCCGGCGCGGTCTTTTTCAACGGTTACTATTATATCGGCTACACCTCTACCTTAAATAACGACGGCTACTGCAACAATATTTTCGTCGCCCGCTCAAAAAACCCCGACGGTCCGTTTGAAAAATGGAACGGCTCGGGCTGGGGCGGCGCGCCCGCTCCTCTGATCTACTTTGAGCAGTCGTACGGCTACTGGGGCATCGGCGAGCCGTCGTTTGTAGAACTGGACGGCACTCTGTATATCTACTACACTTATTCTACTCCAATGAAAGCATATCTGATGCTTGCCACCGCCGACGCAAATAACGAGAACTGGCCGGCGGATCTGCAGTATCAAGGCGCGATCATGGAGCGTCACACAGATTCCATGGACGTCAAGTACGTGGAAGAGTGGGGCAAATTCATAGGCGTTGCCAAAGCCGACGGCGGCTGGATAGCCGTCTACGAATCCTTTGACGGCAAGAGCTTCACGCTGGCAGACGCCGTCAAAGAGCATACGTGCAATTCTCCTTTCGCGCTGGGGCTTTCCTCCCGCCCGGACGGCCATATAAGAGTGTCCGAGGACGCGGATCATCTGCGCCTGCTTTACGCCTACGGCGACGAGGGCTGGGCGGCGTGGAACACCCGCATACATACGATCACACTGACGACCTCCGACGGAAACGACGTTGAGGCGGAGCAAGCCAAACCCGGCTCGGGCATAGGCATTACCCGTGAGGCAGAACCATACGGCTGGGAAGAGTGGACTATGATCCGCACCCAGAAGGATCTGTACGTTATGGCGGTGGGAGACAAGGAGAGCATGAAATTCTACCTCCGCGACCGCTACGTAAACGGCAAGGATATCACATTGCGCAAGAGTGAAGTCACAATGGAAAACTACGACGAAAACGTCGTGAGCTTTGAAGACGGCAAAATGATCGCAAAGGGAGCCGGAAAGACCTCCGTCACCGTCTGCTACAAGGACCTGAAGCACGTTTTCCGAGTGACCGTCACGGAGACGAAGGACGAAAAGAAAGCGATCCTCACAAATACCGCCGTCGTCCCGTCCGTTGATAACTTTACGATTTATCTTGGCGAGAGAAGCGTATACCGGCCGCAGATACGTGTGCGGGTCAGCAAAGGAGACGGCTCCGTAAACGAATTTTACGTAAACGACGGGTCCGAAAAAGTCACATACACGGATTACGATGAAAAGATAATCGCCGTAAGCGACAAGGGCGTGATCACCGCCCGCGCCGCGGGAAAAACAACGGTCACGGTAAAGTATGGCACCCACACCATGAAAGTGACTGTCAAAGTGTCCGACGATCCGGCTGACGCCTTCTTTAAGCTCGGAGACGTGGAAGACTTGACGTACGTGTCCCTGGACTTTTCAAAGGATATCGACCGCAGCGTACTGTCGCATTTAAACAGCTGCGAGATGACCGCAGGCGAGGACTGCATACGCGTTACGGTCAAGTCAAACAACACCAACCCCAACATGACGGACCCCAGCTTCAAAATCGTATACCAGGGCGCCCTGGATCCTGTCATGACCGAAGATTACGGCGCGGTGGAGATCGTCTACCGTGTGTCGACCGATAATACTCCCCACGCGACGGCTTTGGAAATATTCATCGGCGCCGGCTCGGTCATGGACGCCCAGTCGGGCAATTCCACGTCCGCAAATCTCAACTGCGACGGCGAATACCATACGCTGCGCATCCCAGTGTCTTCATTGAAGATCTGGAAAGGACAGTTAAACGTCATCCGTTTTGACTTCTTCAAATCAGCTCTGGACGGAGACTATATGGATATACGCTCCATCTCTCTGGTAAAGTGATCGTGCGGACAATGATATTTTTGATACGGAGAATCATATGGAATACATAAAAGTAACAAAAGAAAATATCGGATCTGAGCATATATGCTGCGCGATATCAAACAACAAGGACGTACAGGTATCGTCAAAAAAAGCGTGGTTATCCGGGCGGTTTGACGAGGGACTCGTGTTTTTGAAAAGCGTCGAGCGCGGCAAATGCTTTATTGAATACATACCCGCGGAGCACGCCTGGGTCCCGATAGACGCGGACGGATATACGTATATAGACTGCCTGTGGGTGTCCGGCTCGTTCAAAGGTCACGGATATTCAAACGATCTGCTCGACGCGTGCATAAAAGACGGCAAAGAGCAGGGCAAAAAAGGTCTGTGCGTTTTATCGTCGGAAAAGAAAAAGCCGTTTTTATCCGACCCGAAATATTTAAAATATAAGGGTTTTTCCGTCTGCGACGAAGCTGACAACGGAATACAGTTATGGTATCTGCCGTTTGACAAAAACGCGGACAAGCCTGCGTTCAAGCCGTGCGCAAAGCACCCGCATATTGACGAGGACGGATACGTGCTCTACTACACGTACCAATGCCCGTTCAACGCGAAATACGTGCCGATAGTGGAGCAGACGGCGAAGGAAAACCATATAAAATTCAAAGCCGTGCATATCAAAAGCAGAGAAGAGGCGCAAAGCGCCCCGACGCCCGTCACGACGTACGCGCTGTTTTACAACGGAGAATACGTTACAAACGAGCAGATGAACGATACGAAGTTTTTAAAGCTGGTTTCTTCAATGTAATATCAAAGGGCTGCCGCGTCAAGCGACAGCCTTTATGAATTGCACCTTGCGGGCATGAATTGCACCTTGCGAGCATGAATTGCGCCTTGCGGCGCATGAATAGCACATTGTGTATGAATAGCGCTCCGCACATTAAATATACCGTGAAAGCTCCTCACAGAGCTTTGTCGTCGTTACGTACATATATATCGCGTACGCGCCGAAGAATATAAGACCGACGAACCGGAACAGCTCCGAATACGAAAACAGAAATCCGGCGACGGCGGATGATCCGCAGGCGGCGATGCCCGCGCCGCACAGTATCTTACAGCGTCCGTACAGCCTTTTTTTATAGCCCTCCTCGTCAAAAGTCGGCGATTTGGTGTGGTATTTTATAATAATGCAAAGACATCTGTAAACGTAGTACAACAGCGCCGCGAATATGACGAATCCCATTGCTTTTGCCGACGCGGATATGATATACGCTGTAAACGACGCGCCCGTTATATACGACGCGTCTGTAAAATACGTTTTTGCCGTATAATACTCAAGTCCCGTGGACAGCGCCGTTACCGCCGCGAAAACGACGGATAAAACAACGGCCTTTTTTGTGTCTATCACGCGCTTTACCATAAGAAACCCGGCGATCATCAGCCCGGCGGCGATAACGTCGATCAGGATATCCCAACCGTAAAAATACAGCGTCGCCATAAACAGACACGCGAAAGTAAATAAGGACGACGCGCTTTTTACCGAATTATAGACCTGTTTTTCAACGCCGGACGTCTCTTCCTCGTATCTGCGCTTCAACTCATGCCGCGACGCTTTGTCTTTTATAAGCGGCACGAAATATCTTATTGCAAGCGCGTAAAACACGACGCCGATAATAAGCGATATCACGGCGCACGCGACGGTTATTATCGGCTTGCTGTCGTAGATCGTCGGATTTTCAAGCTCCTGCACAGAAAGCGATTCACGGTACGCTTTGTTTGTAAGCACCGTAAGCTCCGGTATTACGGCGAGCACGGCGCGTCCGATAATGAAAAATCTCGATACCGTTTTAAAATCGTCATGCGCTTTGTCCGAAACGGAGCATCCCGCGCGCGCCGACAGATAATAGCTGCCCTCGCACAACGAAGAAAACGAAAGCAGTAAAAACACCGTTTCCGCTATGGCAAAGAAGAAAACGTACAGCATCGACGTCATCTCGTCCTTAAGTCCGCTCAAAGGATAAAGCAAAAGCAGCTTTACAAGAGTAATGTAAAACAGATATTTTATATATTTTCCGCAGTTGTAAAGATCGCCGTTTAACCGGGACGGCTTTGAAAGACCGATAAGGATAAGCGCGTAACCTATCGCGTCCGGCATGAAATCGTAAATGCCGAACGACGGTATGAACAAAAACGAAAGCCCTGCAAGTATCAGACCGTAACCCATAACGCACCTCCTTTTTTCATTATACTCTTATATTATGAACATATCAACCGTCTTTTACAAGGCTTACAGCCCACGTTCCGCGTTTTAACAGAACGTATCCGAGTATCATTTTCAAAAATTCCGTGCCCTCGCATATTATAAACATCGGGTGTATGTCTATGCCCGTAAAGCGCGAAAGGATGAACGCAAGCGGCATCACTATCACCCACATGAAAACGCTGTCGAACAAAACGGTTATAAGGACTTTGCCGCCGGAACGCAGCGTGAAATAAGCTATGTTGGTGTATGACGAAAACGGCATCGTTGCCGCGCGGACTATAAGCATGAATACCGTCAGCGCGGCGGCGTCCTCCGTTATATTGTAGAATTTCGGGAATACGGTCGATAAAGACGCCGTGATTATTCCGAGAACAGCGGAGCACATAACGGAAAACGCAAGCAGTTTTTTGTTCATTTTCTTTGCCTGCTCTATCATGCCCGCGCCGAGCATATTTCCTATTATTACCATCGTCGCCGCGCCGAGCGACAGATATACGGCGCTGAAAAGGTTTGAAAAGGTCGAAGAAATGCTTATCGCGGTGACCGCCTGCAGTCCGCGGGTAGAGTAGCATTGATTTCGCAGCGTTATGGCAAGCGCCCAGAGTCCCTCGTTCAAAATGAGAGGGAAACCCATTTTCACAATGTTTTTGATAAGCGCACCCGGCACGCGAATGCTCTTATACACGCCTTTGACAAACGGGCTTTTTTTGCCTGTTGCGTGCGTGCAGATAACGAGTATCAGAAATTCCGCGTATCTTGATATGACCGTGGCAAGCGCCGCACCGGTTACGCCGAGCGCCGGAGCGCCGAATTTGCCGAATATCAGCACGTAGTTCAAAACAAGATTTATAAGCACGGCGGAAAGTCCTGCGATAAGCGGCAAAACCGTCCGTTTCGTTTCACGCAGAGTGGAGGAGTAAGCCTGAGACAGCGAATAAGGAACGATACCGAAAAGCATAACGAACAGATAATCCGCGCCGAGCTTGAAGGTCAGCTCCGGATCTATGCCGGCGCCCGTGTCGGTAAGAAACATATTTATGAAAAATCCCTTGAAAAACGCAAACAGCAGTATGCCTATGACAGACGCGGCGAAACAGATCATCAGCTTGACGCGGAACGTGGCGCGCACGTTTTCGTCGTCGCCTTTTCCGTGATACTGCGCGGTGAAAATACCGGCGGCTGAAACGGCGCCGAACGTGACGAGATAGAAAACAAACATAAACTGGTTCACTATCGCAACGCCGGACGTCGCCTCGCTTGAGATAGTGCCGACCATGACGTTGTCAAGAACGTTGACGAGATTCGTTATCCCGTTCTGTATGACCATCGGAAGCGCTATCTTAAGCACCGTCTTAAAGAATATTTTGTCTTTGAAAAATTCTTTTACTTTTCCCATATTACACCCCGTAATTCAAAAAAATTATACCATAAAATTATGATAAAGTCAATAATAAATAAAAAATCGGGTCGCCTTTCGGCGCGGTGCGATAAGGAAGTATTTTGAAATTTCTTTGCCGCGCCGAAAATGAAGACGCCCGTGGGACGGGTTAATGAAAAATGAAGACGCTTACGCTGATGAAGACGCTCCTTCGGAGCTAATTAAGGAACCAGGGCGTCTTCGTTAAACCGGCTGAATATGAAAAGCAGACTGATTTTAATTTCAGCCTGCTTTTGTTAAGTGCACACCTGCTCACCGCGTTTACGCGCAGTGAAAAACTTCGTTATCGAGCTTGCTCATTCGGCAGCCCGATATGATGCTGCGCTTTATTTTATTATTTTAAGAGTATCTATAGTGCTGTCAAATTCTTCAACGCCTTCGGCTATCTCGCTCAGCACGCCGAACATTATAACGTCGTCTTCGTCATCGAAATACACTCTGACGTATGACTGGAGTATAAGACCGGAATTCCAGGAGTAGTCTATCTTTACGACGTCAACTCCGTCTACCTGGTATTTTTTATATCCGTAAAGCTGATACTGTCCCGGGCCGACCGCCGTGTCAAGGAACGCTTCCGCGTCCGCCTCGGTCATCGGAGCTTCATGCTTCTGACTTCTGAAATTGAAGAAGCACTGACCTTCCGGAACGTCGTTTCTCAGCGCCGACAGAAATCCCTGAAACGTCTTTACGTTGTAGTTTTCCGGAGCGTATACCGTTATTTTATCGAAATTGATCTCAACGGTGTTTTTGCTCGGTTCTTCCTCGACGGGCTTTACGCCGCTGCCGTAGACGATATTGACGTCTGCTCCGCTTACGAATCTGAACAGTACGACGACGTCTTTGTTGTCCGTTTCGCCGTCGCCGTTGCAGTCGGCAGCTGTTATGTCAATATTGCTTACCTCTATGCCGCTTACGAATCTGAACAGCGTTACAACGTCTTTGTTGTCAACTTCCTCGTCGCAGTTAACGTCGCCGGGGATGCCGTCCGGGAATTCCGGAACGTCTATCTTTTCGCCGGCTATAAGGTTACCCGTCGCCAGACGGACCGCGGTAAAGAGCTCCTCGTCTGATTTGAACGTTCCGAGAGAGGTCGTGACCTGCTTGATAAGCAGCTCGGACGTGCCCTCGCCGTATTTTTCGTCAAGCAGTACGAAGTAATCGTAGTCTTCTATACCGTCTCTTATCTGTTCAAGTCTTATGGATTCGACCGCTTCGTGTATCTTGCCGATTTTACCGCCGTGATATACCAAAACGCCGTTTCCGTATACCGTGTAGGGCGTATACGCGTCGGTGCTTACTTCCTTCTTCTTATCCCAGCACCACGAACCGCCGCTGACTCTGTCTTCGGTCAGGGACCAGTCGTTTACCGCGTAATACAGGAAACCGTCAACGTTATACAGCTTCTGCTGCCAGAAGAGTATGCGGTGGTCTACCGCTTTGTCGCTTATGGAGAGCGTTATTTCGGGGTAATGCGGGTAACGCGTTACGTACCACCATACCTCTTCGCCGTTTGCCTGAGCCTCTGCCATTCTCTCCGGGAACGTGCCTATGTTCTGCTCGACCTTGGCGGAGCAGCGGTACGTGAGAGCCGGGTTGGCTTTCTTGTCGGCGTAGGTGTTGAAGAAGAACGTATGCGGACACCAGACGTTGGTGTAGCCCTTTACGTATTCAAACGCGTCGACCTTGTATTCTTTGTCGTATAAGCCGTTCAAATGCATCGGAGTGATGAGCTTATAGTCGTCGCCCCAGATGGATTTGATGAGATTCGCGTCGTTTCTTACTCTGTTGAGAGAATCCTTGCCCATAGGCTCGTCAACGGTATAGAAATACGCTTTTTCACGCCATTCTTCCTTCTGCGACAGGAAGTTTTTGGCTCTCGTTATGTTTTCGGTCGTCGGAGCTTTGCTGTATCCTATCGGATTGAACGCCTGTACTCTCGGGTCGTCAAGATAATATTTTATAACGTTTACCTCAAATTCATCTCCGTTGCCGTACGCGGCTTCATTGACGTACGGCATACCGTAAGCGTTGATCTTGTTTTCAAGAAGGAGATCGTAATAATTCTTGTACGTGATGCCGCTGTGATCGTGATACGGCGTATCCTCGCCGCATTTGCATCCCGGGTCGTCTCCGTAAAGCGTGCCGTTTACGTTGTCCATAGCGTAGAGGGCCCACCAGCCGAGGTCCGCAAGAGTCTTGACGTTTGACGCGTCGGGAAGAGCGAAATCCCAGACGTACGCGTAAACGTACGCTTTCTTTATCTCTTTTCCGTCTTTGTCCTTGACGGTCAGCGTGGCTTTATACTGACCGGCGGGCGTGTCTTTTTCGGTCTTGACTTTTATCAAAAACATCTGGCTCTTGTTCGCTTCAAGGCTTATCGGGCCGTCGAGCGGAGGTATCGGGTCGACTATGGACTGTCCCTCAACGTCGTCGAAGTAATAGCCGTAGTAAAGTCTCGGAGACAGTTTTGCGTCGCCGTTTACGAAATCGGTCACCTCAACGGTAAGACTTTCTCTTGCCGTTTTGGACGCGAGGACCATCTGCGCGGTCTCTATCTCGTTTTTGGCGAGTCTCATCTGATAAGTGTTCTGTCCGTTTGACGTTACAGTCTCGCCGGGAGTCTTGTAGTAGGAGTGGTCGAACCACATTACGAGGCTCTCGTCCTCGAATTCAGCCGCGACGGGATCGTTACTGACCTCGGGAGCGGGATCAACGGCGTTTGCCATAAGATATTCAGCCTGTTTCTGCCGGCCCTTTGTAAGAGCGTGCAGATCTTCGCCGGTGCCCTCTTCGATCTTGATGTACTGGTTGAGCTCGGCGTCGTTCTTGGCGAATATGATCTGATTTATAAGGAGGGATTCTCCGTCGCCGGTGCCGTTTAACATCCAGTCAATGCGGAAGCCGTATATGTCGCCCGCCCAGCCCTTGGCGCTGCTCATGTTTACAACGACGTACTGCCATTCCTCATCGCCGTCCATAAAGCTGGATACGACGCTGTATCCGCCCGTGGGGCTCATGGCACCCTTGTTGGTGCAGTAGAATATCTCAAATACGTTGTTTGAGCAGAACTGCTGTTTGACCTTGAATATAACGTATTTGATCGTCTCCGCCTGGGGAGCGGAAGAAAGCAGATCGAGAGATCTTATATATCCTCTGTAATTAAAGTATATATACGGGTCTGTGTAAGGAGATTTCAGGTCAAGCTTTATGGAATAACCCGCCTCCGTGTCGTCTTCGATAACGCTCGCAGTCGTGCTGTTCGGCTGTGTAAGATATGTCGAAACAGACGGATCGAACGTCAGTGCCGTCGCGCTTTTTGCGGCGTTTCCGGCGTATACCGTGACAGAAGCTGCGCACGCCGCCGCCATGCAAAGCAAAAGCAGAACGGAAATGATCTTTTTCATATTCTTCTTCCTTTCTTATATAGCGGAGAGATTTTTCCCGCCGCCGTTATTAAGCCTTTTCATTATATCAAAATTACCCCCTTTTGTCAACACTTTTTTTATTTATATTTAGTAAAATACAGCCTTGACATTTGAGGAAAAAAATAGTATAATCAATATAACGATAATTGAGGGCGGTATAATGAAAAAATTTAAGGATTATTTGAAAAGATTATTTATCGACGGTCTTTCCGGCATGGCTACCGGGCTTTTCGCAACGCTTATCATAGGTACGATAATAGCGCAGATAGGCTCGTATATACCCGGATTCATCGGAGGTCTCATAGTTTCCGTGGGCAAGACCGCGCAGTTCGTAATGGGCGCCGGTATCGGCGCGGGCGTTGCGATAAAATACAAGCAGTCTCCGCTCGTCACCATTTCCGCGGCTGTCTGCGGTATGGTGGGCGCGTACGCGTCGCAGATAATCGGCGGTACGATACTGACCGACGCGGGTCTTATCAACCTTCGCGCGCCCGGCGAGCCGCTCGGCGCGTTCATAGCCGCATACGTCGGCATAGAGTTAGGCAGACTCGTTTCCGGCAAGACAAAGGTGGATATACTCGTCACGCCGCTCGTGTCCATAGTCGCGGGCTCGACGATCGGACTTCTTATCGGTCCGCCCGTTTCCGCGTTTATGAGCTGGCTCGGCGGCATAATCAACTGGGCGGCGGAACAGCATCCGTTTATAATGGGCATAGTCATAGCCGTGCTCATGGGTATGTTCTTAACGCTGCCTATAAGCTCCGCCGCGATAGGAGTTTCTCTCGGTCTGTCCGGCATCGCCGCGGGCGCGGCGACAGTCGGCTGCTGCGCGAATATGATAGGCTTCGCGGTCATCAGCTTCCGTGAAAACAAGGTCGGCGGTCTGATATCGCAGGGCATAGGCACAAGCATGCTTCAGATGCCGAATATAGTCAAAAACCCGCGTATATGGATCCCGGCGATAGTCAGCTCCGCGATCCTCGGACCCGTATCGACGCTCTGGGTAAAGATGCAGGGCAATCCGGTTGGCTCCGGTATGGGCACGTCCGGTCTTATAGGGCCGATAATGAGCTTTACGGTCATGACCGGCGCGGAGGTCGGCGAACCCGTGTGGCTCGTCATAATAAAAATACTTCTTATGTACTTCATACTTCCGGCGGCTATTTCGCTCGGAATATCGGAGCTTATGAGAAAGCTCAAATGGATCAAACCGGGAGACCTTTCCTTAAGCGTGTGATTTGATTTTAAATCGGGTAAAAAATGGAAAAACAGGACATAGTAAAGCTGACAAAGGAAATAATAGCTTCCCCTCCGTCCGGTCTGTACTTTCTGTACGGGGCGGAGGAGTATTTGAAGCGCCGTTTTTTGCTCGACTTAAAAGCCGCGGTCATACCGGGGGACGTCGCGGACCTCAATTTTTCCGCCGTGTCGGGACCCGATCAGTCGGAGAGGGTGCTTGAGCTTGCGTACACTCTGCCGCAGTTTGCGGAGCGCCGGATGATAGTATGGTACAATTCCGGATATCCGAATATGCAGCAGAGATATAAGAAAAAAGCGGATGAAATAATAGAAAAAATAAGCGGTTTTCCGTATCTTGTACTTGTGCTCTACACAACGGAGGACGAATTTTCCGGCGGCGGCAGGGACGATAAAGCGGCGCTGTCAAAAATAAAAGGCACGACGCTGTTCTTTGACAAGCTGACGCCCGCGCGCGTAAAAAAATGGGTCATCCGCCATTTTGAATCCGAAAATATTGAAGCGTCCGAATCTGACGCGGACTATTTAATTGCGCGCTGCGGCACGGGTATGACGGAGCTTTCGGCGGCAATATCGAAGCTCTGCGCGTACGTTACCGAAAAAGGCAGAACACAGATAAACCGCGCGGATATCGAGGAGCTTATACCGCAGAAAATAACGTTTTCCGCGTTTTTCATATCGGACAACATAAGAAAACGCGACCCGTCCGCACTTATCGCGTATATAAACGACGCGAAAAGCAGAGCGGAAAAGCCGCAGATAATATTGTCAACGATAATAGCGGAGGCGGAAAAGCTCTGCCGCATAAAGCTGGCGCAGAAAAACGGGCTGACGTATCAGCAGGCGGCGCAGCAGCTCGGGATGAACGAATACGTCGTTAAGCTGGCTTATCCGTCCGTCGCCGACGTACCGGAGAAGCGCTGCTTCAGATTTTTACACGCCTGCTTCGAGGCGGACAAGGCGGTGAAAAACACCTCGTCCGACAACTGGGGCGTTCTTATGCAGCTCGTTTGCAGTATATGAGGATAAGGATAGATATGCCCGTTATCGTAGAGGGCAAGTACGATAAAATAAAGCTGTCGTCGCTGCTTGACGCGGAAATAATAACGACAAACGGCTTCGGAATTTTCAAAGACAAACAGAAAAAAGACTGTATCAAAGCGCTTTGCCAAAACGGCGTTATAATAGCCACGGACAGCGACGGAGCGGGGAATCTCATACGCGGGCACTTAAAAGGCATTCTGCCGCCCGAAAAGATATATAACGTATATATACCGCAGATAAAGGGCAGGGAAAAGCGCAAAAAAGAAGACTCCGCGGAGGGATATTTAGGCGTTGAGGGGACGGACGTTGAAACGCTTATCAAGCTGTTTCTGCCGTTTGCCTCTTCCGAAAGTGAGCCCGAAAAAGACGTTATTACAAGGACGGATCTGTATAATTACGGCTTTTTCGGCAAAGATAACTCGGCGGAAAAAAGAAAAAAACTCTGTAGCGCTCTGTCCTTGCCGGACAACCTGTCCGCAAAGGAGCTTTGCTCCGTGATAAGCAGACTTTATAAGCGCGCTGATATAGAGAAGATAATAAAGGATATTGACGGGGGAAAAATATGACGGCTTTTTTGACCGATACGATATTCGGCGTAAAAATTTATATCTGGGTGCTCATAGCGGAATACGCTCTGATCGCCTGCGGGCTTTTATATCTGATATTCCGCAAAAAAGCGGACGAATGGATAAAAAAGCATAAGGAGATAGTGCTTTATATCGTTTTCGGCGGACTTACCACGCTTGTGAACTATCTTGTTTTCTACCCGCTCGTCAACATCCCCGGGATGCAGGACAACGTCAGCTGGTGGACGCTCGTCGTAAACGTCATAGCGTGGGTCGCCGCGGTGGCGTTCGCGTACGTTACGAACAAATTTTTCGTATTTCAAAGCAAGGATAAGAGCGGCAAAACCGTTTTCCGTGAGATAGTTTCGTTCGTCGGCGCGCGCGTCGCCTCGCTTTTGATAGAAGAGGCGATACTCGCCCTTTTCGTAACGCTTCTTCATTTCAACGAAAATCTCATAAAGCTGATAGCGTCGATCGGAACGGTGATTATAAACTACTTTTTCAGCAAGTTCGTTATTTTCAGAAAGAAAAAAAGCAGTTGAGGTAAATGAAAAACTTGTCCCGTAAGGGACACATCGAGCCGGAACGGCACATCGAGCGTCAGCATATCGACTTTTTATCGATATATCGCTTAAAGCGATTCGATATGTTTTGCTTAACGCAAAACTCGATATGTGCGTCTTACGCCGCACTCGATATGTTTGCTTACGCAAACAAGAATAAATTTACAGCAAAATAAATATCAGCGCCATCAGCACAAGCGCGTTTTTCTCCCAGCCGCCCGAGATCACTATAAAAATAATGACGGCGATAAGTATCTCATCCGTGCCGACGGACGATAAAAAACCGGGTTTTTCCGGAGCTTTTTCAATACGTTCCGGCTCTTGCGGCTGTTTTATCTGAACTTTCGGCTGCATCGCCGTGACGCCGTAATCCTTCGGCGGCTGTCTGTATTGCTGTGCGTACATATTCTACCTTATATCCTTGAATTCCGAAGCGAGCGCGGCGAGTGAAAGCAGTCTTATCGCCTTATCCGCTCTCTTCTGTCTTTCCGGGGATAAAAACGGTTTGAGCGCTTTCAGCAGCGCCGCGCCTTCGGACTGCTTTTCCGGCAGGGCCGGCTTTTTTGTATCCTCCCCGCCGTCGTCCGACGGGGATGGATTGCCGAGCAAGGACGAAACGGCGGCGACCGCCGCGGACAGCTTCTCCGGGTCGGACAAAAGCGCGGATAAAACGTCACCGCTTGTATCCATTGTCAAGCCCGTTTTTTATCTTTTTTACGTTTTCTTCGCCTAACGCGGACAAAAGCGCTTTGATCTGCGCGTCGGACAGCGAATTGAGCTTCTTTTTTATGCCCGCCATATCGGACAGATACGGCATGGTGCGCGATCTGTCTATTCCGCAGGACGATGCGGCGGCGTTTATTTTTTCGCGCAGCTCCTCGTCGGATAACGACGTCAGCTCGCGCAGATTTTTTCTGTTAAGTTCCATTGTTTTATCCCCCTTTTCATAATATACTATGATCGTTTTTGAAAAATGATACTGAAAGGAGATATTATGCAGAAAACGATACTCGTTTTTTCGGATTCGCACGGAAGCTCGTTCAATATGCAGAACGTTATAAACCGTTATCCCGAGATAGAATGCGTCATACACTGCGGAGACGGGGAGGAGGACACAAAATATCTGGCTTTGCCGCCCGTCACCGGGCTTCTTGCCGTAAAAGGCAACTGCGATTTCTCGTCAAAAGAGCCGACGCTGATACGCGTTGAGCTTTGCGGGCTTGATTTTATTATCTGCCACGGCGACGCGTACGGCGTAAAATTAGGGCTGCAAAGATTTGAGAACTTTGCCGTAAAAAGCGGATGCGATATAGCCCTTTTCGGACATACTCACAGCCCGTATCTGAATAAAATAAAAACGGAGGACAAGACCGTTTACGTCTGCAATCCCGGCAGTATTTCGCGTCCTTTTACGGGAAGACCGTCGTACGCGGTCATAAAAATAAACGGCAAAAACGTTACTGTAGAAAACGAAACGGTGTGATCGGCGTATTTAAACAAATTTTTACCGGTAAAGTGAAAAGTAGATGAAATTTTCCTTCAAACTGTTGACAAAATAACTAATAGTGTTTATAATAAATGCGACAAAAAACGGAGGTATACACTATGAAAACAAAAAAAGGCGAATACGCGGCGGGGCTGATTAAGGAGATCTCAAATTTATACGCGCTCAGAATTCGCATAGAAGCGGAAAATCTCGGCATTAAAAACGCTTACAGAACGCTTCTTTCACAGCTTTACTTAAAGGACGGAGGAACACAGCTTTCACTTGCGGAAAAAACCGGGATGAAGGCTCCCACTATAAGCATAACGCTTCGTAAAATGGAAAAAGACGGTCTTGTTGACCGTGTCGTGGATGAAAAGGATCTGCGCAAAACGCACGTTTATCTGACGGAGAAGGGCAGACAGACGACGGATAATTTAAACGCGGCAATAGACAGAATAAACGAAGGCTTTGTAAAAGGCATGACGGAGACCGAAAAAGAAGGCTTCCTCAAAGCGCTTGAAAACATCAAGGCTTCTTTAAAATAAAATTTGAAAATAAAGATCCGGGAGAGTTTTAAAAGCTCTCCCGGGTTTGTGTTTTCTGTTTTTATGAAAGTATCGCGCGGTCGTTCGTAAACTCTCCGCCGCTCGCTTTTGTAAACATCTCAAGAAGATCTTCAACGGTAAGGCTCTTTTTTTCTTCGCCTGACACGTCTACTATTACTTTGCCCTCGTGCATCATTATAAGTCTGTTGCCGTGGGCTATGGCGTCCTTCATGTTATGGGTTATCATAAGCGTGGTAAGATTGTTTTCACCTACTATGCGCTCCGTTATCTCAAGCACTTTAGCGGCTGNNTTTCGGATCGAGCGCCGCCGTATGTTCGTCAAGCAGAAGCAGCTTAGGCTGCCGCATAGCCGCCATAAGGAGCGTTACCGCCTGTCTCTGACCGCCGGAGAGCATACCGACTTTTTCGGATAACCGGTTTTCAAGTCCGAGGTCGAGCTCGGAGAGCATTTCGCGGTAAACCGCGCGCTCGGATTTTTTTATACCCGGTGCAAACGTCTTGCGTTTGCCGCGGCG
>DBWC01000104.1:15503-27846 GCA_002308615.1 Clostridiales bacterium UBA1248
GTGCCCATCATCGGATCCTGGAAGACCCTGCCTAAGTATTTTGCGCGCTTGTATTCCGGAAGATTAGTTATATCCACGCCGTCAAGCACTACGGAACCGCTGTCCACGCGCCAGACGCCGGATATGGCGTTGAGCATCGTGCTTTTGCCCGCGCCGTTGCCGCCTATGACCGTGACGAAATCACCTTTTTCAAGCGTGAGGTCAAGTCCGTTCAGCGCAACTTTTTCGTTTACCGTGCCCGGATTGAATTTCTTTACTATGCCTTTGAGGGAGAGCATGACGTTATCCATTTACGGCACCTCCCTTGGCTTTTTTGCCGCCTATTTTCTTTTTCAGATACGGTATTCCTAAGAATACTGCGACGAGAAGCGCGGAGAGCATCTTCAGAAGGTCCGTGTCCACTTTGAAGAACACGACCGTCTGATATACTATCCAGTATATTACGGAGCCTATGAAAACGCCCGCCAGCTTTACCGCAAAGTTTTTGCTTATATGCTTAACTACCGCCTCGCCTATTATAACGGAAGCAAGTCCGGTGACGATCGCGCCTTTTCCCATGTTGATATCGGAAAAGCCCTGATACTGGCAGAGTATCGAACCCGCGAGCGCAACGATACCGTTTGAAAGCGCAAGTCCTATCAGCTTCATCAGATCGGTGTTTATGCCCTGTGCGCGGCTCATCGCGCCGTTGTTGCCGGTGGCGCGTATTGCGCAGCCTATCTCAGTTCCGAAAAACAGATACAAAAGGCCGATTATTATCACCGCCGCGATTGCAAGGAATATGAGCGCGTGCGGCACGTCCATCTGTGTGAGCAGTACGTAGAGGTTTCTTGCGGAAAGCGGTTTGTTTGCGCCGCCCATTATCTTCAGGTTAATGGACCACAGCATAAGCTGTGTCAGTATTCCGGCAAGTATCGCCGGTATGCCGAGTATGACGTGGAAAAACCACGTGATACATCCCGCGAGCACGCCCGCCAGCGTAGCTATCAGTATCGCCAGCCAGATGTTCACGCCCGACGCGACGAGTACGGCGCAAACGGCGGCGCCGGTACAAACCGTACCGTCAACGGTAAGGTCGGCTATGTCAAGTATCCGAAACGTTATGTAAACGCCTATCGCCATTATGCCCCAGATAAGTCCCTGGGCTATGGCTCCGGGCATACTTCCGAGAAAATTACCCATGCTGTGAATATCCTTTCAGCCTTACGGCCGTTTTTGCGTTTATTCGGCTATCGCGGTATATCCGTCCGGAATGGTGACGCCGAGCTCGTCCGCTATCGTCTTGTTGTATTTCTTCGTAGTGGGAGCGTAGCCTATGGGCATTTCTTCTATTTTCTTTTCGCCCTTGAGTATAGCCGCAGCCATTTCACCGGTCTTGTAGCCGAGATCGTAGTAGCTTATCGAAAGCGTGGCTACGCCGCACTTTGCGCATATGCCTTCCTCACCTGCTATAGCGGGTATCTTTTTATCTCTTAAAATATTGCCTATTATTTCAGCGGAAGCTGCGGCGGCGTTGTCCGTCGGGATATAGAGCACGTCTATTTCCGCAGCGGCGGNNGAGCGTTATCCGTCGGAATGTATAAAACGTCTATTTCCGCGGCGGCGGCTGTCGTAACGGCTGAAATGTCGTTGCTGTCGCTGAACGTGTAGGTCTTGCAGGTTATGCCTTTTGCTTCAAGATATTCTTTAACTACTTTTACCTGATACTGGGAGTTGGCCTCGGCGTTGCAGTAGAGAAGTCCTACGGTCTTTGCCTCGGGGAACAGGTCGATTATCATCTTAGCCTGCTCGTCAAGCGGAGCAAGGTCGGACGTACCGGAGACGTTTGAGCCAACCGTACCGTTGAAGTTCTCGATGCCGAGAGCCACGCCGTATTCCGTAACCGAGGTGCCGAGTATCGGTATCGTCTTTGTGGCGTTGTAAGCCGCCTGGAGAGCCGGCGTTGCGTTAGCCATGATGAGGTCTACTTTGTTTGCTACAAAGCCGTTTACTATCGTGGCGCAGTTTGCCGTGTCGCCCGATGCGTTCTGATAATCAAATACTACGTTGTCTTCGCCGAGCTTGTCAACAAGGGCTTTTTTGAAGCCGTCCGTCGCAGCGTCAAGAGCGACGTGCTGTACGAGCTGTACTATACCTACCGTATACTTTTTCGCCGTCGGCTCGCCGCAGGACGCCGCGAGCAGACAGAACGATACGCAGAGTATTACCGCTAAAATTGCAGATAATGTTTTTTTCATTTTATTATTTTCCTTTCGGTATTAAATAATTGAGATGATTTTATCACAATAATACGTTCTTGTCAACTACTTTTATTTAATTTTTGAAACATTTTAAACCGTTTCCTGCATTTTACTGCATTTTTATACGTATATTTTCTTTTAAAATACGGTTTTTTGTTAAGTCGGAGCGTGCTTTATGCAAATTAAAACCTCCTCCGTTTTGGAGAAGGTCTATGTTCCTGATTTTTAATTTGCCGTCTCCGTTTCCCCGTTCCGCTGCAGTATCTTTATATATACCTGCCTTGCGTCCGATACTTTTTTAACGAAGGACGCGGTCTCCGGGTACGGGATGTTCGTCAGGTGGCCATCCTTGCCGTACTGCTCGTCTGAAAGCCATTTGCGTACTATGCCGTGACCGGCGTTATACGCCGCGTAAGCCGTCTCCCATATCTCGAATTCATCGTAAAGATACGATAAATAGCAGGTGCCGACCATTATGTTTATTTCGGGATCGTCAATGCTGTGAGCCTCCGGGTCGATCCCCTCTCTGCCGCAGATCCATTCGTACGTTCCCGGCATTATCTGCATAAGTCCGCGGGCTTTTTTATACGATTCCGCGTCGTATCTGAAATTGCTTTCAACCTTTATGACCGCGTATATGACGTCCTTCGGAACGCCGTACCGCTCGGAATATTTGTCAACGTATTCCGAGTAAGCGAGCGGATAGTTTTTATTCTGTATCGCGTAATACAGCTGCTGTATGCCGAAGCCGGACGCTATCGCCAAAGCGACTAAGACTATCGCGGCAACGCTGCGTTTTATCGCCTGTTTCATATGGTTATATATTCCTTAACTATGCCAAAAACGGCTTTTTCAAGCTCTTTTTCATCTTTGCCGTTTTCTATTATCACGTCACAATATACGCGGAAAAAGTCCTCGTTATGCTGACCGGATATGCGGGAAAGCGCTTTTTGCCGCGTTATTCCGTCGCGCCGTATTATTCTCTTTATACGCGTTTCCTCGTCCGCGCATACGCCGATCACGGCTTTGCATTCCGCGTCGTAACCGGATTCAAAAAGCTGGGACGCGTCGACGACCGCGAATTTATATCCCTGTTTTTCCGCTTTTTTAAGCTGTTTTCTTACCTCGTCAAGTATGACCTTATGCGTTACGGAATTGAGCAGATCGAGTTTTTCTTTATTCGAAAAGACCGCTTCCGCAAGAGCCGGTCTGTCAAGCTCTCCGTCATTTACCGCAAACGGGAAATGCTTTTCAAGTTCGGTTACCATAGGCGAGTTTTTATAAAGCATACCGTGATATATTTCGTCGCAGTCGCAGACGTAAGCGCCGTGTTCTTTTAATATCGCGGCAACCGTGCTTTTGCCCGCGCCGCTCTGCCCGGTAAGCCCCAGAACGGGTATCGTTATGCCGACGTATTCGACGTCGAACCCCGCCGCCTTCGTAAGACGGTTGCATACCGCGAGTCCGAGACCGGTACGGGTCGGCGTTACCGAATATACGCGCTTCGCGTCAGTTTTGCCGAAATCGCGCAGAAGAGAAAACAGGGCGTTCGCCTGGCCTTTTGCGTCGTTTGGCAGATATTTTACGTTTTTGCCCTTTATCTTCTTTTTATCGCTTTGCAGGCAGATTAAGCCCGTGCTGTCGTCTTCGCCGAGCTTGTCCTTCATGAATTTAACGACGTCTTCGTGAGGACCTTTTAAAAGCGTAACGGGCACGTCCGGCGCGTAATGGCGGTATTTCATGCCGGGAGCCTCCGGGTGCGCGTTCTCGTCCGGCTTCACGTAAAGCGACTTGTCGCGTCTGACCGGAACGACGGCGGATAACATTTCCTCGGTTATCGCGCCGGGGCGCAGTATCACGGCGAAACCGTCCTTGAGCTTTACTATCGTGGATTCAAGACCTATCTCGCACGGTCCGCCGTCTATTATCGCGTCGGCTTTGCCGTCAAGGTCGGCTTTTACGTGCTCGGCGCTCGTAGGCGACGGAGAACCGGAGCGGTTGGCGGACGGCGCGGCTATCGCTACCCCGCACGCATCGATAAAAGCGCGTGCGACGGGATGCGACGGGATGCGCACGGCTACGGTGTCAAGACCGCCGGTGACCTGCTTCGGTATTATATCTTTTTTCGGCAGTATTATCGTGAGCGGACCGGGACAGAACGCGTCTGCAAGCTTATAATAAATTTCGTTCGTATACGCGTATTTTTCTGCGTCCTCCGCTTTTGACAAGTGGATTATAAGCGGGTTGTCGGACGGTCTGCCCTTCGCCGCGTATATCTTTTCGGCGGACCCGGCGTCCGTCGCGTCGCCGCCCAGACCGTAGACCGTCTCCGTCGGGAACGCGACGATACCGCCGCGCAGAATTATCTGCGCCGCGGTCTCTATGTCTTTTTCCGTCGGTTTTAAGTAAAGAGTTTTCAATTATCAGCCTCCGCTGAGAGTTTTGCCGCGGTGTCCGCGGTTATGAGCGCGTCTATCATGGCGTTCAGATCGCCGTTCAAAAACGCTTCAAGCGAGTATATCGTCATATTTATCCTGTGGTCCGTCACGCGGCTCTGCGGGTAATTATACGTACGTATGCGCTCGCTTCTGTCGCCGGTGCCGACCTGACTTTTGCGCTCGTTCGCTATTTTGTCGTGCTGCTCCTTTTGCTTCATATCGTAGAGCTTCGTTTTGAGCAGCTTCAGCGCCTTGTCCTTGTTTTTGAACTGGCTGCGCTCGTCCTGACATTCGATGATGATGCCGGTGGGCTTGTGATAAAGCCTTATCGCGGATTCGGTCTTGTTTATATGCTGACCGCCCGCGCCGCTCGATTTGCACGTCTCGAATTTGATATCCGCCGGGTTTATCTCCACCTCAACGTCGTCCGCCTCGGGAAGCACCGCGACGGTGACGGTGGACGTGTGTATGCGCCCCTGCGCCTCCGTCTCCGGCACGCGCTGTACGCGGTGCACGCCGGACTCGAATTTCAGACGCGAATACGCGCCGTCGCCGGTTATGGTAAACGACACTTCCTTGAAGCCGCCTAATTCCGTCTCGTTGCAGTACATCAGCTCCGTCTTCCATTTCATGCTGTCCGCGTACATACAGTACATACGGTATAAAACGTAGGAGAAGAGCGCCGCCTCGTCGCCGCCCGCACCGCCGCGTATCTCTATTACGACGTTTTTGTCGTCGTTCGGGTCGCGCGGCAGAAGAAGTATTTTAAGCTCCTCATAGCTTTTCTTTATGTTTTCGTCGGCTTCCTCAAGCTCGGCTTTCGCAAGCTCGTACAAGTCGCAGTCGCCGGAGGAGAGTATTTCCTCAGCCTCGGCTTTGCTCTGCAGATAAGACTTGTATTCCTTATATTTTTGAACGACGGGAAGGATGTTTTTGCGCTCCTTCATGAGCTCTCTGTATTTCGCCGGGTCGGAGACCACGGCGGGATCCAGCAGCTCCGTCTCGATTTTATTGAATTTTTCAACTATCTGATCAAGTTTTTCAGTCATTTTCTTTACCGATTATCTTCTTTATGCTTTTTTCGAGTTTTTCGCGCGGAAGCGTGAGATCGCGCCCGCAGCCTTTGCATATTATCCTTACGTCAGAGCCGACGCGGACGGCGCGGAAAAGAGAAGAACCGCACGGGTGCTTCTTTTTCAGCTCCAGTATATCGTTTTCTTTGATCTTTACCGCGACCATTTTTCTTACCTTTTAACGTTTTTCCTGACGTTTACGATCCTATTTTACCACAAGAGTATGAAATAATCAACCCGCTGCAATATTTTTAATAAAAAATCCACTAAATTTTGTTGATATAAGACAGTTTTAAGGTTATAATGAAAGCAAATTTATATAAAGGAACTTATATCATGGCTGAAAACTGTACTCACGACTGTTCAACGTGCAGCGAAAACTGCTCGTCGCGCGTTCCACAGAAGGAACCGTGCAATCAATACTCGAATATCAAAAAGGTCATAGGCGTCGTTTCCGGCAAGGGCGGCGTAGGCAAATCTCTCGTCACGTCTCTGTTGGCGGCGGAGAGCGCTAAAAGAGGTCATAAGACCGCCATACTTGACGCGGACGTCACCGGACCTTCCATTCCGAAGGCCTTCGGTCTTCACGGCCTCTGCGACGGAGACGATCTCGGCATAATCCCGTTCACAACGAAAACGGGAATAGAGGTCATATCCGTAAACCTTTTACTTGAAAATGAAAAATCCCCTGTCGTATGGCGCGGACCGGTCATTTCGGGAACGGTAAAACAATTCTGGACTGACGTTATCTGGGGCAACGTTGACTATATGTACGTGGATATGCCTCCCGGAACGGGCGACGTTCCGCTCACCGTCTTCCAGTCCATTCCGCTTGACGGGATAATCATCGTCACAAGCCCGCAGGAGCTCGTCTCGCTGATCGTTTCAAAAGCCGTCAACATGGCAAAGATGATGAACGTGCCGATAATAGGACTTATAGAGAATTTCAGTTATTTCAAATGCCCGGACTGCGGCAAGGATCATTATATATTCGGCAAAGGCTCATCAGACGCCGCCGCCGTCGAATTCGGCATACCGGTGCTCGCGAGGATACCGATAGATCCGGCGCTTGCAAATCTGTGCGATACCGGAAGGATCGAGGATTACGACGGTTCCGCCATAGTAAAAGCCGCCGCCGATCTTATTGAGCAGGCATGAAAAAATTTAAACTTCTGGCTTTGTTCATATCCGTGCTTTTATGCCTGCAGTCATGCGGCGTAATTGTCATAAACGACTCTCACACGGAGACCTCGGCGGAAATGACCGATACGGAAACGGATACAGCGACGGAAACGGAAGAACCTAACGAGATAATCATAGATAAAAAGACCTCCGACAGCATGAAAAAAAACGCTCTGGAGATGCTCGATCAGCTCGATACCGTAAACGCGGCGGGTATGCACGTGCTTATAGCAACGACGGATAAGCTTTTTTACGAGGGCGATTCGTCGTTTACGCCGCTCACCTCGGACAGAGTCGTCCGTATAGAAAAGATCGAAGAAAAGCTCGGTACGAGCGTGACGGTGATCAAATATTCAGAGCAGGAGCTCTACGATAAGCTGTACGCCGCGGCAAAAAGCAAAAACTATTTTGCCGACGTTCTGGCGGTACCTGTGAGCCTTGTCGGAAAGCTTGCGTCCGACGGACTTGTAAAAAGTCTGCGCGCCGTTGCCGGACTCGATCTCAAAGCGGATTATTTCAACAAGGATTCCATGGCGGCTTTATCCGGCGGCCACAGTCTTTATGCGCTTTCTGGCGAGGGATGCTTCGAGCCGGAAAAAATGTACTGCGTTTATTTTAATAAAGAGATAGCAAAAAAGCTCGGTTTGGATCTGTATTCTCTCGTGTCGGAGGGCAAATGGACGCTTGAAGCGTACGCGAGATGCGTATCGGCCGCCGCGTCAGCCGGAAACGGCGCCGCCGTAATGAAAAACGCGGAAAACTACAAAAAAATGCTTTTGACGGGCTCGGGCTTCGACTACGCCGACAGCGGAACGGATAAAACGCCCGCCGCAAATACTTTCAGTGAAGAATACGAAAATATTGTAAAACTGCTTGCCGCGCTTCCGGAGGCGGTAGGATCGTCGTCTCCGTCGGACGCGTTTTTGTCAGGCAGCTCGCTGTTTTATATAGACACGGTATTCTCCGCGGAGAAAATGTCTGATTCCTCTCTCGTCTGGGGAATGCTGCCGTTCCCCAAGTACAGCGAAGAAGCCGGATACTCGACGTATATATCCGAGGACGCCACGGTCCTCTGCGTTCCCGTTTACGCGGCTGACGAAAGACTGTCCGCGGATCTTATAGAAGCCTTGAACGCTTCGTCTGTGGATTATATCAAATACGATTATATCTACCACAATATGCTTGACGTTCTGCGCGACAACGGCTCCGTGAACAGTTTGAATATAATAATCAATAATCCGAATTTTGACTTTGTTACGGCGATGAGATCAGGCTTTCCCACGCTTTACGCAAACACCGCCGGCGTGTTTGACGATCTTCTTTCCGGCAAACTGTCTTTTGAAGAGTATAAAGAAAGAGAGCCCGAGGTCATAGAATATATGGAGAAGTGGTTCCCGGTCAAATACAAATAAAAACAGGGGCGAGTGCTCTCGTCCCTGTGCGGGTCGTCGCGGCGCCGACCCCTGCGTTAATTTTATACTCTCCCGTTCAAAAACGCCGTTGCGCGCTCGATAGAATCCTTTGAATTGCCCCACGGCTCGTCGGTGTAGCGGTAGTCGAATTTCTTGCAGAACCATGACACGTCCTCGCGCAGGGTGTCAAGATATGCGTTTTCTATGCCTGATACGGCTTTATAAAAGTCGTCGTAATCCTTTTTTGACATGTCGCGTTTCGCGTATTCCACAAAGCGCCTGTAATGCGGAAGGCAGAAAAACGGCTGATCGGCGGTCTTCTTTCTGAAATCCCCGTCGGTGCTCCACAGATAAACGGCGCACTCGAACATTTTTTCAATATGGAATTCTATTTTGCCGCAGACGTAGCAGCTTTCCTCTAACTTTTTAAGGTCATCGCATACGACGTTCCCCTTGCCCTTTATCAGCGGCATCAAGCCCTTTGCCTTGACTTTCTTTGAAACCTCGTCAAGGTGGGATTCGAGCATCAAAGCTATACCGAGGCGGTTTTTCATCAAAAGCATCATATCGTAATGCTTTTTGCAGAAGCCCAGCTCGTTTGTCTTTATGCGTATATCCGGCTCCATCATCGAAGCGCCGGTTATGAGATCAAGCTCGTTTTTCTGCAAGATCTCTTTCATCGTGCAGAACGGACAGCCGCACGTTTTGTCCGCCTGGGATTTTTCAAACGCGGTATTTACGGGAATTGTGTATATCTGTTCTTTCATCTTTATATCTCCTTTTCGATAATATCATATCAAAAAAATAAGGAAAAATCAAGTATTATGAGCGATATTCTTGTGCTTAAACGGCCGAAACACTTCGATCTTGATAAAATTTTTGACTGCGGGCAGGCGTTCCGGTTTGAAAAAGACGAGGACGGCGTCTGGGAGGGCGTCGCTTTCGGCAGAGTTTTACGCATATCTCAGGACAGTGAAAACGTATATCTTCACTGTACGAAAGAAGAATATGAGGATATCTGGGAAAAATATCTCGGGCTCGATACGGATTACGACGCCGTGAACGACGATATAAAAAACCACTTTGAAAACGACGTTATAATAAAAGCAATGGAAAAAGGCGACGGTATAAGGATCTTAAGACAAGACCCGTGGGAAACGCTGTGCAGCTTTATAATATCGCAAAACAACAACATACCGAGAATAAAATCGCTCATAACAGCCGTCTGCAAAAGCTACGGCGAGGAATTTGAATACGACGGCAAGAAATACTACGCGTTTCCGACGCCAAAGGCGCTGCTCGCGGCGGGAGAAGAAGGGCTTAAAGCGCTTAAGGTCGGCTTCCGCGCCGGATATCTGATATCCGCGGCGGAGCACTGCGCGTCCGGCATGGATCTGTGCAGGATAAGAGACGAGTATACATACGAGCAGGGTTTGGAAGAGCTTTGCACGATAAAGGGCGTGGGGCCGAAGGTCGCGTCCTGCACTCTGCTTTTCGCGCTTGAAAAGACGAGCGCATTCCCGGTGGACGTCTGGATAAAAAAGACTATCGATAAATATTTTGACGGAAAGCTCGATACGTCGGCGCTCGGAGAGTACGCCGGTATAGCCCAGCAATACCTGTTTTACTACGAAAGGAATCTGCAATGATAATAAAACCCAAAAATACGACTATAGCGTACCGCTGCCCTACGTGCGGTCAGGCGGTCAAGAGCATGGTAGGCGTGTTTGCGCTTTCGGGAGATATGATAAAGCTCAAATGCCCGAAATTCGACAGCGAAATGAAGCTGACGTATACGTCGGACGGCAAAATAAGGCTCTCCGTGCCTTGCTTCGTCTGCGGGACGGATCACGAATTCATACTGTCAAAGACGTCCGTCCTCGAGCGTCCGCTCACGCTTCTGGCTTGCCCGTTGTCCGGCATGGACGTGTGCTTTATCGGTACAAAGGAAAACGTGGAAGAACAGCTGCAAAGAGCGGAAAAAGAGCTCTACGATCTGCTTGAGGAAAACGACGCGCTCGATTACTTCGATAACGAAGACGAGGATGAATACAAAGGCCCGACGTCGCCTGATCTGTCGCTGTTGCCGATGATATCGACCGTCACGAAAGAGCTTTTATACGACGGGAAAATATACTGCGGCTGCGCGGTAAAGCAGGGAAATTCGCTTTCGTCCGGCGACGTGAACAATATGCTGCTTTTAGGCGGCGAGCCGGAGAACAACTGCAACGGCGACATAGAGCTTGTAGTAAGATACGAGTCTTTTGCGATCCGCTGCTGCAGCTGCGGCTGTGAATATAAAATAACGGAGGACAATTTCGACCGCTTCTGTGAGGCGGACGAGATAACTCTTACAAGAAAGAATATGAAGTAAAGAGAGGATAAGAAAATGCCAAAGAACGAAAAGAAAAAATCGGAAGCCGAGCTTTTGAAGGAAAAACTTCTGTATAAGAAAAAATCGGCGTTTGAAAAATGCCCGGACGAAAAAGAAGCGGCGTTTGCATACTGCGAGGAATATAAAAAATTCCTTGACAACGCAAAGACGGAAAGAGACGCTTCCGCTTACTCCATAGCGCTTGCAAAGAAAAAAGGCTTCAAGGAATTCAAATTCGGCAAAAAGGTCAAAGCCGGAGAAAAATATTATTTCAATAACCGCGGCAAAAGCGTATATTTCTTTATTATAGGCAGCGAGGATCTTGAAAAAGGCATAGCCTTAACGGCGGCTCACATAGACTCTCCGCGTCTTGACTTGAAGGCGAATCCCGTTTACGAGGCGGGCGGAATGGCGTTTTTGAAAACGCACTATTACGGCGGCATCAAAAAATATCAGTGGACGGCTATCCCGTTAGCGCTCCACGGCGTCGTAACGCTTGCCGACGGCAGGACCGTCGACGTTCTTATAGGCGAAGACGATTCCGATCCGCTCTTCTACATAAACGATATCCTGCCGCATCTGGCGCGCGATCAGTACGCAAAGCAGGTCGGCGCCGCGATAGAAGGCGAACAGCTCAATCTCCTGTCCGGCAGCATCCCGTTTGACAAGGACACGCCCGAGGGCATAAAGCTGAATCTGCTCAAGCTGCTGAACGACAAATACGGCATGACCGAGGTCGATTTCCAGTCCGCGGAGCTCTGCGCGGTCCCCGCGATGAAAGCCCGCGACATAGGTCTCGACAGATCGCTCATCGCCGCGTACGGCCACGACGACAAAGTCTGCGCTTATCCGGAGATCTCCGCGATCCTGTCGCTTGACAAGCCGAAAAAGACCGTTATGAGCATACTTGCCGATAAAGAAGAGACCGGATCCGACGGCAACACCGGTATGAAGACGAGCGCTTTCTGCGATATCATAGCGGATATCTGCGCGACACTCGGTAAAAACGAGCGCATCGTCCGCGCAAATTCAATGTGTCTGTCCGCGGACGTTTCCGCGGCTTACGACCCGAACTTTGCCGGAGCCTATGAGATAAACAACTCCGCACTCATCAACTGCGGCATAGCGCTTTCCAAATACACGGGCGGCGGCGGCAAATCGAGCACAAACGACGCCTCTGGTGAATACGTCGGCAAGATAAGAAAGATATTTGACGAAAATAACGTCGTATGGCAGACCGCCGAGCTCGGCAAGGTCGACCAGGGCGGCGGCGGAACGGTCGCAAAGTTCATATCGGAAAAGAACATAGACACCGTCGACGTAGGCGTTCCCGTGATCTCGATGCACGCACCGTACGAGGTAGTATCGAAATTCGACGTTTACAATATGCATAAAGCCGTCGTGGCGTTCTATACGGCAAAATAAGAAAAATGAATGTATGGCGGGAGTTTTCTCCCGCCGCATTTTTGTAGGGGAGGGGTCTGCCCTCCCGAGTTAAGAGTTGAGATTTAAGAGTTAAGAGTCGGTGTCGCTGCGCGACATTCTGTGCGCTTCGCGCTCTTGGGGTTCCCCCGCCCGTGAACCCCCAAAAACTCGACAAGCTCGTTTTCGGGGAACCCCGGTC
>DBWC01000086.1 GCA_002308615.1 Clostridiales bacterium UBA1248
TATAGCTGTCAAACTCCGCGGCGCAGGAGTCTATCATTTTATAAACCGGCTTTATGCCTTTTTCTTTTCGCAGATTATATATTTCGGTCTCCGATACGCCCCACAGATAAGCTATCTCTTTATCTGAAAAGCCCGTTTTTTTGGCGTCGTACAGTACCGCCGGATCAAACGGATGGGCTTTCACGGTGTTTTCGGTTGATACGATATTCCGCATTTTTCTTAAAAACATACGGTCTATCGCCGTGATCTTTGCTGTTTCATCAACGGAGCAGTCGAGGCGGAAGAGCTGAGCTATCGCAAAAATGCGGTCGTCCTTGCCTTTTTTTATATAATCGAGCAGTTCCTCTTTTGAATAATCGTCGAATTTCGGAAGTCTCAGATGATACGCGCCTATCTCAAGCGAGCGTATGCCTTTGAGAAGACTTTCCTCAAACGTCCTGCCCACGCTCATNNATGACCTCGCCCGTGGCTTTCATCTGCGTTGATAAGCTGTTGTCCGCGTCCGTGAATTTGTCAAACGGGAATCTCGGCAGCTTTGTCACAACGTAATCGAGCGCCGGCTCAAACGACGCGGGCGTGTTTGCTAACATTATCTCGTCAAGCGTCATACCGACGCCGATCTTTGCCGAAACGCGCGCTATCGGATAGCCGCTTGCCTTTGACGCAAGAGCCGAGGAGCGCGAAACGCGCGGGTTTACCTCTATTAGATAATACTTAAACGAATCCGGATCGAGCGCGAACTGCACGTTGCAGCCGCCCTCTATTTTCAGAGCGCGTATGATCCTCAGCGCGCTGTCTCGCAGCATGTGATATTCTTTGTTGGTCAAAGTCTGCGACGGGCAGACGACGACGGAATCTCCGGTATGTATGCCGACGGGATCCACGTTTTCCATATTGCAGACGGTTATCGCCGTGTCGTTTTTGTCGCGTATGACCTCGTATTCTATCTCTTTATAACCCTTTACGCTCTTTTCTATAAGCACCTGATCGACGGGCGAAAGCGAAAGACCGTTTTTTAATAGCGGTACGAGCTCTTCCTCATCTTCTGCAAAGCCGCCGCCCGTACCGCCGAGCGTGAACGCAGGGCGCAGTACGACCGGATAACCGATCTTTTTTGCGATCTTTATACCGTCTTCGATATTTGACGTTATCTCCGACGGCAATACCGGCTCGCCTAAACTCTCGCATAAGCTCTTGAACAGCTCCCTGTCCTCCGCCTGCTCTATGCTGCCGCTTTTTGTGCCGAGCAGCTCAACGTGACATTCCTCAAGCACGCCTTTTTTCTCAAGCGCGACGGCTAAATTGAGTCCGGTCTGCCCGCCTATGCCGGGCAGAATCGCGTCCGGTCTTTCGTAACGGATTATCTTTGCGATATATTCAAGCGTGAGCGGCTCCATATAAACTTTGTCCGCGATCGAGGTGTCCGTCATTATCGTCGCCGGGTTGCAGTTGCACAAAACGACCTCGTAACCCTCTTCTTTTAAGGCGAGGCACGCCTGCGTTCCCGCGTAATCGAATTCCGCCGCCTGACCTATGACTATGGGGCCGGAGCCGATGACGAGTATTTTGTTTATATCTGTCCTTTTAGGCATGCTCCCGCTCCCCTCTCATGATATCTATGAATTTATCGAACAGATACGCGCTGTCCTGCGGTCCCGGAGCCGACTCCGGATGATACTGCACGCTGAAAACGTGATCACGCATACATTCAACGCCCTCCACCGTGCCGTCAAGCAGGTTTATATGCGTGACAGAAAGCGGCGTGTTTTCCAGACTTTCCGTATCCACGGCGTAGGAATGGTTTTGCGAAGTTATTTCAATTTTCCCGGTCTTTACGTTTTTTACCGGATGGTTGCCGCCGCGGTGGCCGAATTTGAGCTTGTAAGTTTTCGCCCCGTACGCAAGCGATATTATCTGATGACCGAGGCATATGCCGAATATCGGATATTTTCCTATAAGATCTCTTACCGTCCGTATAGTCTCCGGCACGTCCTCCGGGTCGCCGGGACCGTTTGATATGAAAACTCCGTCCGGTTTTAACGCTTTTATCGTTTCCGCGTCCGTGTCCCACGGAACGACAGTGACGCGGCAGTCCTTTTTATTAAGCGACCGGACGATATTCTTTTTCATCCCGCAGTCTATCGCCACGACGTGAAAGCGGGCGTTTTTTGTTTCCGACTCATATATGTTTTTGCTGCTCACGCGTGATACGGCGTCGTGCGGCAGCGAATTTTCTTTAATTATCTTTAATCCTTCTTCAAGAGACGTGGAAACGTCTGTTATAAGCACTTTTCTGCTTCCCTTGTCGCGTATGGAGCGCGTCAGTTTTCTCGTGTCCACGCCGTATACGCCGGGGATCCCGTATCTTTTCATAACGGAATCAAGCGTTTCCGCACATCTGAAGTTGGACGGCTCGTCGTTATATTCGCGCACGATAAACGCGCCTATGGTCGGGTTATCCGTCTCGTAATCGTCGTCCGCCATGCCGTAGTTTCCGATAAGCGGATAAGTCATTACGACCGCCTGATCCGTATAAGACGGGTCGGACATTATCTCCTGATAGCCCGCCATGGAGGTGTTGAAAACTATTTCAAGCAGCGCGTCCTTATCCGCGCCGAACGAATATCCCGTATACTGCCTGCCGTCTTCAAGTATTATCTTTTTTTCCATATCAGTTATCCTTTTTTTGCTTTTCGGAAAGTCTTTGTTCAAAGCGGTTTTTGTCGTTTTCCCTCGGTATTTCCGTCGGATACACGCCGTCAAAGCAGGAGCGGCAATAGTGGTCCCCGCCGCAGAGCGTGTCAAGCCTTTGCACCGGAAAAAATCCGAGCGAATCCGCGCCTATCATCTTTGCTATCTCATCCACGGTATGATGCACGGCTATGAGATTTTTCTGCGAGTCTATATCCGTTCCGTAATAGCACGGATAAAGAAACGGCGGAGCGGAAACGCGCATATGTATTTCCTTTGCGCCCGCTTCTCTCAAAAGCGAAACTATGCGGCCGGACGTCGTACCGCGGACTATCGAATCGTCTATCAAAACTATCTTTTTACCATTAACCGCGTCTTTGTCCGCGGACAGCTTTATGCTCACCTGATCGAGCCTGTCGGAGGGCGCTATAAATGTCCTGCCGACGTATTTGTTTTTGACGAGCCCTATATCGTACGGTATGCCGGATCTTCTGCTGTAGCCGAGCGCGGCGTCAAGTCCGGAATCCGGCACGCCTATTACAATATCCGCGTCGACCGGATGCGTTTCCGCAAGCACTTTGCCCGCTTCTATCCTCGCCTCGTGTACGGAGCGGCCGTCTATCACGGAATCCGGGCGTGAAAAATATATGTATTCAAAAATGCAGATCTTCTTTTCTTCCCTGCCGCAATGCTCGCGCCTTGATATGACGCCGTCGCCCGAGAATATTATTATTTCGCCGGGGTCGACGTCGCGTATGAATTCCGCTCCCACGGCTTTAAGCGCGCAGCTTTCGGATGCCACGACGTATATGCCGTCTTTCGTTTTGCCGTAGCAGAGCGGGCGGAAGCCGTGCGGGTCTCTTGCGCAGATGAGCTTCTGCGGAGACATTAAAACGAGCGAATAAGCGCCCTCAAGCGTGTTCATCGCGTGGCTCAAAGCCTCCTCTATCGACGGAGCGGTCAGCCGTTCTTTCGTGACTATATACGCTATCGTCTCCGTGTCGGACGACGTGTGGAATATCGCGCCGGATAATTCCAGGGCGGATCTCAGCTTTCCGGCGTTAGACAGATTGCCGTTGTGCGCTATCGCCATTCTGCCCTTCTGGTGATTTACCTCTATCGGCTGGCAGTTGTTCCTGTTCGTGCCGCCGGTCGTGCCGTAGCGGGTGTGCGCCACGGCCATGGTGCCAAAAGGAAACGAAGACAAAACGCTTTTAGTAAATACTTCGCTTACTATTCCGATATCCTTATGCGACACGAAAAGCCCGTCGTCATTTACGACTATGCCGCAGCTCTCCTGCCCTCTGTGCTGTAAGGCGTACAGCCCGTAATAACACATGGCTGACGCATTGAACGGCGCTTTCGACATAACGCCGAAAACGCCGCATTCCTCATGTATGCTCATTTGGTTTTGTCCTTCATTTTTTTAAACGCCGCGCCTATAAAGCCCTTGAAAAGCGGGTGCGGCTTGTTGGGGCGCGATTTGAATTCGGGATGATACTGGACACCCACGTAAAACGGTCTGTCGGACAGCTCCGACGTCTCAACGAGCAAACCATCCGGCGACATACCGGAGAGCGTCAATCCGTTGTCCTGCAATATCTGTCTGTAATCGTTATTGAATTCGTAACGGTGGCGGTGGCGCTCGCTTATCTGTTTTTTGCCGTAGCAGCGCTCCATAGTCGTGCCTTCTTTTATGACGCACGGATACGCGCCGAGACGCAGCGTGCCGCCCTTGTCTATATCTTCAGACTGACCGGGCATAAAGTCTATTACTTTGTTTTTGCACTGCTCGTCAAATTCGCCGGAGTTGGCGTCCTTGATGCCCGCGACGTTTCTCGCGTATTCTATAACGGCTATCTGCATGCCGAGGCAGATGCCGAAAAACGGCATGCCGTTTTCTCTTGCGTATCTGACCGCGGTTATCATGCCTTCTATGCCGCGCTGACCGAAGCCGCCGGGGACGATTATGCCGTCCAAGTCTTTTAACACCTCGCCGACGTTTTCCTCGGTTATCGTTTCCGAATCTATCCAGTGTATTTTTATGTGAGTGTTGTAGAAATATCCGGCGTGGCGCATAGCCTCTGCAACGGATAAATAAGCGTCGTGCAGACCCACGTATTTGCCCACGAGACCTATATGCACCGTGTAAGGTCTTGATTTGATGCGGTCCACCATGGCGGACCATTCGTCAAGATCCGGCTCCGGCGCGTCTATGCCGAGTTCGCGGCAGACGACCTCCGAAAAATGTGATTTTTCAAGCATAAGCGGCGCTTCGTAAAGGTTCGGCAGCGTTATGTTTTCTATTACGCAGTCCTTTTTTACGTTGCAGAAAAGCGAAATTTTATCAAAAATGCTCTCCTCAAGCGGCTCGTCGCAGCGCAGGATTATGATATTCGGGTTTACGCCCATTCCCTGCAGCTCCTTGACGGAGTGCTGAGTCGGCTTTGTTTTATGCTCCTCCGAGCCGTGCAGATACGGCACGAGCGTTACGTGGATGAACAGGCTGTTTTGCCGCCCCACCTCAAGCGAGATCTGGCGCACCGCCTCAATAAACGGCTGTGATTCTATATCGCCTATCGTTCCGCCTATTTCCGTTATGACGACGTCCGCGTCCGAGTGTTTGCCGACGTTATAAATAAAATTTTTTATTTCGTTTGTGATATGCGGTATGACCTGCACCGTGCTTCCAAGATATTCGCCGCGGCGCTCTTTATTCAGCACGTTCCAGTAGACCTTACCGGTGGTGAGGTTTGAATATTTGTTCAAGTCCTCGTCTATGAATCTTTCGTAATGACCGAGGTCAAGGTCGGTCTCCGCGCCATCCTCGGTGACGTAGACTTCTCCGTGCTGATACGGGCTCATCGTGCCGGGGTCGACGTTTATATACGGGTCTAACTTCTGCGCGGCGACTTTGAGACCGCGCGATTTAAGCAGACGTCCGAGCGACGCCGCGGTTATTCCTTTACCCAGACCGGAGACAACGCCGCCGGTAACGAAAATATACTTTGTCATATCCATATCCTCCTATTTTCCGCTGTTTCCGTAGTTTGATAACACTCTTGCGGACGGGTCGTTTACGTTGCAGCCCTCCCACGATTTATTCGGCATCCAGAAATCGACTACCATTTCCGACTGCCCGGGATAATACTTTTCAAATATGTCGCGGTACAAAAGCGATTCTTTTGTAAAAGGCTGTGCGTGACCGTATTTTTTGCGTCCTTCTTCAAATTCTTTTTCCGTATATCTGCTCTCCGCGTATTCTTTCAGATAATCGACCATGCTGTGACCTACCGCGTCGGAAAACGCCGCCTTCTCACGCCACAGGATGCCGTCCGGCAGATATCCGAGGCCTTCAAACGCGTGACGGAGCAGGTATTTTCCCATATTGTATTTGTTCATCTTCATCTCGGGATCAAGGCTCATTACGTACGACACGAAATCAAGATCGCCGAACGGCACGCGCGCTTCAAGACTGTTTACGGAAATACATCTGTCCGCGCGGAGAACGTCGTACATATGAAGCTCTCTCACGCGCTTCTCCGCTTCAGCCTGAAATTCGGCGGCGGACGGCGCAAAGTCCGTGTATTTGTATCCGAAAAGCTCGTCGGAAATTTCACCCGTTAAAAGCACTCTGATATCCGTCTGCTCGTGTATCGCCTTGCATACGAGATACATACCCATGCTTGCGCGTATCGTCGTTATATCGTACGTTCCGAGCAGATGAATGACGTTTTCAAGGTTTGATATGACGTCGTCAGGCGTCATATAGACCTCCGTATGATCCGCGCCGATGAAGTCCGCGACTTGCTTTGCGTATTTTAAGTCTATCGCGTCTTTCGTCATACCTATCGCAAACGTCTTTATAGGATGCTCGCTCTTTTTTGCCGCAATAGCGCATACGAGCGACGAATCGAGGCCGCCGGAGAGCAGGAATCCCACCTTTGCGTCGGCTACGAGCCGCTTTTCAACGCCCGATACGAGCTTTTCGCGGATATTTTTACACGCGTCTTCTATATCAGTATAGCAAACTTTTTTGACTTTTGCAATATCGCAATATGAAATAAATTCGCCGTTTTTATAATAATGACCGGGCGGGAACGGCGTGATCTTGTCAGTCAGACCAACGAGGTTTTTCGGCTCGCTTGCAAACAGTATCACACCGTTTTTGTCATAGCCGTAATAAAGCGGGCGTATGCCTATCGGATCGCGTGCGGCTATGTATTCGCTTGTTCTGCCGTCATAGATGATACACGCAAACTCCGCGTCGAATTTTTTAAACATTTCGACCCCGTATTCAAAATACATGGGCAAAATTATCTCGCAGTCGCTGTCGCTTTTAAAGGTATAGCCTTTTTCTTTGAGTTTTTGCCGCTCAGCTTCAAAGCCGTATAATTCTCCGTTACATACGGCATAACAGCCGTTCAAACTGAACGGCTGCATGCCGGTATGCGTTAATCCCATTATCGATAATCTGTGAAAGCCTAACAGACCCTTGCCCGTGTCTATGACGCGGCTGTCGTCGGGTCCGCGGGACTTCGTCCTCGCAAACGCTTTCTCAAAGCCGGCTTTGTCTGAAACTTCGCCGCAATAACCGAAAACCGAACACATATATACTGTCTCCTATTCCACGTCCTGCAAGGCGTCGTAGCCTTCCTCACCGGTACGCACCTTGACAACGTTTTCAACGTCATAGACGAATATCTTGCCGTCGCCTATGTGACCGGTGTAAAGTACGCTTTTAGCCGTTTCTATAACGTGCCTTACGGGAACCTTGCTTACTACTATATCTACCTGTATCTTAGGCAATAGGTTTGCCTCGACCACGACGCCGCGGTAATATTCCGGCTGTCCTTTCTGCGCTCCGCAGCCGAGCACGTGCGACACCGTCATACCCGTTATGCCTATATCCATCATCGCGTTCTTAAGCGCCTCAAACCTCTGCTCCTTGCAGATGATCTCTACCTTTGTGAACTTCGGCTGACCGTCGTCGAATGACGGGACTTTCTTTACCGGTATCGCCTCGGCTTCCGGTACGTCGCCGCTCACCGCGACGGCGCCTTCGTAGCCGTAATCAAGGCTTTCGACCGCCGGGACGAAGTCCGCGTAAGCGCTCGGCAGACCGTGTTCTGTCTTATCAAGTCCTTTGATCTCCTCCTCGGGTGAAACGCGCAGACCTATGGTTTTCTTCAGTATGAAGAACGTCAGAGTCATCATAACTATCGTCCACGCAAGAATTGCAGCAATGCCGAGCGTCTGTACGCCGAGCAAACGGAAATCCCAGGTGTAAAACAGTCCCTTAAGTTCCGCGGGAGCTTCCGGATTTGCCAAAAGTCCTACCGCTATCGTTCCCCATACGCCGTTTGCAAGGTGAACGCCCACGGCGCCGACCGGGTCGTCTATGTGTAACTTAAGATCAAGGAATTCTACTACGAATACTACGAGGAAACCGGAAACGATACCTACGACAGTCGAACCTAAAGCGTCGAGCGCGTCGCAGCCCGCCGTGATGCCCACAAGGCCTGCAAGCGAGGCGTTCAAGCACATTGAAACGTCAGGCTTTTTGTTTTTGATCCACGTAAATATCATCGTGGTGCAGGTCGCTACCGCCGGAGCTATAGTCGTGGTCAGGAATATGGACGAAAGCGAGTTGCCGTCCCACGCCGCAGCGCCGTTAAAGCCGTACCAGCCGAACCATAAGACGAAGCAGCCGAGCGCGCCGAGCGTGATCGAGTGACCGGGGATTGCGTTAACTTTCTTTACTTTTCCGGCTTTATCTTTAATATATTTGCCGAGCCTCGGACCGACCATGATAGCGCCGATCAAAGCCGTCACACCGCCGACCGAGTGGATCGCGGCGGAGCCCGCGAAATCGTGGAAGCCCATCTGTACGAGCCAGCCGTTAGGGTTCCATACCCAGCCCGCTTCTATCGGATATACGAAAAGCGAGATGACGCCGGAATAAATGCAGTACGATATGAATTTAGTTCTCTCCGCCATGGAGCCGGAGACTATCGTCGCCGCCGTGGCGCAGAACACGAGGTTGAAAACAAACGACGGGGCGTAGCCGTTTTGTAAAAATCCGCCGAAATCGGTCAGGATCTTAAGGTTCGGCACGCCGATGAATCCGAGGACGTAATCCTCAGCCATCATAAGCGAGAAACCGAGGAGCACGAACACCACCGTACCGATACAAAAGTCCATAAGGTTCTTCATTATGATGTTGCCCGCGTTTTTGGCACGGGTGAAGCCCGTTTCGACCATTGCGAAGCCGGCCTGCATGAAGAATACGAGCGCGGCTCCTATCAGAAACCATACGCCGAATACTTCGCTTGTAACAGTTTCTTCTATCAATTTAGTTAAGCTTTCTGTTGCTTCCATCTATAAACACCTCTTATCTTACGCTGAAAAGAATATCGGCGTATGACGGGAACGGCCAGTAGGATTTATCCGTGATCGTTTCCGCTTCGTCGCACGCTACGCGCAGTCCGCACATCTCGGACAGAACGTCGTCGCGTATCATAACGGATTCCGCTATTATGCCGTCTGCGTCCTGCAGCTTCATAAGAGCTTTCTGCAGAGAATCCGTCTTTATCGCTATCGTGTCTGTCAGCCCCGACAGCTTCTTTACAAGACCCGTTTCGTATTCGCAGGACAGAGCCGGATCAAGCGCTTTTTTGCTCTGCGCGTCCTTTGCTATGTCCGCGGCGAATTTTGCGACGGCCGGTAAGATCTGAGTCTTTGCCATAGTGACCATCGTATTTGCTTCTATCGTAACGGTCTTGCAGTAGTTTTCAAGCATTATATCGCAGCGCGACTGCAGTTCTTCGACTGAAAATACCTTGTGAGACGTGAGCATATCCACGTTTTTCTTGTCAAGCAGATGCGGCATGCAGTCCGCCGTCGTTTTATAATTGAGCAGCCCGCGTACTTCCGTCGCTTCCTTTATCCAGGCGTCGTCGTAGCCGTTGCCGTTGAAAATGATGCGCTTGTGATCTTTTATGGTCTTCTTTATCATATCGTGAAGCGCCGTTTCAAAGTCGGCTGCGCCTTCAAGTCTGTCCGCGTAAACTTTGAGACTCTCCGCGACCGCGGCGTTCAGCATTATGTTCGCGCACGCTATGGAGTTTGACGAACCGAGCATACGGAACTCGAATTTGTTTCCTGTGAACGCAAACGGTGACGTTCTGTTTCTGTCCGTCGTATCGCGGTTGAACTTCGGCAG
>DBWC01000090.1:0-5669 GCA_002308615.1 Clostridiales bacterium UBA1248
CTTAAATGCTTTGTCTGCAAATTGAACGGGCGATCAATTTGATCGCCCTCCGTTTTAACTTACTTGTCCGTTCTTCAGATACGCCTTATACGCTCTTTCAAGCTGATCGGCCGTAAAGCCCGGGAAATTGCTGAATTCAAGCTCGCGTTTGAGCTTCATATACGTCTGATAATGATACTCGTCCTTTGCGTTGACGAATCTGTCGTACAGCTTCTGCACCGTTTCCGCGTCCGCTTTTTCGGCTTTCGCCGCGTTCAACGCTTTTGAAAAATCCTTTATCAGATTTTTATAAAACGTCTCTCCGTATTTTTCGGTCGCGCGCTCGGCGTTCACTCCCGTGACGGAATCGTATATGCGCTGTTTTTCATTTATATCGTCCGTCTGCTCAAAGTTGTTTTTCAGCTCCTGATACAAAAGCTGTCTGTACGTATTGAGCTTTTCGTTAAGAAGTGCGGCTTCCTCCTTCTGCGAGCCCGTGCTCGCTGCGGCTTTTGCTGCGTCCGTTTGCGCCTGCAGCATTTTAATCTCGTATTCTTTTTCCTTTAAATACGTATTCTGACCGAGCTGATTCTTCTTATATTCTTCGTCGCTTTTCAGCTTCTGCATATCAAGCTCTCTGTCTTTTTCGTCGGATTCACGCTGATAATCGAGCTGGTCGCGTTTCAGCTCTCTGTCCTGCTCGTCGTTATACGCTTTATAAAGCGTGTCGGCGTGATCCTTGTCCGCCGCCGCTTTCTTTTCGCTTCTCTCCGCCTCGTTCTTCAGCTTTGCCGTTATAAACTCCGAATCTATATCGGAGGCGGNNCGCCGCTTCGGCGGCGTAAAGCGACGACAGATCCGAATCATAACCGAGGCTCGCTTTAAGCTTTGCGTCGGCCTCTATGCCGGAGCCGTTATAGCCCTTCTCCGTCATAAAATAATCGAGATATTTTTCGGATTTCGCCTTGTTTCTCGCAAGCGCGTCGCGCTTTTCCGCATACGCGGCGCTGTTTTCCTTTTTCTTTTTCAGATACTCTCCGTTTATGACATCAGACAGCGCGTCGTACGCCGAATCTATATTTTCCTGTCTGCCGGAATTGAGCAGCTTTGCGAGCATCTCGTAGCTTTCGTATGATTTATCCGCCATTTTTACACTCCTTCGTAGCCGTATATGAACACCGCGCCGCACGCGGGCGAAAACGCCGCCCAGCCGCCCGCGCCGTATCCCTGGGCAGGCACTACGTCGTCTGACGTCGCGCCGCCTCTTGCGCCGCGGCCGTATTCGTTGTCACCGCCGCGGCCGTATGCGACCGTCCCGTCCATATAAACGCTGTCTTCTCCGCCTATTCCGCCGCCTCTGCCTATTTTATTCGTCTGAGACGAAGCCTTGCCGCCGGACGCGACGTTGTAAAACGAATAGTCGGACGAGTACATCATGGTCGTACCGCCGTCCGTTCCGCTCGTTACGTTTCCCGTGCCCGCCGCACCGACGTTTACGGTGTATTCTCCGTCAAGCGTTACGGCAAACAGCTTTGTGACGCTGCCGGAGCCGCCTCCGGTGCCGAGAGAAGCGGTGAGCGAGCCGTCTATACTGCCGCCGCCTCCCCCGCCTATCATTATTACGTCGTACACGCCGCCGACAGACGGGTGATCTTCCGTATCAAACGTGTAAGTGCCGGACGACGTATACGAGACAAGCAGTTTTTTTACCGCCGCGACGCCCGTTATGGCGGTGGATTCCACGTCCGGTATAAGCGTATCGTTTATATACGTTTTGATCTTGTTCGCCGCCTCGTCGAACTTCGCTTTTACGGTCGAAGCGTTGTAAAAAGGCGGCGCGGGCGAATCCGGCAAGGACGATATGACCGATACGTTATCCGTCATTCTTCTTATTGACATTTTTTACTTCCTTTCCGATTTTATTTTTTCTCCGCTCTTATTTTTTCTATGTAGTTGACGCTTGCCCACGAGTTTATGGGCGAGGCGTGAGCGCCGGTCTTTCTGTTTATCTTGTTTCCGAGCAGCACGCATTTATCGCCGCCGCGGTATACCGGCTCTCCCTTTGAATCGCAGGTTTTGGATACGACGTAGTCGTAATCCTTTACCCATTTTGAAAAAGGATTTCCGCCGGGGAAATAAGTGTCTTTGTCCTCTTTTATCCTTACGACGTCGCCGACGTTTATATTTACCGACACGGGTATTTTTATTATCTGCCCGTCTATTATAAGATCCGGATTTTTTATATCGTTGTATTCGGCAAGCGCTCTCCAGGTGGTGTTGTATTTTCTTGCGATAGACGTCAAAGTATCGCCGGGCCGTACTTCATATTCGATGTAGTCGGGCGACGGATCGTCTTTTTTATGCAAGCCGAAATACGCGGCTATCACCTCGGCTTCCGCCTCGGCGATATCCTGCAGCGCCTCGTCGGAAAACATATACTCGCATTCCGTAAGGTTCGTGTGGAAGCCGTGCTCTATTATATACGAATACTTTACGTTCTCCGATTTAACGGACGAGCGTATCACGCCGTAATAATCCTGTATTTCTCCGTCAAAGCTCTCCGTCCTTGTCATCACGCCGCGCAGATAAGTTATATCCGTGTGCTTTTTCATAACGTTGACGACCGCGGAGCCCAAAAGACGTCCTAAATGCTCGCTGTCCGGGCGTTTCACGCTTCTGAAAACGGAAACGCCGTGCGCCGCGGGGTTCGAGGCGGCGTTTGAGTGCAGCGATATGAAAAGCACGCTGCCGTTTTTAGCCGCAGTCCCGCCTCTGTTTGCAAGCGACGGATTGTCTTCTATGCAGTTTCTCGTTATTATGACTTCCGTATCCTTATAGCGCTCGAGCTGATACCTGAGCGCCTGCGCGAGCATGAATACGCGCGTTCCCTCGTAATATCCCGGCAAAACGCCGGGATTTCCGAACTGCCCGTGACCGGGGTCAAGAGTTATTCTCATCGTTGTTCTCCTCGTTGTTTTCGCTTATAAGCGATTTTATAAGATCGTATCCTCCGTTTGACGACAGCGAAATGAGAGCCGCGTTCACGGTGCATATCAGATAATCGGATAATTCCTTACTGCCGGATAACGCAGTCGCGGTCAGCGTTATCGCAAGCGCGATAAGATACGATACGAGCCGCGGGCTTACCGTAAACGGCAGCTTTGCAATAAGCGGCTTCAATATCTGAGTCACCGCCGCGGAGGCAGCCGCCGCGCCTCCGTACGTAAGCAGTGATCTTACTGTTATAAAGTCTTCCATAAACCTCCTTATCCGAAAAATCTCGCCAGAACGTATCCCAATATACCGCACAGTACGGAGGATAAGAGCGAGACTGTTATCTTTTCCCATTTTCTGCCCGGTGCGGACTGCAGCTCGTTTATTTTCATCTCGCATGACAATAAAGACGAATTGGTGTGTTTTATTTCATTTGTTATTTCGATAAGCGATTCGTTCATCGCCTTTATCTCCTTCTGGACCGCCTTGAGCTCGTCAAGCTGTTTCTGAAGAGAATTGAGTCTCTGCTCGTGGCGTTCCAGACCGATAAAGATCTCCTCGTTCTGCATTTTTCACTTCCTTTTTTATGTTATGTTCCGTCTATCGTAAGCGACACGGAATCAACGGTAAGCCCGCCGTCTCCGCCGCTCACTATCCTTATCCCGATATTTTCAAAGGATGAAAGCTGTGCTCTCTGCGCTTCATGCACGGCTTTATTGCCGCATGAAAACGTAAACGAGCCGAAATTTATACGTCCGAAGTCAAGTCCGGAATTTGAGGCGTCCGCGCCGAAAACAAAGCGGCGTTCCTCTCCTCTGTCCGGTATGGCGTAAACGCTCACCGTCGTTTCCCTTTCCGGCAGAAACGACAGGCTGATTCTGCGCAGTCTTCTCTTTTTCGCGGTTTTGTCAAGCGTGACGCTCCCGCTTTCGTACAGCGCGTCTATGTCTTTTCCGTCGTCTGTTTTACAGCTTTGATCGAACGCGTATATACAGCCGCCGCCGTAAAACGCGGTGCTGCAGTTACAGCCGAAAACGTATTCCGCAGGCACGTTGTCGTAATAATAAAACACGTCTGTGCCGTAGTTGTAAATGAGAACGCCGTTTGAATAATACATCCATATCTCTTTGTCGTATTCGTTATCGTAAACGAGCGCGCCTTTGAGAAACGCCGCGTCCGTGTAAAGCGACGCTTTATCGGAGATCCTTTTTGCGTTACGCTCGTCTCTTACCGTGCTCCTGCCAAAAACGTAGATGCCGTCTTCGGAAAGCGTCACGGGAGAATTGTCGGCGTACGCCGCTCCGCCGCCTATGCTTCCGACTGTTGAATTCAGCGGAGATAACGGGAAGGAGGGCTTTGAATATCCCTCGTAATCAACGCTTGAAGGACTCAAGAACCACGTTTCCCTCTCCGTAAATATGATCAGCCTGTCGTAATGACGCACGAGCGCGGTGACAATACTGCTGCCGTCTCCGACGGTTATGAAATTATCCGCCGGAAAATACGTGACGTCCGGACCTGTTGACGTGACGTCGGAATAGCGCAGTATATTTCCGTCTCCGTATGAAAACACCCTGCTGTCGCGGTCTCCGCCGTATACGCAGAAGCCGCAGCCTAACGCCGGCATATTCAAAAGCGTCTGATCCGACAGAATAAACGTGACCTTCAGGCTGTCCGGAACGGAGCCGGACGGCGTCTGATCGAGCGTCAGCGTACGCGTCCGCGCGTCATACGTATAATCATCCGCGTCAAGTATCTCCCCGTCAAGCTCGACTGACACGACGTCTTTTGCCATATAAGGCAAAACGAAAGAATCCGATACTCCGTCCGGAGAATACGATACCGCCGCTTTGTCCGATATGATATTCAAGCTTTCATTTACGGTGCCGGCTCCGCCGGGCGAACAGGCGACGGCCACGGTCGGTATATACACGGAAAGCTTTTCAAATCCGTCGCCGTCAAAACGGTAATAAAAACCGTATCCGTAAATATAAACGGCGCCGTTGAATTTGAAATAACCTGCCTTTGCAAAGCTTTCCGTTTCATACTCAAACGTACTCATATCGGTAAGCCTTATCGCTTTCAGCTTTGTGCCGTCTCTGTAAATAAAATGGTCTTCTCCTCTGACCCTGTCCGCGTAACAGCTGTCGCAGCTGATCCCGGATAACAGCTTTTTATATCCGCAGCGCTTTTTAAGCTTGCCGTTTTGCGTTATGCAAAAGTTTTTCATATATACGGAGGAGGAAAGGCTGTTTTTCCCCTCCTCCGCCGTGTCTATGCCTCTGAATATGTCCGTAAACAGCAGGCTTGCCGTACTTTTTCTGTATCTCGCCATAAAAACTCCTTAACCGTAAACGTTTTTAATGGACGATACCGCCGCCGGTATGCTGTCGATAAACCGTTTTCTTTCATTTTCGTATTCCGTACGCAAAACGGAATAAAGCACGGTGTTCTCGTCCGCTATGAGAAGATACGCCAGCTTATACGCACATATATGCGCAAGCCCGTCGCAGAGCGGGAACGGCGTATTAAGCGAGCTTACCGTATCCGGATAATTTCTGTCTTCACCCGTCGCGGCGCGGTCGAGCGGCGTAAGCTCGGATATTATTTGATTCAAGATATATACCGCCCGTGAAGACAGATCCGCGTTGTCCGCGCCGTCCGGCTGTTCGCTTATAAGAGCGGCGGCGGTATTG
>DBWC01000090.1:5674-14409 GCA_002308615.1 Clostridiales bacterium UBA1248
AGCAGAAGCTCTTTCGGATAAACGATCTTTGCGCCGTACAGGTGCAGACCCTTTACCGCGTCCGCAAAGCGGAGCTCGGGACGGTACGCTTCTATTTCGTTCAACTGTTCGGCAAACGTGATGGCTCGCTTTGTTCTCGCAAAGCACTTGTAGTGATCCACGCTGCTTACGGTGGTCGTCGCCACGTTGTTTGAAACGTAGATCTTGAAGCCTAAGAACGTGCCGATACAGCCCTGATCGAGGACCTCGGTGTTGTCCGTGCCGTTCACTATCTTTGCCTTGATTATGGCGGAAGCGACGACGGGCGGGACTTCAAGTATTATCTGCTCGTTTCCGGGAACGTCGTTTTCAAGCAGCTTCTGTCTTACGTCGAGCAGCATATCAACGACGTTTGAGCTCGTAAGACCGGTTACGGTCTTCGTGTTTGCGGCGGCAACCTGGCTGTAAAGCGAGAACACGTATTTATCCGCCTCGTTCGCAAGTGCGGAGGCGGCGAGGTGCATCGCCTCTTTCATGAGCTTGGGCGTCGCCTGCGCGCGGTCTATATCGTCTATCGCAAAGTTGAAAGCCTTTGCCTTTTCGATAACGAGCGTGCGCTGCGTGTCGGTAAGCTCCGCGGGCGCGCTCATGTTCGTGTTTTTGGTATAGTCAAAAACGGAAATGGGGGATACGCCGACGATCTTTACGGTATCGCCCACGTTTTTTATATCTCCCTCGTAGTCTCTGTTACAGTTTTTTACCGCTACGTACTCACGGTCAAGCTCTCTGTAAAGTGTTTCCGACCAGACGGTCGGGATAAAATAACTAAGTGCCATTAATTTTTCTCCTTATAGTTTTATGAATAAAATCCGGCTGACTTCATACTTGCAAGTATGTCGTCGTAGTTTGCCGCCACTTCCTTTCCGGTCATGGCGGATACCTCTTTTGCGGTATATACCGCTTTTTTCGGCGCGCCGCTTATCCTGCCGCTCGACATATCGGCGTTTTCGGTATTGACCCTACGCGCCGACTCGTACGATCTTTCAAGCTCGTCCGAATATTTTCCGTAAGCGTCCTTAAGCTTTACGCCGGATCTGACTTCCTCCCACACGGACTGCGGAACGTTATCAAGCTCCGCGTAAGGGAACGCCTCGGTAAATTCGGTTATCTCAAGCTCTGCTCTCTGTCTGTTCGTCATTCTGAAGCAACTCCTCCTTGTCTGCGATTATGCCCTCCGGCAGTCTTTTGATATATTGAGAAACGGTTATGTAACCGCCGGATAACAGCCTGTCAAGCGTGTTCAAAGACGCTATCTGTGAATATCTGTTTCCGGCGCCCACGTCCACGCGCGCCGACAGAAGCGCTTCTCTCATTACGGAAAGCTCCGGCAGTTTTTCCGCTTTTTCCTCCCCGTTTTCATCCCTGTATATCACAAGTCTGTCTTCCGGGTAGTACGTAAGAAGCATATCCGCCCAGATAAGCGCAAGATCTTCAATACACGCGTAGAGATTCTGCCTAAGAGTTTCAAGCGGTATCGCGGACGCTTCCTGAAGCGCGAGTATAGCCGACGTGTTGTCCGGCTCCACCTCGCCGAGCGCCGCATCCGTCGCTCCCATCATCTCTTTCGTATGTGATAACGTCATTGCTATGACCTCAAGGAAACCGGACTGAAGCTGTCCCGTGCCTATCACGGAGGCGGCGGATCTCACGTCACCGCCGCCGCGCACGCCTATCGCTTCTCCGACCTCGTTCGTCCACTCCGGTATCAGAGTTTTGTCGTATACGATCTTTGAAAAAGCGGTGTCCGTCATGTGCTTCATGACCATGGCGTATGCTTTGTTTATGTACTTCTGGTTTTCCTTTAACGCCGTTATCGGCGAGCAGCCTATAAAGCTGCCCTTTACCTTATCCCACGCGAAATACGCTACGGGATATCTTTTCATTTTCGTTTTTCTTTTTGAGATAACGACGTTTTTAGTGCTCTTCTCCCAGCAGACACAGCCGTCTTTGTCCTTTGTAAAGGTTATAAGATACGTGGCGTGCTCCGAATCCGAAGCTTCCGTTCCATATCCGTCCGCGCCGTTTTCATTTATATCGTCCGGCGCTATTTTTTCGGCTTCTTCTCTTTTCACGCCGTTTTTCAGGGCTTCTCTGAACAAATGTTCGACCGTATCTCTTCCGGCGAGCATTACGTAATCCTGCTCCTGTATGTCCCTGCTGTTCACGTCGGAAACGAAGAGGTTGACGTTGTCGCACAAAACGGTCTTTATATCGCCGGTATGCGCCTGTCCGGTCTTTACGTCCGGCTCCCAGTAGCAGTAAAAAACGCCGTCGCCGGATATCGCGGCGTCAAGCAGAGCCTGCCGTATAAGCACGTCTAACTTTGATTTGTCAAAACGGTAAGCGGCGTTGCCGTTTAACAGCTTTAGTCCGTTTTTAAGCTGTTTTTTGCTCTCGCACATTTCCGTCACGGGCATGGAATCGTCGCTGTAAACGACGGATAAGGGCTGGCGCGCAACGGACGATACCATATAGTCCGTAATGCGCTTTATAACGTTGAAAACGGGAGTAGGCAGACCGCAGGGATCGACGCCGTGCCACTGATCGCCTCTGTAAAAGCGCTCGTTCTCGCGCACGGTCTGATAAAGACCCAGGCGTCTTTTGTAATCGCGCCCTGCCTCAAAGCGTTCCCACGCTTTCGTTATGTTGTCCATAAAAAAATTCCTTTCAGTATTTTGAAACGGGTACTCCGTACGGCGCGCCGCGGTATCTGTGCCTGCTGCTCTGCGAAGGATCCGGCGGAGGCGCGATCCTTGACATTACGGCGTAGCGCAGAGCCTCGGGCAGATGCGTTATATCGTGCGGGCTGTCGCTGCAGTCCTCGGGGCGGTTTTTGTCGTATGTAAGCGCGCTCATACATCTTATAAGCTCCGGGCATTTGTCTGATATATACATATCGGAGGATAGAAATTCCCGTACCGCGCGCCAGCCGGCTACGCGCCTGTCGTCCGCGCGTATGAGCGCCGGCATACCCGGCACCCGCATCATCGTTTCATAACCGGAGATACCGCTGTCCTGTCTTCTGTTCCACAGGTCGGGTGACGCGGCGATGAAGTCCACGTTAAGATCCGCGCATACGCTCGCCACCTCGCGTGCGGCGGCGGACAGCGTCAGATCCGATCTTATAAACTCGCGGAAAACGGTGAGCCTGCCGTAAGCATCCGCGCACAGAAGCACCAAAGCCGCCGCGTCAAAGCCGTAGTCAAGTCCGCCCGTTATGCGGCAGACTCCGGGCAAAACGAAATCTCTTGTTATATGCGTACCGTCGGACAGTTCTGTAAAAAACTGCCCGGAGAATATATCCCAGCTCCCGTAAAGCCACGCGGAGCGGAGCGCTTCCGGAAGGCTTTTCAGCTGAGATACGTATTCAGGATCGTTTTCGAGCAGCGCGGTGTTGTCAAAGACGGTCGCCTGTATGAACAGGTAGTCTTCCGGCCGCTCGCCTTCCCGGTATATCTTATCTATAAACAAACGCTTTACCCAACCGTGTCCCACGCCGCCGGGATTGCAGGTCAGATACATGCGTTTGGGATTTTTGTTGTTTCCGCGCAGGCACGCTTTTAAAATATTGAACTGATATTCCGTAAGCTGCGTCGCCTCGTCAACGGCTATAACGTCAAATTCAAGTCCCTGATACTGAAGAGTATCGCCGTCGTCAGACAGATAACCGAGCTTTACGCTCGAGCCGTTCGGAAACGTGATAAGCTTGTTCGTCTCACTGTAGCCGACCGCTCCCGAAAGCTCCGTAAGCATGGGCAGTATATGGTTGTACCGCAGCTCCCCGTAGCTGCGTCTCAACAGCAGACATTTTAATTTGGGGTAATGAATGCACATGAGTATGATCTTTCTTCTTAACGCCCAGCTTTTACCGCCTCCTCTCGCTCCGCCGTAGGCGGTATATTTCGCTCTTGACAAAAACAGCTGTTTTTGTTTTGACGAGGGCTTTCCTTCAAGTACAAGCTTCTTCAAATCGCGTCCTCTTCGTCGGTCAGGCTTATGACCCGTATGCCGTCAGCGTCCTTTTCCCCGCGTTCGAAAAGGTTTTTCAGATACAGACTCAAAACGGTGGCAGAGAGATTTTTGGCTCCGGCGTTCAGCGCCTCGTCTTCAAATACCGCGTCTATAAGCTCCGCCTCGTCGCGGTTCTCCTTGCAGTATTCTTCAAAAACGTGAGGGGCAAGTCTGTTGCGCCTTAAAAATCCCGCTTTGTTTGCAAGCATGTTCTTTTCTCTGCACTCCTCTGCGTAAAGCTCGGCTTTTGACAGATATTTATACTTCATTGCCGGATAACGCTTCTATAAGCTCCGATACGCAGTCGTAACCGAATAGGTCCATTATATCCTGCAAGTCCAGCTGCTCCGCACATTCGGGACAGATCGTATATCCGTCCGCGTGGATGTAATTTTCCGCGTCGCAGTCGCCGCATAACGAACATTTGTTCGTGTTTAAATTTTCATCGTCCCGGAAAAACCGGGACTCACAGTCTGTTTTATTTGTCATTTAAGTAGTGAGCGAACTCTCCTTTTTCATAAAATTTATCAAAAAAACCGCGTTTTTTTCGGAAATACTTCTTGACAACATGAAAAGTATGTGATAATATATGTTTGTTCGCGGATTTCCGTTGATAGCTATATTATACCACAAAATTCCATTTTTGTCAAGCCTAAAATTCGAAATTTGCGAACATTTTTCAAACAAGGTGGTTTTTATGGACAAAACGCTTGAAAACATCCTCTGCCTTATCGGGACCAAAAAAGGCAGTCAGCGCAGGTTCACGGAGGCGCTCGGACTCTGCCCTTCCACCGTCGGAGACTGGAAGAGCGGCAAAAGCAGATCGTATACTAAACGCCTGCCGCAGATCGCGTCGTATTTCAACATAACTGTTGACCGGCTCATAGCCGACAAAGCCTCGTCCGGCGCGTACGTCACCGGCGGACATAAGCGCGTACCGGTACTCGGTACGATAAAGGCGGGCGTGCCGATCAACGCGGAAGAACAGCGCGAAGGCGCCGAATACGCGGACGTGGACGACCCTGACGGATATTTTTATCTCAAAGTCGAAGGCGACAGCATGATAGGCGCCGGGATAACGGACGGCTCTCTCGTGCTCGTGCGTAAGCAGAACTACGCGGAGGACGGACAGATAGTAGTATGTCTTGTGGATAACGAATACGCAACGCTGAAAAGATACAGAAAACAGAACGGAACTATACTGCTTATGCCGGAAAATCCGTCTTATCAGCCGTATATCCTCTCCGTTTCTGATTTTGAGCGCGGAGACGCGGCTATACTCGGCGTAGCGATTGAAGTTAAGAAAAAACTCATATAGGTGACGGCATGAACGGAAAAGAAATAAAAAAAGCGGTTGATATCGCCGCGCGCGCCGGTACGATGCTTTTGCGCGCCGGCTCCGATATAACGCGCGTTGAGGGCACCATAAAGCATATGATGGTCTCGTTCGGCGTTAAAAAATACGATATTTTCACAATAACCAACGGCATTTTCATATCCGCGTCCGCGGACGACGCGCCGGAGGGCATGGGAGATTACACACGCATATGCGAGGTGCCGAGAAATTCGTCGAATTTAGGCAAGATCGATATGATAAACACGCTCTCGCGCGACATAGAAGCGGGGCTTTGCGATATGGACGGAGCGGAAAAGCGGCTTGACGAGATAGAAAAATCAAAGCCTTATAAAACGGTAATAAATCTTACCGCCGCCGCGGTCGCGTCCGGAGCTTTCAGCTTTCTGTTCGGCGGAAGCTGGATCGACGCGCTTCTCTCCGCCGTGATCGGGTTCAGTTATTACTATCTGTTCATACTGCTTGACAAGACGAAGCTGTCAAAGCTTTTGACAAACGCGATATGCGGCTGTATTTTAGCGCTTATGACGATAGGCTTTACCAAGCTGATCCCCGGCGTCAATATGAATATGGTCATTGTCGGCGCTATAATGCCGCTTATACCCGGAGTGGCGTTCGTAAACGCCGTGCGCGATATCGCCGCGGGCGACTACATCTCCGGCGCGATAAGGATGATAGACGCGATAGTCGTAGCGGCGGGCATAGCCGTGGGCGTTGGCGCCGTGATAGGCGTCTTCAGCTGGTTCGGGATATTATAGGAGGCTGATATGAGCGTACTTGATATATTGATAAATCTTGCCGTTTCGTTCGTTGCGACCGTCGGCTTCTGCATAGTTTTCAATATTCCCAGAAAGCATATGCTGTTCTGCGGACTGCTCGGCGTTATCAGCTGGGGCACGTATATCCTGCTGAACGGTCCGGTCGGCCCGGTCGTCGCGACGTTTGCCGCGGCGTGTCTTATAGTTTTGCTGTCGCGTATTTTCGCGGTGGTAAGAAAATGCCCGACGACGATACTGCTCATCCCCGGCGTTATCCCTCTCGCTCCCGGATCCGCCATATATTACACGGCGTATTATTTCGTTACGAACGATATGGATAAAGCGGCGGAATACGGATTTCTCACGCTGAAGCTCGCGTTTGCTATAGTCCTCGGAATTATCGTGGTCATAGCCGTGCCCGTGCATAAAAAAAGGACGATGAAATAAGCTTAAAACCCCTGCGCGCGGGTCGTCGAGGCGCCGACCCCTACCGGGTTGAACAGCGAAAGAGACCGAGGGGCTCCCCGCCCCCGTCCACCCGCAACACACAATTCGTGGTATTTTGGCTTGTTAGTTATCGAGTTTTCCGATGAATCTGTAGTAAATAGTGATTTCCTGAGTTCTGATACCGTTCGCGCCTTTTTCGGCTTTGCGGACGGTTATCTTTTCGATGATCTCGTTCAGGATTTCGGGCGTGAGTTCCGTTATCTCGGTGTATTTGCTGATGCACTTTATCCAAGCTGCCGTTTTGTCCTCTCTGACTTTTGCTTCGGAAATCTTGGTATTGCACTCGGATATCGTTTTCTCAAGCTGTGTCTGCTCGTTCTCATAGTTTCTCATCATCATGAGATAGTTCTTTTCCGTTATCCTGCCCGCGCTTTTTTCTTCAAAGAGCTTTATTATCAACTTCTCAGTTTCTTCAAGCTTCTTTTCGGCTCTTTTCAGTTCACTCTCAATAACCTTAATTTCTTTGTTTTGAGCGCTGCGCGATATTTTTGATACGGATTCATAAAACCTGCCTTTGTCCGAAGAAGCAAATGATACGACGTTCTGAAGTGCCGCAAGTACAAAGTTGTACCCGTTTTATCGTCTTCGTCGGGCTCTGCTTTGCCTCACCCGATGCCGTCTCCGCCGCGCTTTCGCCCTTTCGGTTGCGGCGGAGCGGCATATAATTCGCGTTCATCGCGCGTGTTTTTCCCTGTATTGGCCGGGATTCAAGCCGACGTATTTGCGGAAGGTGCGCGTGAAGTGGCTTTGAGAGGAAAAGCCGAGATAAACTGAGATCGAGGACAGGGGTTTGTCCGTATAGCGGAGCAGGCGCTTTGCCTCCTCCGTTTTTTCTTTTAAAATAAAATCGGTTAGCGTCATACCCGATTCCTCTTTAAATTTCTTTGACAGGTACGGGCGGCTGACGAAAAGCTTTTCGGCTATCCTTTCCGCCGTTATCGGCTCGGAGATATGGTGTTGTACGTAGTTTGCGACGTCAGCGGTCAGCTTTGTCGGTTTATCACCGAGGCGCAGACGCTCGACGCGCTTCGTGAATTCAAGTATCATATGATACTGCAGATTCATTATCCGGTCGGGGTCGGACAAAAGCTCGCATTTTTGTATATAAGTATCGCTTAACGTAAACGCGTCGTTCTGCGCCATTCCGCCGCGTATTGCCGCGCGCGAGGCGAGCGTCGCCGTGACAATGAACGTGTTTTTCCGCTGCCTTATCTGCTCGGGCGCTATGATCCCGCCGCGCACGGCAGGAGCGGACGATACCCATTCACGCAGAGCCGCAACTTCGCCCTTGCTTATCATGTTCATCAGAAGCTGTTCAAGATCGTACGTGTTGTGCTGAGCATATCTTTCCGTATAATCAAAACGTTCTTTCGCCTGATTTATCGTATTCTGCACATAAAGCGCCTCCTGCTCGGCGTCGTATATCGATATGTCTTCAAGCGTCCTTTTTTCGCCGTTTAACACATAGTTTAACGTGCAGAGTATCTGCAAAATGCTTTCAAGCGGCATACAGACGACAGCTTTCATCCCTGTGATAAAGTCCGCCATATCGTCCGCCGGCACGTCCGCCTTGAACGCCAGCTCGTGCAGCGCACGGTTGTCCGGCGCTATCTGCGACGACGGACCGATGACGATTTTCGACGGTCCCGAATTTACCACGCCGTAGTATTGATGCTCCGACGTCGCATAATATCCGATGTTGTCTTTTATTTCATTTATCCCGCCGATATACGCGCAGATCGGGTCGGCGGGCAAGCGGACAAGGCTGTAATAAAACGACAGCTTGCCGCCTTCATAAACCCGTATCGGTATGCCCGAAAGATTGCCGATAACGGTGCAAAGATATTTTAAATCCGGTTTTTCCATAATTTCCCCTCCGATAATTACAATAATACCAAAATAATTACAATTATGCAATACAAAAGGGTAAATTATTGATAAAATAAACGTAAAGTAAGATGAGGGAGAGTTTGCACGTGGATATAGAAAAGTTTTTATCGGAGCTGACGCTTGAAGAAAAAGCGGCACTCGTATCGGGTACGGATTTTATGTATACGAACCCGATG
>DBWC01000115.1:0-8779 GCA_002308615.1 Clostridiales bacterium UBA1248
TGACGGGAGGGGACAGGGGGGTATGGGGGGTTGCACGGCTCTGCCGAGCAAAGGGGTTCCCCGTTGCGAACATCGTGAGCAACGGGTGTTCACGAGAGGGGGAGATGAGCTCTCTTCAAAGGTTATGCTAACACGCGGTTTAAGATGCAAAATCAAACGGGTCTTAGTACTGCATAAATAACCACGCCAGACCGCTGAAAAGAAGAAGCACACCGACAATTACGCCCGCTATCATATTCTTTTTTGAACTGCAGCCCCGCTTTTTCAAGTATATCGAATATACTGCCGACGAGACCGGAACGGGAAGAAAAGCAAAGAGCGTGAAGGCGGCATTCTGCACAGGCATATGGATCACTGCTATCGTTAAAATAAATACGATATACGCCGCGAAAAAAGAAACTATTGATGATACAAAAAGCAAAACCGAAAGCAAATGCTGCTTTTTTGTCATTTTCTTCGGATAAGACGTTGTCGTTTCCTTACGGATGATATTCTCAAACGCTGAATATTCCGTAAGTTCATTCTTTTTTATTATAAAAATCTCCGATAAATATATCAAAAGGATCTGTTCTTCCGTATCTATCCTGTTTTCTATCAGATTGAAATATATTTTATTCGTTTTTATCTCTTCGTCGTTTTGTATGACCGCCTGCGTAAAATACGTATCGTAAACGTTATATACAAACGTTTTACCGGCAAAAAGCTTTGTGAAAGGCGGTCTTCTTTTTTTATATATGATGATATTTTTGATAATGCCCACGACGCCGGCAAATCCGGCAAAGACAAGTACATAAACGGCGGACTGGTTTTTTACGCTTAAGGCTGACAAAATCACTGAAAATATCAGTAAAGCCGAAAGAATTATCATGCGTGCAAACGTTTTGCGGTTCACCTGCTTATATATCTGTTTTATCTCATTGTCGTCAAAGCTGAATATATAGTGCTCGCGGGGCTCGGGCACGTTATTGTCTCCGTCCGCGTCTCCGAGCAGAGCGTCGACGGATACGCCGAGGACTTTTTTGAGTAAAGCGAGATTGTCGACGGTCGGCACGGTCTTATCGGATTCCCACTGACTCACCGTCTGTCTTGATACAAACAGCTTTTGCCCAAGCTCCTCCTGCGACAGACCCGCCGCTTTTCTGTAATTCTGTATTTTTTCACCAATGCTCATATCACACCTCCCATAAGGTGTTTTTATTATACCATACGGCGGTTTTGCAGTCAAGAAATAACTGCTTTCATCTGTCAAGCCGCGCTTGCTTAGATAAGATCTCTGAATCTGACCGCCTTTTCGTATGCGAGTTTTAAAAATTCAAGCTCGGTAAGGGACGAATAAATATCGTGCGTATTCTTTCCCGGTTTGCTTCCGCGCGTCAGTTCAAACGTAAGCTCGCCTTTGTAGTTATGTTTTTTCAGTCTGTCCGCGACTGACTGCCAGTCCGTTATACCGTCAAACGGCATCATATGAGAATCGTCAAGCCACGTCATATTGTCTTTGTCTGTCATTCCGAAGTTGTCGTTCAGATGCGTACAGGTCATCCTGTCGCCGTATTTTGCCGTCATATCGACGCCGTAATTGTAGCACAGCTCGTGTCCTGTGTCCCAGCAGAAGCCTACGTACGGCGATCGGAACTGTTCCATAAGAGCGTTCAGATATTCGACTCCCTCCGTATTTTCAAACGCTATGTTTACGCCTATCTTTTCCGCGCGTTTCACTATGCGGCAGAAGCGCAATAGACCGATTTCCGTCGGCTCGTGCCTGTCCATACCGATAATCGCGTGAAAAACTATGAGCGGCACGCACGCGTCCTTACACTCGTTTACGCATTCTGTCAGCTTTTCTTTGACGTATTCGCCCTTGTCTCCGGGGCGCCACAGCGCATCCACCTCGGTAAAAGGTGCGTGCACGGACTGATATAAAAGCCCGTATCCGTCCGCCAGCTTTGCGATTTCTTTTGTTTTGCCCGGATACCATGACGTAAAGAAGCCGTCAAATCCGGCTTCTTTTATATTTTTTATCGTTTCGGGCATATCGGAACCGAATCCCAGCCCGGTGTTTATGCAGAGCTTGTACATTATTTTTTCCTCCAGGTCGCGGGGGAGAACAGTATTATCATCGGCATTATCTCAAGTCTGCCGAAAAGCATATCAAGCGACAGTATTATTTTGGAAAACAGAGAATAATCGGCGTAATTTCTCGTGGGACCGACGGAATCGAATCCCGGACCGATGTTGTTCAGACACGCCATAACGCCGGAGAAATTCGTCTCAAAGCTGAATCCGCTGCCGAAGGTGAATTTATCAAACGAAACGAAGAGAACGGACGTTATGAGCACGGCTATATAAAGCGCGATATAGTTTACAGCTGATTTTACCGTCTCCTCGGAGACCGGCTCGCCGTCCATTTTTACGGTGTTCACCGAACGCGGATGGAGCATGTGACGTATTTCTCTTACCGTATTTTTGAATACAATGATGATCCTCGATACCTTTACGCCGCCGGCGGTCGAGCCCGCGCACGAGCCGACGAACATAAGGAATATAAACAGAGATTTCGTAAGGGCGGGCCATACGTCGAAGTCCGCCGTTGAAAATCCGCTTGTGGAAATGATGGACGTCGTCTGGAAAAACGCTTTTCTTATGCAGTCTTCAAGTCCGGACGACATATTGTAAGTCTGTATGCAGACTATGACCGTGGAGACGAAAGCGATAGAAAGGTAAACGCGCAGCTCCTCGCTCTTCAGCACCTCGCGCCATTTTCTTATGAGTATAAGGAAAAACAGGTTGAAGTTTATACCGAAAATGAGCATGAACACGGCTATTATCCACTCCGCCGCGGGGTTGTGATAACCGGCTATAGATTCGTTCATAACGGAGAAGCCGCCCGTGCCCGCCGTGCCGAACGTCGTCACGAGCGCGTCGTATAACGGCATACGCGCTATGAGCAGCGCGATCACTTCCGTTAAGGTAAGACCGATATATATGGCGTACAGTATGATAGCGGTGTGGCGCAGCTTAGGCACAAGCTTTCCCTTTGTCGGTCCCGGCACCTCCGCGCGCAATAGATATATCGCGTGGCTGCCCTGCGGCAAAATTGCAAGCATGAATACGAGCACGCCCATACCGCCTATCCAGTGCGTGAAGCTCCGCCAGAACAAAAGTCCTTTGGGACAGCCTTCTATAACGCGCAAAATAGACGCGCCTGTCGTGGTAAAGCCGGAACACGTTTCAAAAAACGCGTCTATGTAATTCGGTATCATACCGCCGATAACAAAAGGAAGCGCGCCGAAAGCGGACATCAAAAGCCACGACGCCGCTACCGTCACGAATCCTTCTTTTGCGTATATTTTTGTATTTTTAGGTTTCTGCAGAATACCCGGAAGTGATACGGCGATAAGCGCGCCTATCGTTATAAGAAACGGGAAAACGCTCTCGCCGTATATTACCGCCACAAACAGCGGTATAAGCAAAAGCGCCGCTTCTATGAGCAGTATCAGGCTCAAAAGGTATAACAGCATTCTGTAGTTCATAACTGCTCCTAAATCTTAAAGCACCTTTTAAGATCTTTCATATCTCCTATGACGTATAAAACGTCCTGCTGGTTCATCACCGTGTCCGCGCCCGGCATGATTATTTTTCCTTCGCGCTTGACGGAGATTATGTTTATATTGAATTTTCTTCTTACGTCCAGCTGAACGAGGCTTTTTCCCACCCAGTCCCTGGGCATCGCCATTTCGTATATCGAATAATTCTCGTCAAGCTCGATAAAGTCGAGTATCGCGTCGGACGACATCTTTATGGCAAGACGTTTTGCGGATATTTTCTCCGGATAAACGACCTCATCCGCGCCGTTTCGGAGCAGGAATTTTTCCTGAACGTCGTTTGATGCGCGGGAAATGACGAGAGACGCGCCCATTTCTTTCAAAAGCGCCGTCGCCTCGAGCGAGGTCTGGAAATTATCGCCTATGCTTACGATGCACACGTCGTAATTGCGTACTCCGAGCGACTGTAAAAACTCCTTGTTCGTGCCGTCGCCTATCTGGGCGTTTGTAACGTACGGAAGTATGGCGTTCACGCTGCTTTCGTCTATGTCAACAGCCATTATCTCGCATTTGAGTCCGCTCATTATCTTTGCAACGTGGCAGCCGAACTGTCCTGCGCCTATTATCAAAACAGATTTCATATTAACTCCTATTCTATCTTATCCTATTGAGATCCTTTCAAGCGGCAGCTTTGCTTCCGTATCCGTGCGGGAGGGAAGCGCCGCGTATATAAGCGTAAGTCCGCCGACCCTGCCGGAGAACATCAAAAACATGAGTATTACGCGCGAAGCTATCGAAAGCTGCGGCGTGATCCCGAGCGTAAGTCCGACGGTGCCGAGCGCCGATCCCGTTTCAAACATACAGGTTATCAGCGGCAAGCCCTCTATCAGACTAATCGCACACGCCGCGGCGAAGAACAGCGTAAGATACATGAACAGTACCGCTCCGGCGTTCCTCACGGCTTCCTCGGGTATGCGCCTTCTGAAGCTCTCCACGTCGTCGCGCCGTCTGAACACGGTCAGAGCGGAGAGGAAAAGCACGGCTATCGTCGTTGTTTTCATACCGCCGGCGGTAGAACCGGGCGAGCCGCCTATCAGCATCAGCACGGTCATTATCAGCTTGCCGGAATCGTTCATGCCGGCAAGATCCGCCGTGTTGAAGCCCGCGGTCCTTGTCGTGACGGACTGGAAAAGGCTGTATAAAATTCTCAGCCCCACGGGTTTGTCGCCGTATTCAAAGAAGAAGAAATAGATCGCGGGGACAGTTATGAGTATAAGCGACGTAATAAGTATGATCTTGCTCTGCAGGCTGAATTTTTTGAACCTCAGCTTGTTTACCTTGAAATCGTCCCACGTCATAAAGCTTATGCCGCCGACGATTATAAGTACCATAACGACTATGTTCACGTAAACGTTGTCCGCATAGGAGGTAAGGGAAGAGAAGCTCGATCTAATGCCTAAAAGATCGAATCCGGCGTTGCAGAACGCGGAGATCGAATGGAAGAAAGAGTACCATATACCGCGTCCCACGCCGAAATCGCGTATGAACACGGGCATAAGGAGCGCGGCTCCGCAGCCCTCGATTACAGCGGACGTGCGTATGATAAAGCTCGTAAGCCTGATTATACCGCCGACCTGGGGCGCGGAGATCGACTCCTGCATCGTGCTGCGCTGCCACAAGCCAATCTTTTTGCCGGATAGGCTGATTATCGCAAGAGCGATCGTCACGACGCCCATGCCGCCTATTTGTATGAGCAAAAGTATGACCGCCTGCCCGAATATCGACCAGTGCGTCGCCGTGTCCACCGTTACAAGACCCGTAACGCACACAGCGGAGACCGCGGTGAACACCGTGTCTTTAAACGGCGTTACGGAACGGTCCGCGGACGCTATCGGAAGCATCAGTACAAGAGCGCCCAATACTATGAGAAGCAAAAATCCGAATATAATTATCTGAAAGGATACGGTGCTTCTTTTTTTGAGAAGATTCTTACGCTTTTCCAATTTGTTATTTAATATCCTTAATACTCGTTATCTTTACGTCGGAGGCTACCAGAACAACCGTGTCTCCCTTTGATATCACGTCGTCGCCGGACGGGATTATGATCTGATCCTTGTGGGCGATACAGATGATAAGCACGCCTCTTCTGGGCTTGAGCTTTTTGAGCGGGATGCCGGTAAGCCCGTCTATCTCGTCTTTTATTACGATCTCGATCGCTTCGGCCTTCTCATCCATTATTTTATGTATGGATTCTATCTCTTCATCACCTGACGCGTTCATTTTTGATCTTACGTAGCGCAGGATATATCCCGCTGTGGATGATTTGGGCGATACGACGCTGTCTATGCCGACGCTTTTGAAAAAGTCGACGTACTGCATCTGGTTTATAAGCGTCACGACCTTGGGCACGCCTATCGATTTGGCGTACATCGATACTATCGCGTTTTCCTCGTCCGCGTCGGACAGAGCCAGAAACGCATCCGTGCGCTCGATGCCTTCTTCAAGCAAAACGTCCTGTCTCGTCGCGTTGCCGCAGACTACGCGGCAGTCGAAACGGCTTGACATATCTCTGCAAATCTCTTTGTTTTTTTCAAGAACTACGGATGAGAATTTGCTCTTTTTGAGAAGACCTTCGAGATAATACGTCACGCGGCTGCCGCCGAATATCATTATGTCTTTGAGCTTATGGCGGTAAATGCCTGCCGCCTTAAAGAACGCTCGCGTGTCTTCCTCGGACGCCGTCACGCCCAAAACGTCGCCTTCTTCTATATGGTATCCGCCGGACGGGATTATGACCTCGGAGCCGCGCAGAACGCAGCAGACAAGGAATTTCATCTTCAGCTCGGAACGCAGCTCGTATAACGTTTTGCCTAAAAACGGCGAATCCGGACCTATCGCAAACTCGGCAAGCTCAACTCTGCCGCGGCAGAACGTCTCAAGCTTTGCGGCTGACGGGAAACGCAGCGTGCGGTATATTTCCTTAGCCGCGTAAAACTCCGGGTTTATGGTAAGAGAAAGGTTCATATCCGTGCGCATCAGCTGCATGAAATCGGAATACTCCGGGTTTCTCACACGCGCTATCGTATGATGAGCGCCGAGCTTGCGCGCGGCGGAGCAGCAAAGGATATTTATTTCGTCGCTCGCGGTCACGGCTATAACGAGATACGCCTTGTCAACGCCGGCTTTACGGAGGACCGAAATGCTCGCGCCGCTGCCGTCCACGCCGTAAACGTCGTACGTGTTGCACAGCTCCGTCATTACGGTGGCGTCCTCGTCCACGACCGTTATGTTATGTCCTTCCTTTGAAAGCTGGGCGCATATGGCCGATCCGACCGTTCCGCAGCCTATTATAACTATATTCATTTTAATAAAAATCCATCCTTAAGCATAATACCGGTATTATATTTTACCACTTTTAATAAAAAATTGCAAGAGGTTACGCATAAAAACTTGACATATGATAAAAAAAAGAGTATAATAATAGAAAAATACGGTACCCCGTGCATTAAATTACGGGAAAAGAGGCGAAAAAACATGAGACTAAAAAAAATAATTTCAATATTTCTTTCAGCGTTGCTGCTTTTGTCTTTTTCGTCATGCGATAAAACGGCGGTCGTCAAGCTTGCGTCGGGCGAGGTCGACGAGGCGTATGAGCCGGAGCACGACAGCGCCGCGTATATCGACTTTGCTCTCAAGCTCGTAAAAAGCGCCGCGTCGGAACGCGGTAAAAACGCGGCTGTGTCTCCTTACTCGATTCTGTCCGCTTTGACTGTGCTCGCAAACGGAGCGGGCGGGGAAAGCCGCGCGCAGATAGAAAGGGCGACGGGTTATACTTTGGACGCGCTCAATTCGGAGACCGGTTATCTTATAAGACAGAGTGAAAATGAAAACGGTCTCGCGCTTAAAACCGTAAACAGCATATTCGTAAAAAACGAAGGACTGATAAAAGAAAACGCTTATCTTACCGGTTCGGATCTGTATCTGCGGATCAATGGCAAAAATCCCGTAAAATTCATAAACAACCTGTGCTCGGAAAATACGAACGGCGCGATAAGCAAAGCCGTTGAGAACGTCTCCGATACGGATCTTCTGATACTCGGCACGTTTATGTTCGACTGCGCCTGGAACGAGATATACGAGGAAAAGGACATCAAAACGCGCAGCTTCAAAAACTACGACGGCACGGAAACGGACGTAAAGATACTCTGCTCAAAGGAAAACATCATAACGAGCGACGAATACATAGGCTTCAATAAGAAATACAAAAACGAAAATTACTGCTTTACCGCGATAATGCCTAAGGATGAAAGCGTTGATATTTACGATTTTCTTGAAAGCATAGACAAAGAAAAATGGGCGCGTATATACGCGGACCAGAAGGGAGTCATGGTCGCGGTCAGATTCCCGGAGTTTTACGCGGACTGCGGGAACGACACCGTAAGAGTGCTTAAGGATCTCGGCGTGACGGACGTGTTCGATCCGGAAAAGGCGGATCTGTCCGGGCTCTGTTCAGCTGAAACGTATCTCGGCGACTTTTTAGAGATCAGCCGCGTGCAGATCAACAGAAAAGGCACTGGAGACCCGGAAAACGATCTTTTCAAGGAACGCGGCACGGAGGCTTTGCCGTATTATGACCTGATATTCATGGACCGTCCTTTCATCTTCGCCGTTACAGACGAGAGTACGCTTTCGCCGATATATATCGGCGTGGTAGCCNNGGTAGCCGATATGGCAAGCGTAGTACAGAAATAACCGAACGTGTTAAGGCTTGCAGACGGTAACATATTACGCAAAGCCGGTGAAACCTCGGGATTCACCGGCTTTTTTACTTTGTTTTTTAAAAATGTAATAATTTACGCTTGACAGCGCGGATTTGATGTGATATTATATTATGAAATATTGTGAAAACAAGGACAAACAAAAGGAGTGCGCAGTATGGCACAGTTTATTGACGAAAAAAAGCGCGAGCTGCAGGAAAAGCTCGAGAACAGCGACGCGCTTGACAAGCTTCAGGGAGTTGAATCGTCTTTCAGAAAAGTCATGAAAGAGCTTTTTGCGGAGATGAAAGCGCTTCCGAACGAACAGAAAAAAGAAGTCGGCGCGGCTATAAACGATTTCAAAAAAGAGTTTGAGGAAAGAATAGCCGCCGCAAAGAAGAGAATAGCGGAGTTGTCCAAAAACGACGCCGCGGTGGATCTTACCGTTCCGTCGCCGGAATTCATACGCGGCAAGATCCA
>DBWC01000115.1:8871-58581 GCA_002308615.1 Clostridiales bacterium UBA1248
ATCATCCGGCAAGAGATATGCAGGACACGTTCTATCTTGAATATCCTAAGGTGCTTCTGCGCTCGCATACCTCGTGCGTTCAGGTAAGATATATGCTTGAACACAAGCCGCCGTTCATGATAATCTCGCCGGGCGTCGTTTACAGGGTTGACGAGATAGACCCGCAGCACACGCCTTGCTTCTATCAGGTCGAGGGCCTCGTCGTCGGAGAGGGCATAAATTTAGCAAATCTTAAATGGGCGGTAACCGAGAGCGTAAAACGCGTTTTCGGACCGGAATATAAAGTAAAATTCTCGCCGTGCTACTATCCGTACACGGAGCCGTCCGCCGCGGTCGACATGGGCTGCATCATGTGCGGCGGCAAGGGCTGCAGAACGTGCAAGGGTACGGGCTGGATGAGAGTCGCCGGTGCCGGTATGGTGCATCCGAACGTGTTTGAAGCGGTCGGATACTCGCGCGACACCGTGGGCTTCGCATTCGGCTGGGGACTTAACCGTCTTCCCATGCTTTACTACAAGATACTTGAAATGCGCAAGCTGTTTGAAAACGAAGTTTCCCTGTGGGAACAGCTCTGAGGCGGAGGTGAAAAACAATGTTCAAATTTTCATATAACTGGCTCAAAGCCGAATCCGAGATAGAGACCGATTACGAGGAGCTTTTACACTGGCTTGACATCCAGGGCTTTGAGATAGCTTCCATAGAAGACTACGGCGACGATAAAGCCGTTGAGATAGAGGTCAAAGCAAACAGACCGGATATGCTGTCCGTCGCCGGCGTCCTGCGCGAATACTACGCGGGCAAGGGCAATAGACAGCTCAAAGATTTCACACCGGAAGGCATAGACGTAGATTTCGGCTCCGACAACAGCTTTTTGTCACATAAAATAGTTGTTGATTCCAAAGACGTTCACAGATACTGCGCGGTTGAAATAAAAGGCGTTGACAACACGGGAAAAACGCCGGAATACATAAAGGACAGACTTACAAAATCCGGTATAGCCTGCATCAACCCGATAGTCGATATAAGCAACTACGTGCTTTTACAGATAGGCCAGCCTATCCACATTTTTGACGCGGACAAGGTCAAAGGCGACATCCGCATAGAAAACGTACCCGCCCCGACCAAGTTCACGACGCTCGCGTCAACGGAAATAGAACTGCCGACCGGCGCTCTGCTGATATCGGATGATGAAAACCCGCTCTGCGTAGCCGGTATCATAGGCGGTCACGCTCCCGAAGTGACGGAGAGTACGAAGAACATAATCATAGAATCCGCGAACTTCGATCATATTATAGAGCGCGTCACGAGCAAGAAAACGCACGTTCAGACCGCGGCTTCCTACCGCTTTGAGCGCGGCGTATCGCCTGCAACGGCAAAGCTCGGCGCTCTCATCTGCGTTAAAATGATAACGGAGCTCTGCGGCGGCGAATATAATAAGACCGGATATATGCATACGGACGGCACCTCCGATAAGCCGCAGAAAATGGTCGTTACCAAAAAGCGCATAAACTCGCTTTTAGGCTCGGATCTCGATGTACCGCAGATAAGCAAATACTTAAACGACTGCTTCTTTGAGACTGAGTGCAAGGACGGCGAAAATATCACCGTAACCATCCCGGATTTCCGTCTTGACATAGATTACGACGTTGACGTAATAGAAGAAGTCGGACGTATGTACGGCTACCACAACATAGAGCCGCAGCCTATCAAGCTTTACGCTCCGTTCGTTGAAAATCCCGTAAACAAAAACGCAAACAAGCTGCGCGATATTATGGTCGGCTTCGGCTTCATCGAAGTTCTGACCTACGGCTTCATCCCCGGCAACAGCATGGAAATGCTCCACATTAAAGAAGATTCCGAATACTACGGCGATATAAAGATACTTAATCCGCTGTCGAATTTCTACGAGCTTATGCGTCCGTCGCTTGCGTACGGACTTATCTCCACCGCGATAGCCAATATGTCCGTCGGCAAGGGAGATCTCCGCATATTCGAGGTCGGCAAACGCTTCTTCCGTCAGAAAGATTACGAGGACGGCTACAACGAGAAAAACGTATTCGCCGCGCTTATGACCGGCGTCAAGCTCGGCCGCGGCTTCGGTATTACGAAGGACGCGAAATTCAGCGTTTACGACGCCGTGTCGCTGCTCGACGCGACGATGCGCGAATTCAATATAAAATACGAGATAAAACCCACGGATGAGCTCGGAATGTTCGAGGCGGGCGCCGGCGGCGATATATACGTATCCGGTAAACGCATAGGATATATCGGCAAGATCGACCCGAAGGTCTTGGGCGAATTTGAAAACGGAAAGCTCGCGCGTGACGACGTTTTATATCTTGAATTCTGCTTTGAAGGATTTGATGAGACGAAGCGCAGCATAGAGTTTGACAGTATGTATCCGTCCGTCACAAGAGAATACAACTTCTTAATAAAGAACGGCATACATTTCACGGATTACGCGCCCGTAATAAAAGAGGCGTCCGGAATCATAGTCAACGTGTCCCCTCGCGACGTTTACACCGGCGTCGGCGTGCCGAAGGGCTTTACGTCCGTGCTTATAAGGATAGAATACAACGACCCGACAAGAACGCTTGACTTTGAAGAGATCGCGTCAGTCGAAGCAAAATTCATGAAAGCTTTATCGGAGAAATTCGATATAGCGCTCAAACTGTAAGAGGATCATATTATGACGCTTGTTATTATGGCGGCGGGACTCGGTTCCCGCTACGGCGGAATGAAACAGATAGACCCTGTCGGAGAAGACGGAGAGTTTATAGTTGACTATTCCGTATATGACGCTTTGGCGGCGGGCTTTGATAAAGTCATTTTCATAATCAAAGAAGAACACAGAGCCGATTTTGACGATACGATAGGAAAACGTCTCAAAGGTATAAACGTTGAATACGCGTATCAGCGCATTGACGATATACCGGAGGGCGCCGTTATACCCGAGGGCAGAGAAAAGCCGTGGGGTACCGGCCACGCTGTATATGCGGCAAGAGATCTTATAAACGAGAATTTCGCCGTTATAAACGCAGACGATTTCTACGGCAGAGAATCGTTTGCGGCAGTCGGAGAATATCTGAAAAACGCAAAGCCGGGACAGTACTGTATGGCGGGCTTCCGTCTTGACAACACGGNNGGAGCACGGCTCCGTCTCACGCGGCGTATGCTCTGTAAGCGAAGACGGATTTTTGACAGACGTCGTCGAAAGAACGAAAATAGAAGTCGCAGGAGACAGGATCGAATATGTCGAAAACGATGAAAGATTTCCGCTTTCGGCGGATACTACGGTTTCAATGAATTTCTGGGGCTTCACCCCTGATTTCAAGGAAGTTTTGGCGGAAGGATTTGAAAAATTCGTAAAATCGGAGCATGAAAGACCGCTTAAGGACGAGTATTACCTTCCCAAGGCTGTGGCGGAAGCCATGGAAAAAGGCGCGACGGTCAAAGTACTGAAAACGCCGTCAAAATGGTTCGGCGTAACGTACCGTGAGGATCGCGAACAGGTCGTCAATTCAATAAAAGAGCTTACAAAGCTCGGAATATATAAAAAAGGTTTGTGGAGGTAAATCATGTCTGTTCTTGTCACCGGCGGCGCCGGGTTCATAGGCTCGCACACCGCGGTCGTACTTCTTGATCACGGTGAGGATATTGTCATACTTGATAATTTTTCAAACAGCTCCCCCGATATGCTTGACGGGATAAGACGCATAACCGGCAAAGACTTTAAGTTTTATGAAGGCGATATGCGCGACAAAGCTCTGCTTGACCGCGTTTTCACCGAAAACAAAATAGAGTCCGTCATACATTTCGCAGGCCTTAAAGCGGTCGGTGAATCCGTCGAAAAACCGCTTGAATACTACGACAACAATATAAACGGCACGCTCTGCATACTTGAAGCGATGAGAAAATACGGTTGTAAAATAATGATATTCTCGTCGTCCGCCACAGTTTACGGAAACGACAATCCCGTTCCGTTCGTTGAGGGTATGAAAACGAGTGCGACGAATCCGTACGGTTGGACAAAGGTGTTCATCGAGCATATACTCGAAGGCGTATGCGAATCGGATAAAGAGTTTTCCGCCGTGCTTTTGCGTTATTTCAACCCGATAGGCGCGCATAAGAGCGGCTTGATAGGCGAAAAGCCGAACGGCATACCGAACAATATCATGCCGTATATCATGAAGGTAGCGGCAGGTGAATACGATCATCTAAACGTTTTCGGAGACGATTACGATACGCCGGACGGCACGGGCGTGCGCGATTATATCCACGTCGTCGATCTGGCAAACGGTCATCTGTCCGCGCTTGAATACGCGAGAAAGAACAAGGGAGCGGAGGCTGTAAACCTCGGCACCGGCAAAGGCACGTCGGTCCTTGAGCTTGTAGCCGCCGTTGAAAAAGCGTCCGACAGAAAAATCCCGTACGTCATAACGGCTCGCCGTCCCGGCGATATAGCGGAGTGCTACGCGGACGTTTCAAAAGCAAAGCGCGTGCTTAACTGGCAGGCACAGTACGACGTTGACGATATGTGCGCGGACAACGCGCGCTGGGCGCTCAAGCAGTAACGGTGAAAAGAGCAAATAAGAAAAAAAAGCACGTCTCTAAATCAAAAACTCTCGAACAGCGTAAAAAAAGCCTCCGCGGCTGGTACGCTCCCATAATCGGCGTCGTAATACTTGTTTTGTTCTTCGTATATATTATCGTAAGAGACGTTAATAACTACGGTGAAATTTCAGGCGGTACGGTAAAAAGCATAACCGCCGCCGCGGATAAAGGCTCCGTCAGACACGAGCGTTGGGGAAGCGTCCGTTATACGTCTTTTGAGATCGGTTCGGAACGGTATGAATTAAAAACCGATTACAGAAGGATCGAAGGCGGACAATACAGGGTAATGGAGATCCTGCAATCTGGAGACGACGTTGAATTACAGTATATCACATATTCGGATCTGCTTTTGATACCGAGCAGAGAAAACTGCGTTTTAGGCTTTAAATATAACGGAAAAGTAATTACAGATACTGAATACGGATTTCAGTGGACACTGAAAAGCATAAAAACAAATATCATTGTCATGTCGGTCATTCTTGCTTTCACGTCAGGCTGGCTTGCCGTTATGATCGTGTTTTTCGCAAACGAGAAAAAAGAGTATGATTTTTTAAAAAAACGGTCCGGAACAAGTAACTAAAAATCTCCTTATCGGGTAAAATATAAGTAAAACCCGATAAGGAGATATTTTTATGGAAAAATCACAAAAAACAAAACAGGCGCCGTTTTTTGAGGTAAAACAAAGGTATTGCTCAAAGCTTGACGGCAACGTCGTACTGAAACGCGAACTCGGCACGGACGGAGAATTCACCTGTATGTCCTCGCATATATGCGGCGAGGATTGCAAATCAAAGGAAAATGAAAAAAACGGAGCAACTTAAATGGGGGTTTGCCCACCCCTCCGGCTCCGCTGCCGCTTCGCCAACCCCCAAACCCCCTTTCCCCTCCCATTGGTTTCAATGGGGCTTTTTGCGGACGGTTAGCGGGCGATCGATGATCGCCCCTACGGTCAGGATTTCAGCATTGCCGACGCTACCCTGTGCGCTGTGCCGCGGCAGGTCTTGTCGGTTTCTTTTATGATTTTTCGAACTTCATCCCTTGCGGAGTCGCTCTCGCGACCGCAGGGGTTTTTAATTACCGGCAGCGATAATTCGGTCACAAGTGAGCGGATGAGCCGTTCGTTCGTCGTCATAAGCGGGCGTATGAGAGTAAGCGATTTGTCTTCATATCCGGTCGTCGGCTCAAGCGTGTAAATTCTTCCGCCGTAGAGCAGATTCATAAGCGCGGTTTCCGCGGTATCGTCCTCGGTATGCCCTAACGCCAGCTTGTCAAACCCGTTTTCTTTCGCGTAATTGCACAGCGCGGCGCGGCGCAGTCTGGCGCAGAGAGAACACGGCTTTTCCAAGCCTTCTATCGCTTTGCCTATATCCGTTTTCACTATTTCGTATGGTATATCCGCGTTATTCATAAATTCCGCGACCGGCGAAAAATCCGCGTCAAGCCCCATATCAACGGTCACCGCCGAAACGGTGAAGGGAACGGGAAGAAACCTGGACAAAAGCTTTAATCCGTATGCGGCGGCAAGCGAATCCTTACCGCCGGACACGGCGATAAGTACTCTGTCATTCGGCTCTATCATACCGTATTTTTCAACGCATTTGCGTATATTTGACAATAGTATATCCGTTTTCGTACTCACGGCAAAAGCTCACCTCGCATATCATAGTAAAAAAAGAACGGAGTAATATTATGATTAAAATATTTATCGATCAGGGGCATAACCCGAAAAACCCGAATTCCGGCGCGGAGGGCAACGGTCTGCAGGAGGCGGATCTCACTTATAAAATAGGCATAAGACTTCGCGATCTGCTCAATTCCAACCCGGATTTTACATCTATCACATCAAGAAATTCACCCGATGAGATACTCGGTACGAGCAACGCGACCTCGTTAGCCGCACGGACCAACGCCGCAAACGCCTGGGGCGCTGATTATTTTATAAGTCTGCACGCAAACGCGTCGCAGATAACGACGGCGACGGGCAGCGAGGGATACGTTTATTCGCTTTCGTCAAAAGCGTATCCGCTTGCGCAAAGCATCCTGAAAGGATTATACAACATAACCGGCACCGTGTCAAGAGGAGTTTTTGCAAGACCTACGCTCTACGTTCTGCGCAAGACCGCGATGCCGGCGACTCTTATAGAAATGGGCTTTATCACAAACCCCGCGGAAGCAGCGGCAATGAATAACGACCCCGCCTCATACGCTCTCGGTATGTATAACGGGATCGTTTCATATTTCACTTGACGCGCTTTTGCCTGTTCACGACAAACGGTATGAATGAAATTCCGATTGCGCCTATTACGGTGATTATGATCTCCGGGATCATATAAAGTCCGTTGTAGAACGCCGAGTAAAACGCGGCGAGCCCCTGACCGGAGCCGAAATGTGTAAGCACCCACGCGCCGAATTTAGCCGTCCAGTCGGTCATGCTCGCAAAGCTGCCCTCTTCCGCGGCGTCGAAATACCAGCTTGCCCACGCGCCGTAGAATATCCAGCCGGAGAAGAAATGCGAGATATATCTGCACATAAGTCCGGCAAACGCTCCGAGACTCAAAGCGGCGGTCGGATTTTTGATCCTGCTGAAAAGCGACGCGACGCCTATCACGGTAAACGCGAATATATAATCAAGAAATATGGAGAGTATCGCCATATACCACACGAGTCCATCGCCCGGGGCGAATATCTTTACCACCGTCGGTATGTCAACGAGCATCTGTAAAAGCGAGTAAACGAAGGTCGATAAAAATCCCCATTTTGCGCCGTGACGGTAGCAGATCACTATAAGCGGCAGAGTGGAGAGGAGCGTAACGCTGCCTCCTAAATGCCCTATCGGTATCTTGATGAGCGACAGCACCGTGCCGAGCGCTATCAGCGCCGCGCATTCCACAAGTCTGCGCGTACGTTCTTTGTTTGTTTGCGTGTTTTGTTCAGTCATTTTTTTCTTCCTTTCTTTTAGGAGAAAGAGGTAAGAAAACATAAACGCCGCGTGATTACGCGGCGTTATAATTTTCTCAATTTCTGATACTCATTTACCTACGCCGGCATTATCCGGATCAGGTTTAAGCATAGCACAATGCTGCGCTATCCTATGGGTCGAAACTTTGTTTCCTCTCAGCCCGGTCTTTCACCAAGCTCCCCTATTTTGAAGCATTTCCGTAAATCGCCGCACGCATCTTGACGCATCTTTTTCCGCCTGATTTCGCCGTAAAAACTTTGAAGTACCGCTTCGAGTACATCGTCGTTTTTCCGCCTTCATCATACGAAAAAATCTGCAGCCAATCTGCGCACTTCGCTTTATTCAATGCTTCTTTAATTTTCAACTAATAATATCATTCATTGATGAACTTTTCTACTATTCGACTTTTAAATATCTTTTAATGAACTCGTCGCTCAAGATCGCGCAGGTGTTTATCGAGCGGTACTGTCCCTTAACAAAAAGGGAAGAGCGCGCGCAGCCCTCGTATTTCATGCCGAGCTTGTCCATAACTCTGCGCGACGCGTCGTTTCCGTCCATATATCTCGCCTCTATCCTGTGCAGGTTAAGCTCTAAAAAGCCGAACATCATAACTTCAAGCAGAGCTTCCGGCGCGTAGCCTTTTCCGCGATACACCGGATTTATGACGTAACCGACCTCGGCGCTGTTATTTGTAAAATCAAACGTCGTAAAGCCGCAGGTCCCTATCATCTTCTGCTCGCTTTTCAGCTCCACCGCCCAGTCGTAGAATTCGCCGTCGTCGTATCTTGTCTTTATATATTCAAGATACTTTTTTGTATGCGTTTTGTTCGGATGCGGAGACCACAAAAGATACTCCGTCACGTCCTGCCGCTTTGAGTATTCGAACATATCGGCGCAATCCTCAACGCGCATCCTGCGGAGCCGCAGGCGTTCCGTTTCTATAACGGGTATTTTTTTGAATCTCTTTATTACCGCTTCTTTTTTCATATCAACGTCCGTTATCTGAAATTTGTCATAATTATATAGCTAAAAAACGCTTTTGTAAAGGCTTTTTTCTATAAAAAACGGTAAAAAAACAAAATTTTGTGAAAAATGCACAAGTGTAGAAATTTCAGCCGTAAATATGTGAAAATTGCACAAATTTCCGGTTGTGTAATTTGATGCGCAAACGGAGGACAAATGATAAAAATACCGTTCTTTTAAAGGATTTTTTCACACAATTCTGCAAAATAATTTTTATTATGAAATTCAAAAAGATACAATCTGATCCAAATAAAGTCATAATCTTTCACAGTCCGCAGGTATTTGACCGCAAAAAAGCACGTTTGGGGAATTTCAACAAAAACATAAAAACAACTAATATGAAAGAATAAAGGAAAGCGTGTGAAAAATATGCGCGTTTTAATTAAAATTTCATCTATTGACAATATAACGGGCGCGTGGTATATTATATATAAATTATTATGCGCTGTTTCTCGTTACGCGCATAAAGCGTATCCCCGGAAATACCGGGTGCTGCGATATTCATCAGGAGGAAAAGCTAATGAGATCACCCAAAACGGCAAAAGTAATCGCAGTCCTGCTTGCGTTGCTTATGCTGATTCCCGCGGGCGTCTCCGCCACATCCGGCACGGACACGGAAACAAAGACGGAAAAGACGACCATGGATCAGGTAAAGGAGTACCTCTACAGCGAGGACTACTATACCTACATTACCGAAATGAATGCCCAGGGCTGGACCGACGCGAAGGGCGCCGGCGTCACCGTCAGGGCGGCGGAGGGCTACACCTACGAGCCCGACCCCGACTATCCCGACTATAAGGTCGAGGTGCTTGACGATGCGGAGAAGGGCAAGGTGCTCCACATGCCCGAGGCGGGTATGACGAGCTGGACGATAAACGTACCGGAAACGGGTTACTACGTCGTCCGCATCGTATACATGCCTTACGAGACGAAGAGCATCAACACGTCAAACATAAAGCGCGAGTTCTTCGTGGACGGAAAGGCGCCGTTCAGTGAATCGTACTACTATGAATTTACGAGAAAATTCGTAGACGATTTCAACGCGGACGCCAAGCGGGAGGACGGCACGCAGGGCTTTACGCTTGACAAGAACGAAAATGAAAAGAAACCGCAGAAGAGCCAGATCTATGAATGGTCCGACGCATATTTGAAAGACTCGCAGGGCTACGAGCTCCAGCCGCTCAAATACGCGCTTGCAAAAGGCGAGCACACCATATCCTTCAACGCTACGATGAACGATATAGTCATATCGGAGATCTTCGTTGAGCCTTACACGGCGCCGCTCAGCTACGAGGAGTATCTCAGCGCGCACGGCAGCAAGGATGCGTCCGCCGGTGCAAACGCCGCTAAGATCCAGGCTGAAACGCCGACGGCAACGTCCGATCTGACTATCTACGCGTTAAACGACAGAACGTCGTCGATAACGGAGCCGCAGCACGCGTCGCGTCAGCTGCTCAATACGATAGGCGACAGCAAGTGGCAGACGTTCGGACAGTGGATAGAGTGGACTATCCCGGGCGATCAGATAACCGAGGACGGTTATTACTACATCGTTCCGAGATTCAAGCAGTCCATCCGTGAAGGTCTGTACGTATCCCGCGTGCTTTACATCAACGGAGAGATACCGTTTGAAAACTGCTACAGACTGCAGTTCAACTACTCCGACGACTGGCAGTGCACGCCGTTAAACGACGGTGAACAGAATCTTAAATTCTGGTTCGAAGCCGGAAAAGATTATACGATCAGAATGGAAGTCGGCTACGGCAACATGTCCGATACGCTCCGCATGATAGGCGACTGCATCAGCGACATGAACGACATATACCGTTCTATCATAAGGATAACCGGTCCCAACCCCGATGAATTCGTATCATACGGATTTGCCGAGGTCATCTACGATACGATAGTCCTTATGAGAAGCACGCAGCTGAAAATAACCGACGTTGCGGAACAGTTCAAAAAGATATTGGGCGGTAAATCCGCTTCCGATATAGCGACGCTTGAAAAAATAGCGTACCTGCTCCAGAAGATGAGCAGCAAGGAGTCCGAAATAGCGAAGAACCTTGAAAACCTAAAGGTCAACACCGGTTATCTCGGAACCTGGGTGATGAATACCAAGCTGCAGGCGCTGAATATAGACTATATCACGCTGCAGCCCGCCGGTAAGGATGCAAAGGATTATCCGCAGGGCAACGCGGGCTTCTTCAAATCTCTCGGATTTGAGATAAGCGCGTTCTTCGCCAGCTTCTTTACCGATTACAACTCCTTGGGCGCCGTGGAAGACAACAGCGACGTTGAACCCGTTGAAGTCTGGATCTCCACGAGCCGTGAGGAAGCGCAGGTCATGCGCGAACTGATAGACCTCAACTGTCCGGTAAAGGTCAATCTTAAACTCGTTGCCGCGGGCACGCTGCTTCCCGCAACGCTTGCCGGCGACGGCCCGGATATATCGCTTGCGATGGGTCAGACGGACGTCATCAACTATGCGATACGAAGTGCCATTGAGCCTCTTTACGTGGAAGCGGACGGAGACGATAACCTCTATTCCGATTATCTGCAGGTATGTGCGGACCGCTTCACCGATCAGGCGCTGGTAGGCCTCCGTCTTGAAAATCCCGAAAGCCCGGGCTCGTACGTATACTACGGCATACCGGAGCGTCTCGGCTTCTCGATGCTGTTCTACCGCAAGGATATTTTCGCGGAGCTTGACCTTGAAGTTCCGCAAACGTGGGATGATCTCTATAAAATTGTTCCTACCCTTCAGATAAATTACCGTAAGATAGGCTTCCCGTCGAGCTTGGGCGGTCTTATGATGCTGATGTATCAGCGCGATGAAGACCTTTATTCAGATATCGACGGCAACGGCGTTCTTGACGGTATGCAGATAAATATTGATTCAAGGACCTCGCTTGAGTGCTTTGAAGAGCTTGTGACGCTGTTCCAGACGTTCAAGTTCCCGAGGGCATACGACCTTGCCACGTATTTCAGAATGGGCGAGATGCCGATAGCCGTCGCGGATTACCTGACGTACAACCAGTTTACGATCTACGCTACGGAGCTTCGCGGACTCTGGGAGTTCACGCTTCTGCCCGGTACTGTCGTAAGAGACGATAACGGAAACATAGTATATGATGAAGAAGGCAAGGCTGTAATAAACAGCAACGCGCCGTGTTCGGTATCCGCCACCGTTATCATGAGAGACAAGAAGGGCAGATCGGAAGAGCTTCGCAAGAACTGCTGGGAATACATGAAATGGTGGACGGGAGCCGAGGCTCAGTCCTCCTACGCAAAGCAGTACGAGGCGATAATCGGTATGGCCGCAAAATTCAACACGGCGAATACAGAGGCGCTGCGCAATATGTCCTGGACCAACCAGGAGCGCAAAAACCTTGAGGCTCAGTTCGCTCACTTAAAGGGCACGCCGGAGTTCCCGGGCGGTTACATCATAACCCGTTACGTTGACTTTGCATTCTTAAACTGCTATAACAACAACGCGAACGCAACGGATTCGCTGCTTGACCAGATACAGTACATCAATAACGAATTGTCGCGTAAGCGTAAAGAGTTTGGTCTTATTACGTATGAAGATTTTAAAGAACAGAACAAGGAAGCCCATCCTGAATGGTTCGGCTGATAAAATAAAATAAATTCATATAGTATAAACGCAAATTTTTAAACAGGAGAAAACCAACATGTCACAGAATACGGCAGTAAAAGAGAGAAAAGCAAAGCCGGTGGCAAGAAAGGATATGACGAAAGCCCAGTGGACTCTCAAAGAGATGAAGAAGCACAAAGCGGGATATTTTATGATAGCTCCGTTCTTCATTCTGTTCTTCGTGTTCACGGTCGTCCCCGTATTCCTTTCCATGATCCTGAGCTTTACTTCGTTCAACCTGCTCGAATGGCCGAAATTCATCGGACTTGACAACTATATAAGACTGTTCCTTGACGACGATATATTCCTCACCGCCATACAGAACACGCTTATATTCGCCGTTGTAACGGGTCCGGTGTCGTATCTGTTATCGCTGTTCGTTGCATGGTTCATAAACGAGCTGCCGCCGAAGATGAGAGCGTTCGTAACGTTGATATTCTACGCTCCGTCAATAGCGGGCTCAATGTATCAGATATTCGGTATATTCTTCTCGTCGGACCGCTACGGTTACGTAAACGGCTTCCTGATCGAGTACAACTTCATAACCGAGCCGATCCAGTTCTTCCAGAACGCGCAGTACGTTATGCCGCTTTGTATAGTGGTCGCGCTGTGGACGTCGCTCGGTACAACGTTCCTCTCGTTCATCGCGGGTCTTCAGATCGTCGATAACAGCCTGTATGAGGCGGGCGCGCTCGACGGTGTCAAAAACCGCTGGCAGGAGCTTTGGTACATAACCCTGCCGGCTATGAAAGAGCAGCTGATGTTCGGTGCGGTCATGAGTATCACGGGTTCATTCGGATTCGGCGGTATAGTTACGGCGCTCGCGGGCTTCCCGTCCGTCGACTACTGCGCATGGACTATAATGCACCATCTGGAGGACTACGGCGGACAGCGTTTCGAGGTCGGATATTCATCCGCCATCGCGACGATACTGTTCTTGATGATGATAGGCTCTAACATGCTTATCAAGAAACTCTTATCAAAGGTGGGACAGTAATATGGCAAGGAAGATGCGTGTAAGAAATCACAAAGTCGTCCTTAACCGGTCTGCCGGGGGCGACGCGGGTATCACCGCACTGCTTGTCGTACTGGGCGTTCTGATGTTCATACCGATGTACTTCTCGGTAATGACGTCGCTGAAGCCTCTTGATGAGCTGTGGATATTCCCGCCTAAGTTCTACGTCATAAACCCGACGTTCAAGAACTACGCGGACCTGTTCAAACTGATGAACACGTCGTGGGTCCCGTTCTCGAGATACATATTCAACACGGTGCTCATCACCGTTGCCGGAACGTTCGGCAACCTGTGTCTCGGTTCACTTGCGGCGTACGCGCTGTCGAAGATACCGTTCCCGGGCAGGAAAACGATATTCCAGATGATAGTTTTATCGCTTATGTTCGTTTCCACCGTTACCGGTATCGCAAACTTCATCACGTTCTCGTATTTAGGACTCATCGACAACCTGCTGGCGATCATCCTGCCTGCCTGCTGCTCGACTCTGGGTCTGTACCTGATGAAGCAGTTCATGGATTCGTCTGTCTCAAACGAAGCGCTTGAGAGCGCGCGTCTGGACGGTGCGAGCGAATTCAAGGTGTTCTGGTCGATAGCGATGCCGATGGTCAAACCGGCGTGGCTGACTCTTATAGTCTACTCGTTCCAGGGCTTGTGGAACACCGGTTCCTCGGTCTACATCCAGTCCGAGCAGTTAAAGACGTTCAACTACGCTATACAGCAGATACTTTCCGCGGGTATCGTACGCGCGGGCGCAAGTACGGCTGCAATGGTCATAATGATGATCGTACCTGTCACGGTATTCATCGTCTCACAGAGCAATATCATTGAGACGATGGCGTCGTCGGGTATGAAGGACTGAGGAGGTAATATAATGAATAAAATTATAAAAGCCGCCGCGGTCGCATTTGCCGTTCTGCTCGTTTTGGCGTCGGTAACTTCAGCGTATTATTCATATCAGACGTACACGTATGATATAAACGGAAATGCGATGGAATCTCCGGACGCCTTCGTACCGGACGAGATAGTAACAAGCGACACGATGGGAATATCTCCCCCGCTTGAAAATCCGTCCGATATATTCGTTGACGATAAGGAAAACGTCTATATAGCGGACGCGGGAAACAACAGGATAGTGGTGCTCAACAAAAGATACAAGCTCCGCTATTACATAGAAAAATTCATAAACACACAAGGCATACAGGATAAATTCAACAATCCTCAGGGCGTTTTCGTAACGGATACGAACATATACGTCTGCGATACGGACAACAACAGAATAGTAATATTCGACCGTGACGCCAAATTTCAGCGTATAGTGGAAAAGCCCCTGGCCGACGAGTTCTCGGTCGACGACCTCTACCGCCCCAAAGCAGTTGCGGTCGACAGATCGGGCAGAATGTACGTCGTTTCATCCTCTACATATCAGGGTATCATAGCGATGGACAGCGACGGTGTGTTCCAGGGCTTCATAGGAGCTCAGAAATCGCCGCTTTCCGCGTGGCAGATATTCTGGAGAAGATTCCAGACGCAGGAGCAGATAGATCAGCAGCAGAGAACTGTTTCGTCCGAGTATGAAAACATAACGATTGACGATAACGGTATGATCTACGTTACCAACATCAACCTTGACGAAGGCGCGCAGCAGAATGCGATCACGGGTAAGGACAAATCCGGTGAATACGCGCCTGTCAAGATGCTGAACACACAGGGTGACGAGATACTGAAGCGTAACGGCTTCTTCCCGCCGTCCGGTGAGGTAAAGATAAACTACTCCGCATCCACAAGCTCCAACATCTACGGCCCGTCAAAGATAGTAGACGTGGCGCTCGGTCCGATGGGAACGTGGAGCATAATAGACAAGACAAGATCAAAGATCTTCACGTATGACGAGGACGGATCCCTGATGTTCGTATTCGGCGACCAGGGCTCACAGCTCGGCAACATGGAGACGGTCAACGGTATAGTATATAAGGGCAACGACCTGCTCGTGCTTGACAATACCGCGGACAACATAACGGTCTTCAAGAGAACGGAATACGGAAACATCCTTATAAGCGCTCTTGAAAATCAGAAAAAACTGAATTACGACGAGGCTGCCGACAACTGGAGAGGCATCCTCATGAGAAACAACAACTTTGACGAAGCGTACGTCGGTATAGGCAAAGCCTATTACAGAGAGGGCGATTATCAGGCGGCGATGAAGATGTACGAGGCCGCTTACGAAACGTCGAACTATTCCACCGCGTTCAAGCAGTACAGAAAAGAATGGGTCGCAAAATACGCGCTTATCGTACCGCTCGTTATAATCGTGGTCGTCGTGGGACTTTACTTCTTCTTCCGCTTCGTAGGAAAGAGAAATAAGGAAGTCGCCACAAGGCCCGGCGGCAGAAGGACGTACGGAGAAGAGGTCATCTTCGCTTTCCACCTTATGATGCACCCGTTCGACGGCTTCTGGGATCTGAAGCATGAGAAGAGAGGCTCGATCAGAGGCGCCGTAACGTGGCTTGCGATAGCGATACTCGCCTTCACGTACAACGGCATAGGTACCGCGTACCTGTTCAATCCGTCGAGAGGCTACCAGAGCATATTCGGACAGATCATCTCGATAGTCGTTCCGGTAGCGCTGTGGGTGCTCTCCAACTGGTGTCTTACCACTTTGTTCGAGGGTGAGGGAAGTCTGAAGGATATCTTCATAGCAACGTGCTACGCGCTCGTTCCGATACCGCTGTGCATAATCCCGCATACGCTGCTCTCACACGTGCTGAGCCTTTCCGAGGGCAAGGTGCTCGACCTTATCGTAGGCGTCATGTGGGTGTGGGTAGGAATGCTGGTGTTCTTCGGATCACAGGTTACTCACGACTATTCATTCATCAAAAACATACTTACCTCGGCAGGTACGATCGTAGGTATGGCGTTCATTATGTTCGTAGCGCTTCTGTTTACGAACCTGATTCAAAAGATCGTCGGTTTCGTGGCTAACATAGTCACTGAGCTGTCGTACCGAATTTAGAAAGGATGGGAGGAAAAGAAAATATGAAAAAAATACTCTCAACCTTACTCGCGGCTTTGATGATCGTAAGCGTGTTCACCGTTCTTTTCACCTCGAATATGACGGTATACGCGAAATCCGACAGTGAAGAGACCGCGGAAGAGGAAACGGCGGAAGAGGAAACGGCGGAAGACGATAACGGACGCGACGACATGAGCATAGATATCCTTAAGGTCGTTTACAAAACGCCCGAGGATAAGCTCAAGGATATGAAGCTGAGAATAGAAAACGACAATTATCAGCTTTACGTTCGCGCGGCGTACGGAGAAATAGCGTTAAAAGACAAAAGGACCGGTCAGGTACTGTTCTCGAACCCCTACGACATAGGATCGACGAAGGGTTCCGCGGATACAAAGGCGGAGCTTATGTCGCAGATCATACTCCAGTTCACGACCGGCTCCAAAACCACCGTGTATAACAGCTATACGGAAGCGGCTCTCCGTGAGCAGATAGTCGTAAAGAATATCAAAAAAGGCGTCCGTGTAGAATATACGCTCGGTAAATCACAGACAAGATGGCTCGTTCCGCAGATGATAACGGATGAGCGTTTCCAGGAAGTGATACTCGAACCCATACGCAGCAATACCGCGGAAATGGTCGAATCACAGAGAAACTTCATTTTAGGTAAGTTTGAAAACGGCTTCTATTCGTTAAAGAACATCAACGACCCGACGATAACCAAGAGCCAGCGTGACCAGATGATCTCGCAGTGGCCGATACTCAAAAAGTATCCGGCGGTATGGGTGCTCGGCACCGATACCAAGGACAGAGAGTTCAATATGCTGGAAGGCTACATCAAAATGTACGCCCCCGATTACAGCTATGAAGAGCTTGACTACGACCACGACATTACCGAATTCGAGGTCGCGGCTACGTCTCAGCCTCTGTTCAGAATGGCGATAGAGTACACGCTTGACGAGGACGGCATAACTCAGACGCTCGCCGCCAACAGCATCAGCTTTGACGAGAACGTCTATACGCTCGATTACCTGCAGGTCAACCCGTGGTTCGGCTGCGGAAACAGCGCGAACAGCGGCTTCACGTTCATACCGGACGGCAGCGGCACGCTCACGAGGTTTGAAGATATCACCAAACCGCTGAACATAACCGCAAACGTCTACGGCCCGGACTACGCCTTCTATACGACGGATCCGGCGCACCGTCAGACGATAAGGATGCCTGTATACGGCGTTGTTGAAAACTATTACAACAGGACCGTTAAGGCGGTCACGGTAGAGCTTCCCGAGGAGGAATGGTATTACGACCAGTACGGTTATCTTATCAAGACCAAGACCGAGATGCGCTCCACCATCGTGACCGACAACAGAGGTTACTTCGCCGTGCTTACCGAGGGCGACGCGCTCGCGCAGATCTCCACGGTCAACGGCGGCGGATCGACCCATATTTACAGCACGGTGCAGACTAAGTTCTTCCCGAGACCTACGGACTCCTACAGCTTACGTGAAGCGATGGGCTCCGCCGCGGACGACGCGATGTGGACGGTCTCCGCAAAGAGAAAATACACCGGCAACTACACCGTAAAGTACTTCATGCTGTCGGATACCGAAAAGGTAAACGAATACTACAAGGGTCTTGAAGAAGAAGGCAAAACGGATACCGAATCCAGATTCTATTCGGCGGATTACATGGGCATGGTAAACGCCTGCCGCTACTATCTTGAATCCACCGGTCAGATAGAAAGACTTAAAAAGGAAGACTTAAGATCCGATATACCTCTCATACTCGAGACGCTCGGAACGATAGAAACGGAGGACACGGTACTTTCCGTACCGGTCACCGTAAAGAAGCCTCTTACCTCGTTTGACGATATAAAGGCGATGTATAACCAGCTTGCCGAATCCGGTATAACGAATATCAAATTCAAGCTGACAGGTTATGCCAACGGAGGACTTTACGCCACCGTGCCTTACAACCTCAAATGGGAAAATAAAGTGGGCGGAAACAAGGGCTTTGAAAGCCTTATGGATTTCGCAAACGAAAAGGGCTTTGAAGTATTCCCGGAATTTGAATTCACGTATCTGCTCAAAACCAAATTGTTTGACGGCTTCTCGTACAAACAGCACGCGGCAAAGACGATGGATAACCGTTATCCGAGATCGTACTATTATGATCCCGCGTACCAGATGACGAGAAGATGGGGCCCGAACCTCATATCAACGTCCGTGTTCATGCACTTCTATGAGCACATGGCGCCCAAGCTCCTCAAATACGCGCCGTCCGGCATATCCGCCGCGACGCTGGGCTCCGATCTTAACTCCGACTTCGATAAGAAGGACGCGTACAACAGAGAAGATTCAAAGAGCCTTGTCGTAGAGCTGCTTGCAAAGATGCAGGAGGACTTCGGCAACGTAATGGTAGACGGAGGCAACCTGTACTCGGTCAAAAACGTCGACTACATACTCGATATGCCGCTTGATTCCAGCCAGTATCTGAAAACGAGCGAAGCGATACCTTTCATGGGTATGGTGCTCCACGGATACGTACAGTTCGCCGGAACGTCGCTCAATATGGCGGGTGACATAGACTACGAAATGTTGAAGGCTATCGAAAACGGCGCCGTACCGTATTTCCTCTTAGCATACGAGAATACGGATATCTTGAAGAAAGACTCCGAATACAAGAAGATGTACTCCGTAAACTTTAAGATCTGGGCGGAATCCGGTCTTATAGAGAAGTACAAGATCTTAAACGAGGCGTTGAAAGACGTTCAGGATAAGATCATAGTAAACCACGAGTTTATCAAGGGCGTTCGCGTTCTTACCGCTGAGGAGATCAAGGAACGCGAGGAAGACGAGCAGAGAAGACTTGACGAAGAGAGCGCCGCTCAGGCGCTTGAAGACGCCAAGACCGCCGAGGACGTGACGGAAGTTCCCGAAGACGACGAAGTTGTCGTAGACGCTGAAGCGACGGATGCGGAAGAGGTCGAGACCGAAGCCGAGACCGAAGCCGAGACCGAGGCGGAAACGGAACCCGAGGAAACGCCCGGCGAAGACGAGGGACCGCAGTCCATAATCGATACCGCAAATCCCGAGGATATAGTCAACAACGGCAAGATAGTCCGTGTGACGTTCGAGGGCGGCAAAGTCTTCATACTCAACTACAACAACTACGCCGTAACAGTCGACGGATACGACGGAGAAATATCCGCGTTAGGATTCGTAACGTATTTTGCACAGGAGGAGGTTAAGTAATGAATAAAGAAGCTGATGTAAAGCTTGTTCAGAACACTGCCAACAAAAAGCGCAGAAAAGTGCATTCGCTTGAGAAAAAGACCGCGCGCGGCGGTTACCTGTTCACGCTTCCGTTCATAATCGGATTTATCGTTATATATCTTCCTGTCGTGTTTGAATCCTTCTTATACAGTGTTACGACGATAGAAAGAATAAACGCCGGTGAATCCTACCAGCTCGTCTGGGCGGGACTTGCCAACTACCGTGAGGCGCTGTTCTCTGATCCGAACTACAGCCAGATACTCACCGCGGGTTTAAGACAGCTTGTTCTTGACGTTCCCGCAATACTGATATTCTCGCTGTTCATCGCAGTCCTGCTCAACCAGAAAATGGTGGGCAGAGCCGCGTTCCGTGCGATATTCTTCGTTCCCGTTATCTTATCAACAGGTCTTATATCGCAGATAGACTACAGCAACACAAGCCTTATGACTTACATGTCCGATACCGAGGGTATCGGTACAAACGCTGCGCAAACGACGAGCGTCGCGGAGATAGTGTCGGCAATGGATATTGAATATCTGTTTGCCAATATGAAGATCGGCGGCGGTATGGCGAAATACGTTTCGTCAATACTGAATAATATATATAACATAGTGAACCGTTCGGGCGTTCAGATGCTTATATTCTTAGCCGGTCTGCAGTCGATATCCCCCGCTATATACGAATCCTGCAACGTTGAGGGTGCGTCCGCGTGGGAGACCTTCTGGAAGATAACCTTCCCGATGATAAGCCCGATGATTCTCGTCAACTTCATATATACGATCATAGACGCGTTCACCTCTTCGACGAACTCCGTTATGTCGTATATCAACCAGGTCTACGGGGAAGCCGGTAAAGACACGCTCTCGGTCGCAATGGCATGGATATACTTCGCCATAGTTATTGTGGCGGTGCTTATAGCCGCGGCGCTTATGAGTGCGTTCGTCTTCTACCAGAGAAGGGATTAAGGAGGTGATATTATGAATAATACACAGACTGAACCCAAGGTAAAGAAAGAGACAAAGAATACCATAAAGGTAGAATTTGACAGAACTCCGTTCTGGCAGAGGATGAAGGCGAAATTCGTCAATAAAAACTTTTTCATAAAGCTTATATGGGCGATCTTCCGTTACGTAATACTCATAGGTATCGCGTACATCATCCTGTTCCCGTTCTTTACAAAAGTATCGTCCTCCTTTATGGGACCCGAGGACTTCGTTGACGCGACGGTCAAGCTCATCCCAAAGAACTTCACGCTTGACACTTACAAATACATATTCTTAGAGAATAAGTATATGCAAGCGGTCGGAAACACGATGATTTTGTCGATATCCGCGGCTCTGCTTCAGACGTTCGTCTGCGCGATGATAGGTTACGGTCTTGCAAAGTTCAAATTCAAGGGCAACAAGATACTGTTCTTACTCGTTATATTCTCAATGATAATCCCGCACCAGACGCTGCAGCTCTCACTGTTTATGAAATTCCGTTACTTTGACATACTCGGTATCATACAGCTGTTAGGCGGAGGCTCGCAATGGCTGCCGCAGCTCAACGTCACGGGCGGTGTGACGAGCATCAACCTGACGAACACCTACATACCGCTTGCACTGCTTTCGGCAACGGGACTTGCGTTCAAGAACGGTCTGTATATCTTCATGATGAGACAGTTCTACCGCGGCGTTCCGAACGAGCTTGAGGAATCCGCTTACATAGACGGTTCCGGCATATTCAAGACCTTCTTGAAGATAATCCTGCCGCTGTCCGTTCCTATGATGATAACGATATTCCTGTTCGCATTCTCGTGGCAGTGGACGGATACGTTCTATACGTCGCTGTTCTTCACAAGAACGTCGATGGTGCTGATGAAGAACGTTATAGCGATACCCGAATCGCTGAATATAACGTACGCCGGCTCGTCGATGTATAACGCGGCTATCAGAAACACCTGCGGACTTATGATCATAGCTCCGCTGGTAGTCATCTACCTGTTCTGCCAGAGATACCTTATCCAGGGTATCGAGCGTTCCGGTATGACCGCGGACTGATACCGTGCCGCAGCTTTAAAACACAAAAACACGTCGCGTTATTTCGCGGCGTGTTTTTTATATTCGTTTTCGTATTGACTTTTTATCGCCCGGATGATATAATACATTTAACCGGTTTTTAAAGGAGAAATGCTATGAATAAACTGAAAGTTACAGCGGTCATACTCGCTTTAGTATTCCTGCTTTCCGCCGCGGCGGCGGCGACAGGAGAGCTTAAGGGGCAGAGCACCCACAACACGACGGAAATATATCCGGGCGTTGTGCGTCATTATTACGAGCTGCCGGCAAGCTCGCCTTATAAGCTGCAGAAAATAAACGTTATAGAATTCGATCTGGCGCAAAGGGATCTTTATTTTGACGTCGTTTACCCGAGCGACTGCGCAGTAAAGCTTGCAACGACCAAAAACGTTATGAGCACCTTTACCACGCAGAATAACGGAAAAACAGCTATAGCCGGCGTAAACGGCGATTTGTGGATGGTAACGTACGCTCACGCGAGAGTCGAGGGCAAGGGCACTAAATACGGCGGATATTCGGACGCCGTGGTAAAAAAGAGCTTTCCCGTATCCCGCGGCTTCAATATATCAGACGGCGAGATATATTCAACTGCTCATATGGTGCAGGAAACGCCCTATGAGGGAGAATTTCAGGCTTTCGGCGTAACGGACGATTTCGTTCCCGTTATGGGCAATCCGCAGGCGACCGTTATGATAAAGGATACGGATACGGGCAAAGAAGTCAAGGCGGACGGCATAAACAGACTCCCCGCAAACAACGCCCTCGTAGTATATACTGATAAGGCGATGAAAGGTCTGAATCAGTTTGCGCTTGACGACGCGTACGAGATCTTGATAGAGTTTGACGGCGATTATAAGATGTGCCACGGTATGAACGTCACAGGCACGTTAAAAGCTGTATACGGCCCGGACGACGGCGACCCGCCGCTGCTTAACAAAAAGCAAATGGTGCTAACCGCACGCGGAAACAGAGTTTCCTATATCAATGAATTCAATATAGGCGATAAGATAAATATAACCTGCGAGATCACGGACAAAGAAGGCCGTTCGGATATGTGGCAGAGAGTTACCAACTGTGTCGGCGGTCACATCCCGTTTGTCAGAAACGGAAAGCTGACCGGTATAGGCGTCGGAGACGGCGCGAACTATCCGTCGACCATACTCGGTTATACGTCTGATAAAAAAGTCGTTATGATAACGATAGACGGCAGACAGAGCGGTTATTCAGTCGGCGCAAGCACTTCAACGCTCGCACAGCTTGCTAAGGATCTCGACCTGTACGACGCGTTCCTCGTTGACGGCGGCGGCTCCACGACCATGACCGTAGCGGACGGAAACGATTATAAAAAGCTGACGACCGTTAACAGCCCGTCAGACGGCTCAGACCGCTCCGTAAACAATTCCGTGATACTTTCGATAGGCAAGGAAAGAGCGGCGCAGGGCGAATTTGAAATAGAAGTGCCGGAGAAGGTGGAGATAGATATGACAAACCTCTCTTTCCCGTCAAAAGCCTACGCGGACGCGACGGCGGGCGCCATGAACGAGTGCGTCTACGACTGGGAGAACGGCGACCTCAAGCTCACCGCAGCGGATCTTAAAACAAACGACCCGTACGTGAATATAAGCTATCAGTTTGCGAAAGAAAACATATCAGCCGACGAATATAAAATAGCGACGGTCGTATATAAGCTGCCGGAAACGAACGCGCGCGAGTCGTATTTTACCGAGATATTCTTCTGCGCCAACGGCGCCGGAGCCGAGGGCGGACAGTCGGCGCAGGGCAAGGTACAGCGCACAGGCAAGTATGAGTACGTCAATATAAGCGCGGAGAGAGTTTCAAAATGGAAAGGCACGGCAACAGGAATACGCCTTGATTTCTTCACCGGAGCATCGGAAGGCGATTCGATGTACGTCCATAATATACTGTTCAGCAAGACAGCGGAGGAAGCGGATGAAAAAGCCGCGTACATAGTCGGCGTGCTGAACGGCGAGATAGAAGAGGTGACAGAAACGGAAACCGAAACAGAGCCCGAAACGAAAACGGAGACCGAGACCGAAACAGGACACGAAACGGAAACCGAAACCGAGGCCGAAACCGAGGAGGCAATAACGACCTTGGAAGAAGCAATAACGACGGATGCCGAAACGGAAAAAACAGTTGACAATGCCGCGGAGGATAAAATAAATCCGTTTATCATAATCGGCATCGTCGCCGCCGGCGCGGTAATAACGGTCGTAATAATCCTTGTAATAAAGAAAAAGAAATAATATAATTATATTTATTCAACATAAACACCGGTCTGTCGGATAATTTCCGGCAGACTTATGGATTTTAAGAAAAAAAATAAAAAAAGCCGTGACTTTTGACTGCAAAATCCATATTACAATAATGAAAGCGCTTTTAGATCCACAAGGGAGGCAAAGATGGAAGATTCCGAAATAATCAGGCTGTTTTTTGACAGGGACGAAAACGCCATTGAGCAGACGCGGCAGAAATACGGCGCAAAATGCGATGTGATCGCATACGGCATACTTAGAAACAAGCAGGACGCCGAGGAAGCCGTATCGGACGCTTATTACACGCTGTGGAACAACATACCGCCGGACAGACCCGTCGTTTTCTGCGCGTATCTGTATAAGACCGTGCGAAATCTGGCACTGCTCAGATACAACGCCGAGAAGACGGACAAACGCCGCGTAAATTCCGAAGCATCCGTCATATCCGAGCTTGACGAATGTATGAGCCCGGACTTTGTGGACGATCAGTATGAAGAACGCGAGCTTACGGAATTGCTGAACCGGTTTTTGAAGACCCTGAACGAAGCGGATCGCGGAATATTCGTTTGCAGGTATTTTGCAAATATGGAATACAAGGAAATATCGGAAAAGTACGGCTTTTCACAAAGCCGCGTGAAAATGTCGCTTCACAGAAGCAGAGAGAAGCTTAAAAAAATATTAAGCGAGGAGGGATATTATCATGAGCAGCAATAAGCTTTATAACGCTATGGGAAAAATAGATGACGGCATTATAAAAGAAACGTTTGAATATAAAGCAGCTAAAGTAAAAAATTACAAGCTGCGCACCGTTATAGAAGCCGCCGCCTGCGTTATGATAGTATGCGGATTTATAGTTCTTTCGCTTGTGTTAAGAAACTTGACCGGTCCCTCAACCCCCGGCGCCTCATCGGATACGGTAGATGAACAAACCACGTACGAAACGGATCAGATGATAATAACGACCGCGCTGACGGACGGTACGGAGACGGAAGAACAAACAACGACCTCCGAAACGACGGAGTCCGAAACGACAGCCTCCGAAACTACGACGTCCGAAACTACGTCTGCGGAGACCGCACCGGAAACGACCGAACCGGAAACGACGGTGCACGAAACGACGGTACCCGAAACGACAGCTCCGGAGACAACGTCGCCGGAAACTACGGCGGCAGATACGGAAAAGCCCGAACCGTCCGTGTATACCGCTCCCGCGCCTGAAGATAAAAACGGTTACAAGCTGTTCGTAAATCATATAGACGTAACGAATTTCACTTATTTCGGCGTTCACTCGGATGAAAACACGATCCTGCCGCTTTCCGTGATCATAAGCTTCTTAGAGCACGGCTCGTCGGAGGTCAAAGGAACAGACACGGTGATTTTGAAATATGGAGACGACGAATTCACGCTGAAGGTCAAAGAACGGGTTATGACCGGAAACAACTACAGCGAAAACTGGTTCGATAATAAGCAGACGAAGACGACCGCGCTGTATGTAGCGGAGGGCACGCTTTACGCGGATATCGAAACGGTGAACGAATTTCTTTCTGAATTTGTTAACGCCGAGGTGATAATAGACCGCTCCGAAAAGACGGTAACGGCAAAGGATCCATACTACGATGAAGATACGCGTCACATACCGGTGCTCGCGAGCGATCCGGCAGGTTTTAACAAAAACGGCTATAAGCTGTATATCAACGGCAATAACGCCACGCAGACAGTCAATTTTGACGTAAGCGGAGACGGCGAGGTGACGATACCGTTTGCCGCAGTCTTAAACGGCTTGAAGCGCTGTGAAACGAAGGATTTCGGCTCATCCGTCAGCATAAAATACGACGGCGTGACTTATTCTTTCAATACGGCAAAATACGAACTGACTGGCAGCAGCTTTAACGGAAACTGGTTTGACGGTAAGGAAACGCTTTTTATGGCGTTTTACGTAAAAGACCGCGCCGTGTATACGGATATGAATTTATTGAACGAATTTCTTTCCGATTTCGCGGGCGGCTCGGCGACGGTTGATCACAAAAACAAGATAATCGAGATAAAGGATAAGTATTACGACGAGGAAAGCCCGAAACAGACGCTGATCACAAAAGAAAAGCATGTTATCCCGTTCTCGGACGGTGCGTTCTTCACGGTAACGTACGGCGACGAAAACGAGAAAAACCCGGGTTACACGCGTATAGATTTTTACGTGCCCGCAAAAGACGACGGTGATACGCCCGTTATTGCAAACTGGGTTAACGTGCCGGACGGCGCACGCGTCAGAATAACAGCGAGACGCAAAACGAACAACGCGATAGAGGTGTTTTACTGGAGCGAGTATTCCGGTGAGTCAGACGGCGGAGAATACTCATATTACGCCGCTGCCAGCCGGTTTGAACTGTATTATACAATGGTAAAGCCCGACGCGGCTTTCCCGTATTTATATACTGCGGCCGGCAAAAGCGTCTCGTTTACGTATACGGACGGGAATAAAGATAACAAGATGATGATCAATCAGAAAAATTACGTACCTGTCGAAGCGCTCGCGTCATCGCTCAACGACGCAGTCGCGGAGCCGGAGCAGACCACGGATAAGTCTGTTGATCCCGTTATTCTTTATGAGTCGGACGGCGTCACGGGATCGTTCTTACAGCCGTACGATATAAACGACCCGTTTACTCTTGACGCCGGTCAAAGTATGTTTTTCGGTGGGTAATATAAAAAACGGTAAAGCATAAAAGACCGCCTCACGCGGTCTTTTTGCTTTGCGGATCAATAAAAGTTTTTTTGAAAAAAATAGACTTTTTTACATAAAAGAGGTACTATATAGGTAAAGGATCCTTTTAAAGCAAAAAAAGGAGGTGTGAACGTGGATGATTCCGAAATATTGAAGCTGTATAAAGACCGTGACGAAAAAGCCCTTGCCGAGGCAAAGAGCAAATACGGCGAAAACTGTAAAAGTATAGCTTACAATATTTTAAGAAACCGGCAGGACGCGGAAGAAGTAATGTCCGACGCGCTGTTAAGCAGCTGGAACAGCGTGCCGGACGCGGAGCCTAAGCTGCTCGGCGCGTATTTGTACAGGATAACGCGCAATCTGGCGCTTAAAAGATACCGTGACAGCCGGCGTATAAAGCGCATGGGAGATACGGTCACACAGTCGCTTTGTGAGATCGAGGAATGTCTGCCGTCTTCGTTTAACGTATCCGACGAGCTTGAAGCAAGAGCGCTGTCGGATATCATAAACACGTTTTTGTCCGGACTCGATACAGACGAACGCCGCATTTTCATCCTGAGATATTTTTCCGGAATGACTGAAAAAGACGTTTCGGAAAAGCTCGGCATCAGCCGCGGCAAAACAAGATCTTCATTAAAAAGAATAAGAGAAAACTTAAGTAAAATGCTTAAAAAGGAGGGCTATGATTATGAGTAGATCCGAATCTTTTTACAACGCCGTATCGGATATTAAAGACGAATATATAAACGACGCGATATCGCATAATGCAAAAAAGAAAAGCGGAAACGCCCGCATTGTAACAGAAGCCGCAGCTTGTGTTGTAATAATATGCGGATTTGTTGCGCTTTCGCTTGTGCTTCGCAGCATATCAAAACCTACCGATGGTAATATAGCCGCATCGTCAGGCACAGAATCCGTGATCGTAACTAATGCGGCGCAGACCGAATCGGATATTGCGGAAAATACAACCGTGACCGAAACCGCTGAGGAAACCGCGGAAAATGACCGTGCGGAAAGACTGGCGGAGGCGCTCAGCGTGGTATACGGACACGAGGGTACGACAAAAACGCAGTTCAAACTGCTTGACAGCTTTGACACGGCCGTATATCAGACGTGGAGAAGCCCGATGCTCCGCGTACAGAAGATATATTTTGACGAAGCGTACGATCCGGAACCCGTATATTCCGTAAACCCGGAAAACACGTCGGGCGATCCCGTGTGGTACAAAGGCCCGTACGTAAGATATTACGTATCCGGATACCCGGATTACGCCGAGGATGAGATGCACGTGATACACGTTGATATCTGCGGCGACGATTCGGTAAATATATGCGGAATTAACGTAAATTCAAGTTTTGAGCAGTTTTCGCAGACGTTTACCGAGCTGGGATTTAAAATTGTGTACGGTGTATACGGACGAGCTGCCTTACACGAAAGGAAGACAGATAGTAGAGGCGAAGCGCGACGGAATGTGGATAACGCTTGAAAAAGATTCGGTGTTCGCGCTTGAAAGCTCCGACGTATACGGATCGGAAACGCCCGCGCTCAGTTATGAAAACGGTATCGTTCCCGCGATCCTCCGCATGGGAGTAGAAGTGGAAAACTATATGCCCGTGGAACAGTACGATATGCCGTAAAAAGTCAGTGCACTGCACAAAAGACCGCGTTATGCGGTCTTTTGCTTTGTAAAAACCCCGTCACAGAATATTTATACGGAAATGCGGTTTTACGGTTGACAAATCCGATATATGAGGGTATAATTATAAAAAATAAAGCAAAAAGGTCATATATGCGAAAAAGAAATCTCATAGCGGACGCTTTTTTTGAGGGCGTTTCCGCGTTTTCGGAACAGAGCGGAGCCGTGGGCTTTGACAGCCGCGCCGAATACTCCGGCATAAGAAAAAAAGGCGAGCTTTCAAAAATGATATGCGTCGCCAGGTATGCCGATTACGATATAGAATACGTTTATACGGCGTTCGGCGGTATCAACTTTTGCAGTACCTTCAATTTCAGGATCATATTTGACCGCAGTATGCCATACGTCAAATACTCGCCGTACGATATAATGTACAAGATTGACGAGGATGATTTCCGCTGTTATACTTTTGCATATATAGAATCCCCGGAAAAGATGAGGCAGGTCATAGACGCGCTCTCGCCGTCTCTTTCGGCTCTTTTGCCCAAGCTTGACGATCTGTGCCGCAGAAGAGCGGATATGTCCGATATATTTGATAAGTTTTCAGACAGCGTAAACGCCTATTACGGAAGGAATATTTTCCACGCAGACGCGGACGACGAGGATTTTGAGAGCTTTATGGAGTCTTATTATCTTGTAGACGACGCGTTTTACGTCTCAAAGCCGTACGCGCAGTTTTTGCGCGGCGATTATAATTCCGCGTATAACGGCATGCGCAGGATGAAAAACAAATCGTATTACCAGATAAGGCTGACGTCGTTTATAGCTTCTCTCGATCACAAATATGAAGCGACTCCGAACGGCTGCGATACGACGGGAGAGGGCGTCTTTTCCGGCAAAACGCAGATAATACGCACGATAACAGCGGCGCTTTTGCTTTTGATCCCGTGCGCGGCGGTGCTCGCGGGGATACATTTCTTATCCGCCGCGCTCATATACAGAGGCGCCTTGTGGTCTGACGCGTGGTTCGTTTTAAACGCAATGCGTTATATATCCTCGTCCGTGATACCGGCGTTTGCCTTCAGCTGGTACGCAAGAGGCGTAACGCTGATATTCTTCAAGCCGGAAAGACGCAGATATCTTTCCGCGCTTGACAAAATAAGCATAGACAAAAGAAGATCCGGCTGCCTGTTCATCATCGTATGTGCGATATGCGTCATGCTTATCGCGTCCGTTATGCTGACCTGCAATTCATATGCCGCGTTTTACAGCGACGGGATACGTCTTCCGTCAGAAACCGCGCCGGTAAATAGTGACAACTACGCGTATTCGGACGTCGAAAAGCTCGTTTACGCGGAGGGAGCGTACAATTTATACGGCTATTACGTTTCCGCGGATCAATATATAATAGTTTTGAAAAACGGGAAAAAATATATGCTCTCGTACGAGGTAACAAGCACCGTGATAAAAGAAAAGATCATCCCGATATTTGAAGAAAAAGGCGTTCCTATAATAACCGTACACGACGCGGACGATATTGATTTCATACCGTAAAAAAAGGCGGCCGACAGCCTGTTTTTCATAAAGAAGATAACAGTATGAACTTGTCCCGGGAATCGGACGGACAGTAAAATGCCCGTCTTTTTCTGTATTATTTGTACTCTTTTGAAACGATTTTAAAGGGGTTCGGGCTTAGCCCGATGTGTTTGTGGGCGGCGGCTGTGCCACCGTACCACAAATGCAAAACTCGCATTATCGGGAATCTCCGCTATCGCGCAGTCTCTTTCGACAAATGATGTAAGCTGAAAAAAACACGGTATTGCGTTATCGGAGATAAAAAATCACTTGTAAATCGCGATAAAAAACGGTATACTTTAATTGAAAAGGAGAATTTTTATGTAAAAACGTAAGATTGACTGAATTTCCGGGTATATAATAGTGAATCGATTCAAAAGGAGACGGTCTATGGAAGACGGCGCATTAATAAAACTGTGTCACTCCGACAAAAACAAGGGCATGGAGCAGGTTTTGAAAAAATACACGGGCTTTGTTTTTGCAATAGTCAAAAGCAGGCTTTGTGAGGTATGCGATTCGTCCGAAATAGAGGACTGTGTGAGCGACGTGTTCATTCGTTTCTCGGAGAGCTTTGACAAATACGACACGCAAAGATCCTCGCTTAAAACGTACCTCGGCGTTATGGCGAAAAACCTCGCATCAAACGCCGCGAGGGATAAATTATCAACCATGCCGCTTGACGACGACGGGATGATTGATGTACCCGATACGTTCAGCGTTGAGGACGCGGCGGCGGAAAAGGAGTTAATAAAGGTCGTAACAGAGCAGATAAAACTGCTCGGTCCGCCCGATTCGGATATCATTTTCCGCAAGTATTACATAGGTCAAAGCTCGAAGCAGATAGCAAAGGAGCTTAAAATGAGCGTGTCAAACGTCGACGTCCGCGCGCACAGAGCTATGGAAAAACTGCGTAAAATACTCGGAGGCATAATATGAAAAAAAATATAGAAGAAATTCTGCAAAACGCCGATCCGGCGGTCCTTGACGGGATGTTCGATACCATCAAAGCGGAAAAAATAGACGAAAAAAACATAAAAAATAAGGTTTTGGGTAAAAAGAGCAAAAAGAACACGGCGGTATGGAGGGTATTGACGATAGCGGCGTCGTTTGCGCTCATCGCGGCGGCGGGAGCGCTCGTGATCCCGCGTTTGGCGGGGCAAGGTACGGAGGATCCCGTCACAACGGTATCGACCGGAGACAAATCGAACGCGGCGGCAGTAATAAAGCCCGAAAAAGAATACGATTCCTCGCTTAACGCGCTTATAAGTCTTAAAGACTTTGACAGGATAATCTGGAGCGATGATACCGCGCCCGCGTATTTGCCGTCAAACTCCGAAATAACCGTATATAACGGCATAAGGGTCACAAAGGAATTGTACGAGCGGCTGCAGACGGCGAAGGACAACGATCTTTTCGCGGTAACGGCGAAGCGCAATATAGATATACCCGAAAAATTCGAGGATTTCGTTTACGAGGGGAAAACGGGTAAGGAATACCTTGACGAGCATAACAGAACGTACCCGATTTACGGAGCGCTGCATCTGTTAGAGCAGAGCGCCGACGGAAACACAACGGCGTTTGAAAACTGGATAAGGGACAGTATAATAGAGGAGCAGGGCGAGGAATTCCTCTCAAAATACTACCGCGACGGCGTTTTTGATAAGGAGCGGATACGAAAGGACCTTGACGCGGCGCGCGACGCGTCGAACTTTGCGGCAAGAGCGTATGAGGAGGCTTTTAACGCTTACGCCGCAGCGTCATATCCGCGCATATACGCTTTCAGAGAATATAACGGTATAGAGATCTACAACGGATATCACGCGGAAACGGATACTCATTATTATATAATGATCGTGACGAAATCACAGCTCGCGGCGCTCAAAGCCGATTACGACAAAGCGGATAAGCACGAGGTCGATTACGGATTTGATTTTGAAAACAGCTATTTCTCGCTTGTACCGTATTCCGAGGAGGACGTGCGGTACGCGCAGAACGGCTCGGATACGGAGCTGCCCGCCATCGCGTGCGAAGTGGAGCAGATACTCGAAACGATGGCGGAATAACATAGAAAAAGGCTGATTTATCGCCTGAATCAACACAGGAATCAAACATCCTTTCACTTCATATGTAACAACAAAAGTTATAAATACGCAGAACGGAGAAACTATCAATAACGTAGTTTCTCCGTTCAGAGCCTTTTCAGTTTGCTCCCGCCGCTGACTCTCATTATCCTTATGAGAATTAGCCTACGGTCGCTTTTTTTCTTTTGATATATATTATCAATTAAATCCGTTTTCTTTAAGTATCGTATCGGCTTTTTTCGGATCGTCAACGCGTAAAACTACGCTTGCAAGATCCTTTGACTGCGGCGTTGAAAAACCGTAAACGTATTCAACGGATACACCGTTTAAGTAAAGCACCTTTAAAACCTCGGTAAGACCGCCCGGCCTGTCCTCAAGATTTATGCATATAACGTCGCCGATCGATACCGTCATACGGTTGTTGCGCAGCTCGTCCGCGACCGTCTCCGCGTCGTCAACGATTATGCGCAAAATGCCGAAATCCGTCGCGTCCGCGATAGACAAAGCGTAAATGTTCACGCCCAGATCCGCTATCGTTTCGGTCACGTGCGCCAACTTGCCTGTTTTGTTTTCAACAAAGATAGATAACTGTTTTGTGATCATAGCTTTTACCTCTATTTAACGTATTCGTATTCAAAGCCGTAAAGGCTTACTATGTCTCCGTCACAGACGCCCTGCGCCTCCATCTGATCGTATATGCCGTATTTGCGCAGCATTTTGTCAAAGTACGCCATAGACTCTCTGTCGTCAAAGTTTATCCTGCCCATGAGCTTATAAAGCCACGCGCCCTCCACGTTCCACACTCCGTCGTCCTTTGTGACCGTCACGGTCGGCGTTTCGTCCGGCTTTATGTCGTCTTCTTCCGTATATTCGGGCTCGTACACGGTGAGCGGCGGCAGCTTGTCAAGCTCCGCTTTTACAAATCTTATAAGCTCTTTTATGCCATCTCCGGTTGCGGCTGAAATATATAACAAAGATCTGCCCGTGCCTGAAACGTATTTTTCAAACGCTTCAACGTCCACTATGTCCTTGTCAAGCGCGTCGGTCTTGTTCGCAACGACTATCTGCGGGCGGGAGGCGAGCTCCGGAGAATACTTGTAAAGCTCCTCGTCTATCGCTTTTAAGTCGTCTATCACGTTTCTGCCCTCGGACTGCGATACGTCTACCAGATGTAAAAGCAGTCTGCAGCGGTCTATATGCCGCAGAAAATCGTGACCGAGACCCGCGCCGTCGGACGCGCCCTCAATAAGCCCCGGTATGTCCGCGCAGACGAATGCGCTCTCGCCAACCGGCACCACGCCTAAATTCGGGGAGAGGGTGGTGAAGTGATAATCCGCTATCTTCGGCCTTGCCGCGGAGATCTGCGATAAAAGCGAGGATTTTCCGACGCTCGGCATACCGATAAGACCCACGTCCGCTATCATCTTAAGCTCGAGCACGACCTCTTTTTCCGGACCCTCTATACCGTTTTTCGCAAAGCGCGGTATTTGTCTTGTCGGAGTTGCAAAATGCTTGTTTCCCCAGCCGCCTTTTCCGCCGTACAGGCATATAAAAGGCTGATCGTCCGACAGATCTTTTATGATCTTTCCCGTCGCCGCGTCGCGTATGACCGTGCCTTTGGGCACTTTAATTATAAGATCCGCGCCGTTTTTGCCGTGGAATTTCGATCCGGCGCCGTTTTCACCGTTTTCGGCTATATATTTTCTTTTGTACCTGAAATCTATCAGCGTGTCCTTGCCGACCTCGGCCAGGAATACTATGTTTCCGCCGCGGCCGCCGTCTCCGCCGTCCGGTCCGCCCTTTGCGACGTATTTTTCACGCCGGAAAGATACGCAGCCGTTGCCGCCGTTGCCGGCTTTGATATAAATTTTTACGATATCAGCAAACATTACTCTTCACACATTCTCAAAAATTCTTCTTCGTCTATTATCGTAACGCCTAAGCTCTGCGCCTTCGTCAGCTTTGACCCGGCTTTTTCACCGGCTAAAACGTACGAGGTGTTTTTTGATACCGAGGACGACGCTTTGCCGCCGCGCTCAACTATCATAGCCTCAGCCTGCTCGCGCGTCATCGTCGGCAGCGTTCCCGTCAGAACGAACGTGAGCCCCGCGAACTTGTCGCTTGTCGCTTTTCTTTCGTATTCGGTAACTACGCCATCCGCTTTCAGCTCGTCTATGAGCTTTCTCGTCTGCGGGTGAGAAAAGAAGTTTATTACGGAATCCGCCATAACGGCTCCGAAATCCTGTATCGCGCACAGTTCTTCTTCCGTTGCGTCAAACAGCGCGTCTATGTTGCCGAAGGTGTCCGCGAGCGCCGCGGCGGCTTTCTGACCGATGTTTCTGATACCCAGCGCGTATATAAGCCTGTCAAGCCCGGCGGCCTTTGAATTATTGATCGCCGTTATGAGATTTTCAGCGGATTTTTCGCCCATCCTCTCAAGCGGCGCTATATCCGTCGCTTTTAATTTGTATATATCCGCCGCGTCGCGTATAAGCCTGTTTTCGATAAACAGCTTTACGAGCGCCGGACCCATTCCGTCAATGTTCATCGCATCGCGGCTCGCAAAGTGGATCAGATTCCTTTCAAGCTGCGCCGGACACGCGGAATTCGTACAGCGCACCGCCGCCTCGTCGTCGCGTACGACGGGCTCGCCGCATGACGGGCAGAGAACCGGCATTTCGTAGGGCACGGTATCCGCCGGGCGCTTTGAAAACTCAACGCGCCTTACCTCGGGGATTATGTCGCCGGCTTTCGATACCTCTACCGTGTCGCCTATGCGTATATCTTTTGATTTGATGAAATCTATATTGTGCAGCGTCGCCGCGCGCACCGTCGTTCCGGCAAGTCTGACCGGTTCAAGCACCGCAAGCGGCGTCAGAACGCCCGTGCGCCCGACCTGAACCGTTATATCCGTCAGCTTTGTCAGCTTTGCTTCCGGCGGGAATTTGTAGGCGACAGCCCACTTCGGTCTGCCGGAATTCTCGCCAATCTTCGGACGTGCCGCAAGCTCGTTTACCTTTATAACTACGCCGTCTATATCAAACGGCAGATCGCCGCGAAGCTCGCCTATATAGTTGATATGCTCGATTATCTCGTCCGCTTCGCGCGCTTCTTTTATATACGGTATAACTCGGAAGCCGAGACCGCTCATCTCTTTTAGCGAGCCGGTGTGCGTTTCAAACGAAAGCCCGTTCGCTTCCTGAACGTTGAAAATGAATATATCAAGTTTTCTTTCAGCGGTTATTTTGCTGTCAAGTTGGCGCAGAGAACCGGCCGCCGCGTTTCTCGGGTTGGCGAACAGCGCCTCGCCTGAGATCTCACGCGCGGCGTTCAGCGCCTCAAAGCTCTTTTTCGGCATATATACCTCGCCTCTGACCTCCAGAAGCGGCAGGGGTTTTGATAAATGAAGCGGTATGGAGCCGATAGTTTTTAAGTTTTCCGTAACGTTTTCGCCCACAAGACCGTCGCCGCGCGTCGCACCCTGCGTAAATACGCCGTTTTCGTAGTGCAGACATACGGACAAACCGTCTATTTTCGGCTCCACGGAAAACGTCACGTCGCCGTACGCTTTCATATCGGAGACGAAAGCGGAGACGGCGTCGTATGAGAACACGTCGTCAAGACTGCCCATGCGGTTCCTGTGGCTGACCTTTTCAAACTTGTCGAGCACAGCGCCGCCTACGCGCTTTGTCGGCGAGGTCGGGCTGTCGTATTCCGGATGAGCTTCTTCAAGCTTTTTAAGCTCGTCAAACATCGCGTCATATTCAAAGTCCGATATTTCCGGCGCGTCGTAAACGTAATATTTAATTGAATGGTAGTGCAGCTGCTCCCGCAGCTCGTCGATCCTTTTTTTTATATCCATTTTATTTCTCTATGACAAGCCCGTCGTATGACATGATAAAGCCGTGCGGCTTAGCCATTTCCATAAAGTTATCGTACGTCCAGTCTATCTCGCCCGGCTCGTCCGCTCTTAAACCGTTGTGGCTGAAGTGATGGCTTACAAATACGGTGTCGTCTTTTATACAGCCGTTTTCTTCTAAGATCTTTTTGACTTTAAGGTTAGCTTTAAAGCCCATGTGACCCGTCTCGTGCAGGCTGTGTCCGAGAGTGCAGTCAAGGGAAACGATATCAAGCTTTCTGCCCTTTAAATATTCAAACGTCGGTTCGGTGAGCATACCGGAATCGTTTGCGTAGAGCAGTGTTGTGCCGTTGCTTTCAATAAGGTAAATATACGCGTCCTCCGGCGGGCAGTGGTGAGCGGATAAAGGAGTTACGGTGTACTGCCCTATCTGAAACGGAACGTACGGGGGGACGAACGTGAATTCAAATCCCTGATCCGGCAGATATACGCCGTAGTATTTTTTAAGCCCGTCTTCTATATTGCGGTTTCCGAAAACCTTCAGCTTTTCGCGGTCTTCCGGAAGAACGCAGAACACGGGAGTGCGCCTGTATTCAAGCTCTTTCAGACTGAAATGATCCGCGTGCGAATGGGTGAAGATAACGTATTTCAGCTCGTTCAGCCTTATCCCGAGCGATAGCGTGCCGGTATAAGCGTCCGGTGAAAAGTCTATCATAAGATCGTCGTTTATGACAGCGCCGGATCTTCTCCTGTACTCGCGCCCTTTGAGCTTTCTCGCCTTTTCACAAAACGAGCATTCACAGAATAAACCCGGTATCGCCTCAGCGGCGGCTGTCCCGATATACGTCAGCTTCATATTTTTTCTCCTATTATCCCTATTTTATCATATTATATAATAAAATTATGCAGAATTCAAGTAATATCAAAGAAAAATTGTAAAAACTCTTGACAAAAGAGGCACGGCGTGGTATCATTGTATTAATCAAACAACACAATATAGGAGGTGTACCCGAATGAATATAGCGGACAGCCGTCCGGTCTACGTTCAGCTTATAGACAGGATATATAAAATGGTCTTATCCGGTCAGTATCCGCCGGGCGCAAAGCTGCCGACCGTGCGGGAGCTTGCGGAGCAGATGCAGGCAAATCCGAACACGGTGCAGAAGGCGCTTTACTATCTTGAAGAGCGAAAGCTCATTTACACGCAGAGGACGACCGGCAAATTCATAACGGAGGATAAGGACATTATAGAACACGCGCGGGCATCGCTGGCGCGCGCATATACCGTTGAATTCTATCAAAAAATGTATATGATAGGCATAGATATGGCGGGCGTGAAAAAAATTATAAATGAACCGGAGGAATAAGACGTGTCTCTTATTGAATACAGAAATCTGACAAAGAATTACAAAAACATTCCGGCTTTAAACGGCATAAATCTCGATATCCCCGCCGGACGTATAGTCGGACTGCTCGGACCTAACGGCTCCGGCAAAACGACGCTTATAAAGCTGACCGTAGGTCTGTTAACGCCGACGTCGGGCACGGTAACGGTGGACGGACGCGCTCCCGGACCGGAGACGAAGGCGATAGTCGCGTATCTGCCGGAGCGCTCTTATATGAGCGAATGGATGACCGTGTCGTCGTTTATATCGTATTTTGCGGATTTTTATTCTGATTTTGATAAAAACAAAGCGAATGAAATGCTGCAGAGGCTCGGTATAGACCCGAACAGAACGCTTAAAACGCTGTCAAAGGGCACAAAGGAAAAGGTGCAGCTCGTGCTCGTTATGAGCCGCGCCGCAAAGGTATATTTCTTAGACGAGCCGATAGCGGGCGTGGACCCGGCGGCAAGGGATTATATACTGGATACGATAATAAGGAATTATTCGGAGCAGGCGTCCGTCGTCATCTCAACGCATTTGATATATGATATTGAAAACGTGCTTGACGACGCGATATTCATAAAGGACGGACGTGTGATCTTAGCGGATTCCGCGGACAGTATAAGAGAGCAGAGCGGCAAATCCGTCGATATGCTTTTCAGGGAGGTGTTCAGATGTTAGGCAAGCTTATGAAATATGATATGAAGTATATGGCGCGTATACTTCCGTGGCTTTATCTCGGCGCCGTTGGCATATCCGTTTTTCTGTGTATCGTAACGCTTGTTATTCCGTTTGATTTTCTTTCGGGATTTGAGCTTTTGATACAGTCCGGCAGTACCATGGCAGTACAGGCGCTTCTTATCATAACGGTCGTATTCATTGTTATCAGGATATACAGAAGTCTGCTTTCCGACGAGGCTTATCTGACGTTTACTTTGCCTGTAAAAAACAGCAAGATAATAGACTCAAAGATCTTTGCCGGAGCGATATGGTCGTTTATATCGATGGCGGTATCGTTTCTGGTCTATTTTATCCCTCAGATAGTACTGGATATAAGATACGGGATCGAGTATCCCGCGTCTGAAATTCCGGAAAGCGCTTCAAGCGTCGATCTTATCGGCTTGCTTAAGGAGCTGACGTTTGACGGACTGCTGTTTTTGAATGTTGTCGTGATCGCGTTTCTTATACCGTCGCTTTATACGTTCTGCGCATCGGTCGTCCATAAGGCGAAAAGAGGAAGAGCTTTTGCGTCTGTCGGTATGTTCATCGGTATCCTTTACGCGGTCATAATCGTAATAATTTCAATAATTTCTTTTATAATCATCTCTATGATGATCAGCTATACAACGCTTTTGATATCACCTGATTTACCCGAGGTATCGGTATTTGATTCGTATTTTTATGCGCCTCTTATCCCTCTGGCGATAACCGTGCCGCTTACTCTTGTAAGCTGGCTCGTATCAAAAAGGATAGCGAATAAAAAGCTGAATTTGCTGTGATGTAGGGGAGGGGTCACCCCTCCCGAGTGAATAATGAATAGTGAATAGGTAACGTGTCGCTGCGGGAACCCCTTCTTCGCGACGAAATTTGGGGGTTCCCACCCCTCAAGCTCGGCTTCGCCGAGAACCCCCAAACCCCCTGTCCCCTCCCACAATCTCAAAAGAGATTGAAGGGGCTGCGCGTCTGTCGTAGTGGTCGGCGCCTCGACGACCCGATCGTAGGGGCGAGCATTGCTCGTCCGCCTCAAGTACGCAAAAGCGTCGCTGAAATCAACGAAAAAAATTTTTAAAAAACTGTAAGAAAACAAAAAGAAAACCCGTCTAATAGAGTGAAAGAACTGCAGAATTCTTTTGGAGCCGATATGGATAAAGGTGCAATAAGCTACGAAAAATACAGAAACGGAGACGACGAAGGTTTTTACGAGATCGTCCGCGAATACTTCGACGGACTTGCCGCGTACATAAACGGCATAGTCGGTGACTTTTGCCGCGCGGAGGAGCTGGCGGACGACACGCTGCTCAAGCTCGCGTTGAAGCGCCCGGCGTTCGGCGGCAGATCCTCGTTTAAAACGTGGCTGTATTCTATAGGCAGAAACGTGGCTTACGACAGCTTAAGAAAAAAAGCGCCGCCGCCTCATCTAAGTCTTGACGAGACAAACGAGACGGTGGACGGACCGGAGCAGGCGTACATAAAAGACGAAAGAAATAAAACCATCTATAAAGCGCTTGACGGTCTGAAGCCGGAATACAGAGAAGTTCTGTGGCTGACGTTTTTTGAAAACATGAGCGCGGAACAGGCGGCAAACGTACTGCACAAGAGCAAGGCGGCGATCTACACGCTGTTGAACCGCGCGAAAAGCTCGCTCAAAGAAAAGCTTGAAAAGGAAGGGTTTGATTATGAGATCGTATGATGAAAGAGCCAAAAACATCTTGGAAAAAAGAGATGAGGCAGAAAAAGCAAACGAAATAAAACGCAGAAAAGCCGCAAGGCTCGGCGTTATAGCGGCGGTACTCGTCCTCGCTATCGTAGGCGCGACGATATTCGCCGTGATCGCGAGCAAGGCGAAGAGCGACAACGTCGTACCGGGCAACGGCATACCCGCCGATACAGTCCCCGCCGGTACGTCGTCAAACGTGCCCGCGGATACAAAAGCGGAAACAAAGGAAGGCTATAATGACGGCGTTATAGGCGAAAACACGGGCGCCGCCGCGGGAGAGGTCATAGACGGTCTGTCTTATTCCGGCAGAGACGGTGTGATCAAAGGCGGCGCGGCTCCGACCGAAGCCTCACCGAGCGCGGAGCACTATTATGACTCGGCTGCTGAGGCTGATTATGAGGGTGAATATATCGACGAAATTATCGATTATCCTGATTCAAACGGTATTGACGCAAAAGCCGGCACGCTTACCGCGGGCGAATGGAAAGACGCTGATAATATAGCCGACTGGCAGAAGCTTCTTTCCGGCACGGATTTCAGCTCATACGTCGGTTCAAGAAAACTCGATACGACAAACGTCATAACCGTTAAAGTCGTTGACGGTGAGAACGCGTGCTGTAACGTGACCGTAAAGCTGCTTTCCGGTGAAGAAGTCATATATACCGCAAAGACCGATATAAACGGCAACGCGTATCTTTTCGGCAACATAACGGGTAACGAAAAAACAGCCGACGCCGTAGCGGTCGGTGAAGAGAAAATAGCTCTTGACGGCAAAACGGAGCTGACCGTAAACGCATCTGACGCGGGTATCAAGGTCACGGCTCTCGATCTTATGCTTATGATCGACACGACCGGCAGCATGGGCGACGAGCTTGAATATATCAAAGCCGAATTATACGACGTGGTAGCGCGCGTGGCGGAAGCCGGACAGAACATTTCCATCCGCGTAAGCGTCAACTTCTACCGCGACGAAGGCGACGATTACGTAGTAAAATACTACGATTTCAGAGAAGACGTAAACGAATGTATAGAACAGCTTAAAGAACAGTATGCGAACGGCGGCGGAGATTATCCGGAAGCCGTGCACACCGCGCTCGACAACGCCGTGTCAGGTCATAACTGGCGTGAAGAAGCCGTAAAGCTTTGCTTCATCGTGCTTGACGCGCCGCCTCATTCCGAATCCGAGATACAGGGCATCAACGCCGAGCTTCTTAAAACCGTAAAAGCCGCCGCGGAGCAGGGTATAAGGATAATACCCGTGGCGTCCTCCGGTGTTGACGCGGAAACGGAATTCTTAATGAGAAGCTACGCCATAATGACCGGCGGTACGTACGTGTTCATCACGGACGACTCCGGCATAGGCGGCGGACATAAGGAAGCCGACGTCGGCGAGCATACGGTCGAATACTTAAACGAATGCATGATCCGTATAGCCTGCCAGTACTGCGGTATCTTTACGGGAGAAATAATACCGTATACCCCGCCGTATCATCAATAATTGTAGGGGAGGGGTCTCCCCTCCCGAATCAAGAATTAAGAAAACAAGCCGGAATAATCCGGCTTGTTTGATTTAAGACAAACTCCCTCAGTCATACGGGAAAATCCCGTATGACAGCTCCCTCGGAGAGGGAGCCTTGATTTGCCTCCCTCTTTGAGGAAGGTGGCACGACAGGATGTCGTGACGAAAGGAGTTTAATTAAGATAAAAACAAACCGGAGTAAATCCGGTTTGTTTTTATCGGGAATTATATGTTTATACGTGAGGGAAAACCAATCCCCTGCAATGTATCAACCGATCATGCTTTAGAGAAATCCGGGAAATCCACGGTGCGTCTTTCCCTGATGGAGATCGCGGAGAGGGGAGTTACAGCCATCCAGCAAGCCGCGTCGACCGGCGTTATCGGGAAGTCCGTGCCGTTCAAGATACATTCCGCAAATTCGTTATACACGAGGTAATCCATGCCGCCGTGACCGCCGCGCACGCCGTCAGACAAGAATTTCTTCCATACCGGATGATCGTACTGCTCAAAATACGAATCGGCGTTGTGCCAGCGCTTAAGCGCCCAGTCAAAATGCATGGTCTCGTCGTGGTCGCGGTCGAGATATATGTAGTTTCCGTCCTCGCAGTACATACCGCGCGTGCCCTGTACGGTAAAGTTGCGGCTGTACGGACGGGGCAGGGTAGTGTCGAGCGTGAGCGTTATAAGCTCGCCCCTCTGACATTCGATCACGGTTTTGACAATGTCGCCCTGCTTGAATTTGACGTTCAAAAGATCTCTGTTTACCGTTTCGTGCGTCACGGCGTAATCGTGCAGACCCGCGGATTTTGACGCAAAGCTCGTAAGCGTCAAAAATTTATTGCTTCTGTTTATGTCAAGCACCTGCGAAATAGGTCCTAAATCATGCGTCGGGTAATTTTCGCAGTTTCTGTTTATGTAGTTGTTCAATCTGTAATGGTGCTTTTCGCGGCCGTATAACACCTCTGTGCGCAGATCGTGCCTGTAACCGCCCTCACAGCTCACTATCTCACCGAAAAGTCCCTGCTTTACCATGTTCATAACGAGCATCTCGTATCTGCCGTAGCAGCAGTTTTCAAGGAAGCAGAACGGTACTCCGGTCTCCTTCTGTACTTTTACGAGCTCATAGCAGTCTTCAACGGAATAAGCTCCGCCGACCTCGCAGCCCACGGGTATCCCGGCTCTCATAGCCGCAAACGCGATCTTCAAATGATCTTCCCAGCCGGTGATGATGATTATGGCGTCCGGCTTGTCTTCAATGACCTTTTGCCATTCGGTGTATCCGGCGGGCGCTTTGCCCGTTTTTTCGGATATGAGGTTCAATTCCCTCTGTACCCTCTCCTCTAAAACGTCGCAAACGGAGACGATATTGATATTATCCATTGAGCAGAACAGCGGTGTCAGATCGTATCCTCTTTGACCGAGACCTATGATGCCTACGTTAAGTTTTTTCATTTTTCCTCCAGTCTGACTTTGCCGGAAACACTTTCAAACGTTATGCTGCCGTCGCCGTCGCCAAATTTATATTTGTTTTCGCCTGTTTTTTCATAGCTTATACCGTCTGCTTCGAATTTTACCGATACGCCCGTGAGCGTAAGAGCAAAATCAAATTCCTTTAACGATAACTCCGCGTTTGCGGATACGCTCTGCATATCGAGCTGATCGACCGATCTCGCCTCGACGTCAAGATTGCCGGATACCGCGTTCATATCGATCTTTTTCAGCACGTCGTCCGTTTTGATCTTAAGATCGCCTGAGACTGTGTCGCATTTGATACCGTCGGTCACGCAGTCAACGAGCTTTATATCGGCGGAAACGCTGTTGAATTCAATCTTTTTTGCCTTTATATCCGCCATATATACGTCGGACGAAACGACGTCGGCTCTGACCTCCGAGAATTCCGTTCCCTTCGGAACGTATACCGTAAGATCCTTTTTAAGATCCTTTACGGCGCCGGTACGTACGCGCAGACCGGATTTGCAGAAACGTATAGTCAGCTTGCCGTTATCGGCCTTATAGCGCATTTTAAGGCTCTCTTGAAGCTCCTTGTTTTCCGTCGCCTCTCCGAGACTGTCTTTATCCGTGTCAAGGCTGGATACCTCGGAAAACGTTATTTTATCCGTATCCGATTCCTCTATCTTAACACTTCCGGATTCCCAGTAAACGCATATTTCCTTTATTTCGTCTGCGGAAACGGAGCCGCCGCCCGGTGTGTACGAGCCCGCGTCCGTATACGCTGCAAAATCCGTTATAAGATCGCCGCAGGAGCATAAAGCCGCGGCCGTCAGCGTGATCAACAGCAACAAAACTACAAGCTTTTTCATAACCTTTTTTCCTTTATCGTATCCAATACTTTTTTCCATCTGTCTTCGTGTTCTTTATCTATTATATCGGGCGTAAATCCCGCTCTGAGATAGCTTTTTATCGCGGGTATCCTGAAATCGTCCGTTGTAAGATACGCGGTCTCCATGCCGGACGAGATCAGCGCGCGCACCGCCTCCGTATTAAGCCGCGTGCCTATCCCGCGCCCGCGGAATTCCGGCTTGCAGGCTACCATATGGATATATCCCTGCTTTTTTTCGTGATCGCAGATTACGGCAAGCGTCGCCGCGGGCACGCCGTCACATTCGACTATAAAGAATTTGTCGAATTCAAGCTCACCGTGGCTATACATACACTCGCGGTAAAACGCCTTGTCCTCGCGCTTTTCCGTCAGCCCGTACTGCACTATGTCAAGCCACGCGTCGATATCCTTGTCGGAGCCGTCAAAGGTTCGGCATACAAGACCGCCCCAGTCCGGCTTATCGGGCATATCGCCCTTTTTCCATATCATTTTCAACTGTTCCATAAAATAAACCTCTTTGCGCATTATAACACCGTTAATATAAAAAATCAAGTACAAAACAAAAAAATACCAAAATAATATTTTTATAGCTATTGATTTTTAAAATTTGATGTGCTATACTTTATTATATCAAAATCCCGGGAATAAAAAAATGGCCGATCTCAAAGGAAAAAAGAAAAAAAGAATAAGCTATAAGCCCATAAAGCTTGAAGAAAATAGGAAATTCAGAATAAAAAATACGAAAGCAAGGCAGAAAAAATACGGCGCAAAATATTACGCTGCAGTTTTTCTGCGCCTTTTATATCGCGTGTTCCTTATCATCGTAACGCTTGCGCTGCTTGCTGTTTTTGCCGCTTACTATACGCTGAACACCGTAGCGCACGGCCCGTCAGAAACGATGCGGAACGCGCTCGTTCTGTCCGCCATGCAGGCGTCGGCTACAAAATGGGTGCCCGGGCTTTTCCTTGACAGCGAGACGGTCGAAAAAATAGTGAATTCAAGCATGGAGAAAGTCGTTGAAGAGGTAGACGTGGTAACGCCGGATGACGGCGGGAAACCCGGACCCGTATACGTACCTGAGGACGACAACGGAGAGCCGGAGATACCGGATATATCGGACGGTATAGAATTCCATTTTGATACGTCGGGTACGTTCCGCGCCTACGTTATGATAATACACGACCCGTCAAAGGTCTTCGTCGGCGTGTCGAGCAACGATTTTCCGAACGCCGTAAGAGGTCAGCGTATCTATGACGCGGCGGATAAATACGGCGCGATAGCCGCGATAAACGGCGGTGAGTTTTCCGATCCCGGCGGAGAGGGGCTGGGCGGGCAGCCGATAGGTTTGACGTATACGCAGGGCAAATGCGTCTGGTCCGGCGGCTCAAAGCGCACGTTCATAGGCCTTGACAAGGACAACAATCTCATAGTGACCGAGGGAATGACAAAAGAAGAAGCCGAGGCGCTCGGCATACGCGACGGCGTCTCCTTCCAGACCGGCAACGTGCTTATAAAAACGGAAGACGGCGTCACGCGCTGCTATTACGCGCCGGAGAACAACGGCAAGGCGCAGCGCACGGCGGTAGGTCAGCGCGCGGACGGCAAGATAATTTTCATCGTGACGGACGGGAGATCGTCTTCATCCCTCGGCGCGGATTACGACGATATTATAAATATGATGCTCAAATACGGCGCGGTAAACGCCGGTATGCTTGACGGAGGCTCGTCCGCCATGATGTACTACAAAAACTATATCACAAAATACAACGCAGACGTAAACGAGCTTGACGAATATCAGAGACTCGGACTTGTAAACAAGTATAAAGCCTTTACGAGACCGAGATATCTGCCAACTTTCTTTATGGTGATGCCGTGAGTAGAACAGATAATGGTAAAGTAAGAAAAAACGGCGGGAAAAAGAAAAAAACGTTCAGGATCAGATGGACGACCGTCTTGTTTTACGTCGCTTTGTGTGTGATAATAGCCGTCGGTATGATAACCGTGATCTCGCTTCAGAAACCGGTCGAAAAGTTTTTACGGAATTTTGAGCAGTCTTACGAAACGTATAAACCGAAAAACCAGATACAGCGGATATTCGACGAATATTTTACAGAACCGGATATAGAGGAGCTTATCGCTTTGTCCGGTTGTACGCCGGAATATAACGCGCCCGAAACGTATGAGGACGCGATGGAAAAATACGCCGCAAAGCTCAAAGGCAAAACGATGAGCTACGGTTACCTTGCCGGTATGGATCAGAAGGTTTTGAACGTAAAGGCGGACGGAGCCGTCGTCGCGCGTTTCTCTGTCAAAGAGGTGGAGACAAAGGAATATAACGTACTGACGTTCAAATTCAGTCAGCCTGTGTATGAGCTTGATAAAATAGAGCTGTTTTTTGAAAAACCCGTGCAGACCGCAAACGTCCTTTTGCCGGAAAGATACAAAGCTTACGCAAACGGTATGCTGCTGAATGACGATTATACCACGTCGTCCGGTATTAAAGATGATAACAGGGAAAGCGTGCCGGACGGCGCGTATCTGTTCACCTACAAGGTCTGTACCGTTACGGGACTGTATGACAAACCGGAAATAACGGTGAAAGACGAAGACGGAAAAGACGTATTGCTGTCGTATGACGAAGAAAAGAATCTGTATTCTTACAAGTATGGATACAGCGAGGAGCTGAAGGAGCGGTATTCGGATTTCGTTATAGAAGCCATGACGCATTACGCGGTATATATGCAGGCGGACAAGCCGTTTTCCTACGCAAAACCGTATTTCGATCCCGATTCGCAGCTGTATGAGGATATATATAAAAATCCCGATTCATTCGTATGGGAGCACGACGGATACGTAGTTGAAAATCAGGAGGCGTCCGAATTCTTCGACTACGGCGGCGTGATCTCCTGCCGCGTGACGTTCGATCATATCTTAAAGAAAAACGGCAAGGAAGACTATATAGACAGAAACGACCATACGGTATATATGCATATGGTCGACGGAGAGTATAAGATATTCTATATGGAGAGCCATTAAAGAAGCGTGGGGGAGTGCCCACCCTCTCGTGAACCCCCATTGCTCGCGATGTTCGCAACGGGGAACCCCTCGATATTCCCCCATACCCCCCTTAACCCTCCCGCAAATCAAAGATTTGAGGGGCGCAACGAGGAGAATGAAATCCGTCCCTGTTCGGAACGGATGAAATCGGCTTCGCCGATGAAATCACCTGCGGTGATGAAATCCGCCTTACGGCGGGTTGAATGTAGAGGCGACCGTCGGTCGTCCGAAAAAAACGTGTCGCCCTGCGGCTGATTATCAGGGAGATCCCCAACCCTTGTGTCACAACGGATCATTTCAAAAAATATCAAAAAAGCGGTTTTTCACCGCTTTTTTTAAAACCATGTGACTTTTGCAGACAAAAAAGGAATATACCCTATGACGGACAAAAAGGGAGCTGAGTATGAACGGTAAGGATATAGTTGAATTACTGAATAAGCGTGACGAGACGGCGCTTTCGTACATAAAGCAGAGCTGCGGCGCCGGGATAATGGACATCGCCTTCAATATCCTCAAAAACAGACAGGACGCGGAGGAGGTCTTATCAGACACGCTTTTATCGGTATGGAACAATATTCCGCCGGATGATCCCGTAAATCTTTTCGGGTACGTCTATAAAACGGCGCGCAACAAAGCGCTTCACGCTTACCGGCAGAAAAAGCAGAAGAAGCGCAGTGCGGTGACAGTATGTATTGACGAGCTGGGCGACTGTATATCGGACGGCGACGTTGAAGGTCAGATCGAAGGAAGACAGCTGTCCGAATTGATAAACAGATTTTTGTCTTCGCTTGATATAACTGACAGACGCATTTTTATCAGCCGGTTCTATTACAATATGGAATATAAACAGATAGCCGATAAATACGGTCTCGGTTTGTCAGCCGTCAAAATGTCCGTCAAAAGAACAAAAGAAAAACTGAAAAAACTGCTTGATACGGAGGGTTACTGAAATGAAGAGAAAAGAAATATTATACGAGGCTCTAAACGGCATAAGCGAGGGCAAAGCCGCCGACGCGTACGAATACACAAATTATAACAGGAAAAAGGTCGTTTTTCAAAACGTTCTGAAAGGCGCGGGCATCGCCACCATCATATGCTCGTTTATAGTCGCTTCGTTTATACTGCAGGCGGTATCCGGTCCTAAACCGGTGCCTGACGACACAAATACCGCCGCGGCGGGAAGCGAGGTTATAACCGAAGCTGAAGTTGAGAAAGAAACGGAAGCGGCGGAAAGCGCGGAGGTAAAAAGATATACGGATCACGGAGAGAACATCCTTGTAGATCATCCGACAATAGAAGAACTGTATCAGACGGAACCGTATAAAGACTTTTTGCCTTCTTATATACCGGATGAACTTGTGTATAAATGGGCGCTCAGATTCATACCCGGCGAATATCTGCAGGATAACGGCGCGTACTATAAACAAATTGAAAAAACTCATATGTATTTCAGCACAGTTGATGGCAGCAACAGTGAAAACTCTTTGAACGTTTATATGTATCATAAAGCTTCTGTAACTCGTCCTTCGGCTGATGAAATATCCGTTTCAAATATAGACCAAAGCGGCGTATATTATTTGGGATTGGATAAGGTTAAGGGAACAGTGTATTCACTGACGTTTAACGCGGACGGTTGGGAGATCACATATCAGTACGAACATCTGTGCACGGAAGAAGAATTGATTACACCAGAGGAGCTGTTCGATATAGCGACCTCGTCGCAGTATTTCAAAGATCATCCGCTGTCGGCTGAATAAAAGCACAAAATATAAAAGACCGCTGCGTGCGGTCTTTTATATGTTCCGACCCTGTCGGAACATCGCATTCGGCGCCACCCCCCCTCCGGCGCCCGAATGCGCATCACGGGGAGAACTGTTTGCGCTTCGCGCTTGGGGAGCCCCGCCCTCCTATCTCCCCAAACCCCTCTGCCTCCCCCCGTTTCCCCGATCAAAGATCGAGGGGGCGCGGAATTATCGGAAAATAAAATGCGGAGCCAATCAGGTTCCGCGTTTTTATGCTTGTCTAAAACTCTCGTCTGCCTTCAAGTGCGCGGGCAAGCGTTTCGCTGTCGGCAAATTCGAGGTCCGCGCCGACCGGTACGCCGTACGCGAGACGCGTGACTTTCACGCCCAAGGGGCGTATCAGCTTTGAAAGATACACCGCCGTCGTCTCGCCCTCGATGTCGGGATTCGTTGCGATTATAACTTCCTTCACGTCGCCGTTCAGCCGCGCTATAAGCTCCTTTACGTTCAGCTTGTCCGGCGTTATGCCGTTCATCGGAGAGATGACGCCGCCCAAAACGTGATAAACTCCGGAATATTCGTGCGCGCGCTCAAGCGCGTTTACCGCGCGCGCGTCCTCTACCACGCAGATGACGCTGTCGTCCCTGCCGGGATCGGAGCATATCGCGCATTTTTCGCCGTCAGACAAATTACAGCAAACAGAGCATCTGCCCACGTCGTTTTTAACGGAGCGGATCGCGGCGCAGAATTCCTCCGCCTCCTCCTCCGGCATTTCCAGCACGCCGAACGCCATGCGCGCGGCGGATTTGGAGCCTACGCCCGGAAGCCTGCGAAAACATTCTATGAGCCGCGTTATGGGATAAATATAATCAGCCATTAAAATATACCGGGTATACTCAACTGCGAGGACAGCTTGTTCTTTTCTTCCTCGTTGGTCTTATTTACTTTGCTTATCGCCTCGTTTACCGCGGCGGTAACGAGATCTGTAAGCGTTTCTATATCGTCGGGATCTACTATCTCCGGCGATATTTCTATATTCAGTATTTCAAGCGTGCCTTTGATCTTGATCTTTACGGCGCCGCCGCCGGCGGATACGTCGTATTCCTTTTCGTCAAGCTCAGCCTGAAGCGCTTCCATGTCTTCCTGCAGCTTCTGCGCCTGGCGGATCATCGCGTTCATGTTCTGGGGACCGCCGCCCACACCCTTCGGTAATCTTGCTTTCATCGTTTTATCCCTTTCGTTTATGTTCGTTAAGCCCTATTCCTGCAAGGCTTCTATCACTTCGTCTATAAGCTCGTACTTTTTGTCGTCCTCGCCCGCGGTGATGACTATGTCGGACGGCGAATGACCGCCGATCACGGATATGACCGCTTTTTCGATCGCGCCGCGGCTTTTCTCGGCTATGTCGGCCATGAAAGCGCTGTCGAGCGTTATCCTGTACGTGCCGTCGCCGCACTCGTACGCTTTGGCGG
>DBWC01000110.1:0-190 GCA_002308615.1 Clostridiales bacterium UBA1248
GGCGCGTCTATAGAGCTTTCCGCCGACGCACCGATCCGCCCGCCGTATACAGTCTATTTTCAGGGTGGTCTGACGTATGAAACAGGACGTCTCGGCATCATGCGCGCTTATGAGCAGGTAATGAAATTATAAAAAATAACCTGAAAAAAGACCGCTTGCGCGGTCTTTTCAATTTGCAGACAAAGCATTT
>DBWC01000110.1:349-19431 GCA_002308615.1 Clostridiales bacterium UBA1248
AGGGAGTTTGTCTTCGCTCTGAAAAGACCGCTTGCGCGGTCTTTTTGCTTTGGTATATGATTTTAAAGTCCGAGCGATTTCAGATACTGTCTGCTTATCTTTGCTGCCTGCAGCGCGGGCATATCCTTTGACTCGTCCTGCTCCACTATCACGTATTCCGTGCCTGCGGATTCGGCGGCGGCGAGTATCGCGGGGAAATCCTGCATACCCATGCCGAGCGGACGGAACATAAAGCCGTTATCCTCTTTGGAGCCGGGCTCTTTTGCCTTGCCGCTGTCGTCGATCAGCGCGTAGACGGGACCGGACGCAAGCTTTTTGCAGGTGAAATCCTTTAAGTGAAGCGTGTGCATCCGTCCTGCGTGAGCCTCGATGAACGCGGCGGGATCGACGCCCGCGTATCTTGCCCAGCACGTATCCACCTCGCCCTCGATTTCGGGCAGAGCCTTGTAGATCTTTTCGAGTATGAATTCGCCGTCAAGATAGTTGAACTCAAAATCGTGGTTGTGATACGTCAGCTGTATGCCGTTTTTTGATAACAGCTCGCCAACGGCTTTGAACTTTTCTATCGTTTTATCAAACTTTCCCATCTGATAGTTTTCAATGCCGTACCACGGTATCGCTGCGTATTTTACGCCGAGAGTTTTTATGTAGTCAACGGCTTCCTGTCCTTTTTCGATGAAAAGATCGGGTCCCTGATGGACGGAGGGGCAAATAAGTCCTATCTCGTCAAGCAGCGCTTTTACTTCATCCGCGCTTCTGCCGTAATATCCGGCAAACTCAACGTAATCGTAGCCCATTTCCTTAACGGCTCTGAGAGTGCCCTCAAAATCCTTATCCATATCATATCTGACTGAATAAAGCTGCAGACCTACTTTGAATTTTTTCATTGCCGTCCCCTCTTATATTTCCGGTATCTGTATTTCTATTTCTTTTCCGGCTTTCGCGGATCTTACGATACCGTCGATTATCGCCTGGTTGTATATGATCTGAGACGTCGGAACGGGAGCCTTGCCGCCGGTCTTTACGGCGTCTAAGAACGAGCGGATCTTGTGGTAGAATTCGCCCTCACGCGTGTTGGCAAGCATCGGAACGGTGGTAGTTACGCCGACGCTCGTGCCTGCAACGTCGTGATAAATAGTCATCGGGCCGCCTATAGAGCCGTTCCAGCATTCCGTTGACGGTATACGCAGGGAGGCTTTAGTTCCCATTATTATCGTATCGCCCGACGTGTCGAGGTTCATAGCCCACGCTATACGGAAATCGAGTATCACGCCGCCTTCAAGACGAATAAGGCCCGCGGCAAAATCGTCAACGCCGAACAGCTCGGTGTAATTTTCCGGTTTATTTTCGGCTTTCCAGTAGCCGGCGCTCTTGCCGAAGAAATCGGAGGTGTAGCCGGTTACGGTAAGGGGCTTCGGATAGCCTATGGCGTTTAGCACCATATCGAGCGAATAACAGCCTATGTCGCCCATCGCGCCGATACCCGCGGTGTCCTTTTCAATGAACGTCGTGCCGAACGGCGTCGGTATGCCTCTTCTTCTGCCGCCGCCGGTCTGTATGTAGTAAACGCGTCCGAGCTCGCCCGATTCGACGATCTTTTTGACCATCTGCATATTCGGATTGAATCTCGGCTGGAAGCCCACGGAAATTATCTTTCCGCTCTTTTTCTCCGCTCTCATTACCTCGACCGCCTCGTCGAGCGTCACGGTGAACGGCTTTTCAAGCAGTACGTTGACGCCGTGCTCGAGCGCGTCTATCGCGCAGGGAGCGTGCTGTCTGTTGTAGGTGCAGATGGATACCGCGTCAAGCTCTTTTTCGTTTTCGAGCATCTCGTGTCCGCTGTTGTAGCAGCGCGCCTCGGGATAGCCCCACGCGGTCATAAAGTTTTTAGCCTTGCCGGGTATAAGGTCCGCCGCCGCGACGATCTCAACGTCGGGCATTTTCTTATACTCTTCCATATGAGCGCCGGCTATCCAGCCCGTGCCTATGATACCTACCTTGAGTTTCTTTGACGTATCGATCTTTTTCTCACTGTGATCTTCCTTGAAAGCGTCAAGACTCGTTTCCGTTTTTTCCGCCATTTTCTTTAAATCTCCTTTTTATTATTCAGACATCGCCGTGTCTGTATTTTATTTTGTTATATGATGTGAGGTAAGGCTTTAACCGTAGATTTCCGCCTCGTAGATACTGAACCAGTTTTCACCCTCGCGTATAAAGCGCACGTATCTTGCGTCGATATCAAGATCTTTGAGTTTTACGAATACCTCGCCCGAGCCGAATGAAGCAAGCGTTGTGAAGTTCTCGTTATCGTTGCTGTATTCAACGCGGTACGGCACCCACGCGGCTTCAAGATAAAGCATCATACCTTTTATGTGCTTTACCTCCTGCAAATCGACGCAAAGCCATGATTCGCCGTTCGGAAGCGATCCCCAGCGCGTTGTAAGATTTCCGTCAACGGCGTTGGATGCGACGAGACCGCCTTCGACCGAGGCTGATTTTACGCGTTTATTCAGCGCTAAATTCTCGTATTCCTTGAATTCTTCTTTTTTGTCATCCGCGGAAGCGGGAAATACCCTGACGTTTGTCAAAACTGCCGCCGCGGCGGGTTCGGCTTTTATATAACGCGCGCTGACGCCGTGCAGATTAACAATGGCAAAATCAAGGCCGTCGATAATATAGACGTCATAGCGTTTAAAATTCTTGTCCTCGCCCGCAAAGCTTACCGTGAAAGGCGTGCTGAGATTCTCCCAGTATAGATATATATCTCCTACTTCTTTTTCTTCTTTCAGATCTATTATATACGCTTTTCCGCTCTTTTCGGCGTTCTCTGTCAAAGCTATTGCTTCATCGTCGCTTCTTTCCGCCATGACTTTATATTCGGATTTAATAATGTGCGCCGGCTCGGGCGACGGTACGCAGCGGTTTTCTACGTCGTATACGACGCGCAGCTCTTTTATCTCAACGCCCGCTTCCGCGCGCATATCAGCGGCGGACGACGCGGCGTAAAACTTATATTCACCTTTGTCTATTATGTAACGGCTGTTTGCCGTGTCATAGCTGTAAAGATCGTCCGCGGTTATTATTATCGAAAGCGTTTCGGATTCGCCCGGCTGAAGCAGTTTTGTTTTTGCAAAGCCGCAAAGCTCGTATTTCGGCTGCTCAAGCGTCGTTTCCGGTTTTGAAACGTAGATCTGCGCCGTTTCTCTGCCGGCGGTTTTGCCTTTGTTCGTTACCGTAACCGTCGCCGTGAACGTGCCGTCTTTGTTTTCTATGACCGAAAAATCCGAATAATCGAATTCCGTATACGATAAACCGTAGCCGAAAGGATACGCGACGTCAACGTCAAACGTATTGTAATATCTGTAACCGACGTAAATATCTTCGTAATAGACGACTTTGCCGGGATTGCCGGGGAAATAGAGGTGCGCCGGTGTGTCGCTGTATGACAGAGGCCAGCTCATCGTCGTTTTGGCGCTCGGATTTACCTCGCCGGAAAGCACCTTTGCAACCGCGTTGCCCGTGTTCTGTCCGGGATAACCGATGAAGATTATCGCGTCGACGAAATCGCGCCACGAGGCGACCTCTATCGGAGAGCCCGTGTTTATAAGCGCCGTTACGGTCTTGCCCTTTGCGTGAAAAGCGTCGGATACGCGCTTTACCATATCGAATTCCGTATCGTTTAAAAGATAATCACCTTTTGACGGGCTGTTGTCCGCACCTTCCGAAGTGGTTCTTGATATAACTATTACCGCCGCGTCCGCGCCGTCCGCGCACTGCTTTGCGTATTCCTCGGTAACGGCTTTATCTTTTGATTCGTCCGTTTTTGAGTGTTCTTCCGCGCGGCGGAAAACGTTGTTTTTCTCGTCGTACACGGAAAGATTCGCGTTGTTTGAAATGCCCTTTGCTATCGTTACGGATTTTTTCGGTGTGACGCCGCCGGAGCCGTAGCCGCCGAATATCGTTTTGAACGCGCCGTTGCCGAACAGCGCTATGCTCGTGCTGTTTTTGTACGGCAGAGTGCTGTTATCGTTTTTAAGAAGCACTAACGTGTCCGTCGCCGCATCCTCGGCTGTTTTTCCGTTGGCGGTATAATTCACCTTCGTGTTCATCTCAAGTTCTTTGAACGTAGGCGACTGCGTAACGGTATATAAAATATGCTCACAGCACTTATCAAGGGCTTCTTTATCTACTCTTCCGCTCTTTATACCGGCAAGCATGTTTTTTGCGTCGTCTTTATCGCCGGGCATTTTAAGGTCGTTCTGCGCGTTGACTTTGTCCTCGATCGCGCCCGCCGCGCCCCAGTCCGACATTACCGTGCCCTTGTAGCCCCATTCGTCGCGCAGGATGCCCGTGAGGAGATCTTTGTTTATTGAAGCATACGCGCCGTTCAACTGATTGTACGACGACATTATCGACCACGGGGACGAATTTTTGACCGTTAACTGGAACGGTTTTAAGTATATTTCGCGCAGCGCTCTTTCCGTTACGGCGGAGCTCTCCGAGCCTCTGTTCGTCTCCTGCTCGTTGCCCGCGAAATGCTTCAGACACGCGCCGGCGCCCGCCGCCTGCATGCCGTTTACGTATGCCGACGCGGAAAACGCGGTGAGAAGCGGGTCTTCCGAGCAGTATTCGAAGTTGCGCCCGCCCAGCACGTTTTTCTGTATGTTCATACCGGGACCGAGGACTATATCTATGCCGAGCGCAAGCGAATCTCTGCCTATCGCGCCGCCTACGCCGTATATAAGATCGCCGTCCCACGATGAGGTCAAATTCATGATCGACGGATACCATACCGCCGTACCGTACCTGACGCCCGCTGGGCCGTCGTTTACGGTAACGGACGGTATGCCGAGGCGTTCTATCTCATACGTTCCGCCGGACGCGCCGGTCTTTTTGGGATTGCCCGTACCGGCAACGAGGTGCGCTTTTTCGTCGTCCGTCATCTCCGCAACGACGAGGGGTATCGAGTCCTCCGTAAGCTGTATGAGCCCGTCCTTTGTTTTAAGGTATGCGGAGCCGTAAACGTTTCCGTCTTCATCTTCAAAATTTACCGTAACGTCAATAACGCCGCCTTTCGCGGGCGAATCGAGCTCTGCCGTACCGGTTTTTCCGAACAGTCCGTCGGCTATGCCTCCGTCGTCGGATAAAGCGGTGACGCTGATCTTTCCGTTAAGATCGGCGGGCTCCGTTTTAAGCTCGTATGAAATACTGATCTTATCAGATACGGTAAAAGCCGTGATCTTAATATCAGCTGTTTTTGCTTCGGTTTCATAAGGCTCCGTTTCGGCGCCGGTTTCCTTTGCGGTTTCATCTCCGTTAGTTTCGGCAACGTCTGACGTCGTGTCGACGGGTGCAGGCGTACAGCCGATGACGACAGGCAGTAAAAGCGCCGTAAGACAAATAAGCGATATATATTTGATTATATTTTTATTACTCATGATAAACCTCCTTTTATATACTGTCTGTATAATACTTTACAACTGTTTTTTTGATAATGCAATACTGATATTGTGAAAAATTATAAAAGCGGTATATTTAAGAGATAATTAAAAAGGGGCTTGAAAGCCCCTTTTCGTTAAACATCTTACTGTTCCGCTTCTTTGGCAGCCTGCGCTTCTTTTATGATCTTGTCGGCGTTTGCCGCGGGAACTTCTTCATAGCGGACAAATTCTATGGTGTATTTGCCTCTGCCGGAAGTCATGGCGCGGAGGACCGTCGGATAATCTGCGACCTCGGAGAACGGGATCTCGGCTTCAACAGTCTGATAACCCTTTTTCGCCGCGTCGTTAATACCCATGACTCTGCCGCGTTTCTTTGTTATCGTACCCATAACGTCGCCTATATAATCGCCGGGAACGGTGACCTTCATATCGCCTATCGGTTCAAGTATGATAGGACCGGCCTTGACCATACCTTCTTTGTAAGCAAGTCTTGCGGCGAGCTTGAACGACATTTCGGAGGAGTCGACCTCGTGATACGAACCGTCGTACAGATCGGCTTTGAGACCTACCATCGGGAATCCGGCTAAAACGCCTTCCTGCATAGCTTCCTCAAGTCCCTTGATAACGGCGGGATGGAAGTTTTTCGGAACGGAGCCGCCCACGCAGGATTCGGTGAATTCAAGTCCGTTTTCGCCCGGAGCGAATCTGATCTTGACGTCGCCGTACTGGCCGTGACCGCCGGACTGTTTCTTATGTTTGCCCTGAACGTCGGAGCGTCCTCTGATCGCTTCCTTATAAGCTATCTTCGGAGCGGAGGTATCGACTGATACGCCGTATCTCGTTTTCAGCTTGGAGAGCGTTACGTCGGCGTGGATATCGCCGGACGCGGTGAGAACGAACTGCTTTGTATCGGGGTTATTCTCGAAGCGGAGCGTGAGGTCTTCCTCGCAAAGCTTCTGGATGCCCTGAGAGATCTTTTCCTCGTCGCCTCTCGCCTTCGGGGACAGAGCTATTCTCATGTTGGGCGCGTCAGCTGAGATCTTTGCGTACGGCAGAGCGTTTGCGTCCGCTGAGAACGTGTCGTTAGTGTTTACGTTTGCGAGCTTTGTGGTAACGCCGAGATCGCCGAAGCCTATCTCGTCAACCTCTTTCATATCCTTGCCACATACGGTGTAGATATGACCGAATTTCTCACTTGTTCCCTTTTCACCGTTCTTTAACGCGGTATCCTTTTTAAGCGTGCCGGTCATTACGCGGAAGAACGACATCTTACCTACGAACGGGTCGGCTATCGTCTTGAATATGAATATGGAAACGGGAGCGTCCGCTGAAAGCGTTACGGGTTTTGTTTCTCCGTTCTCCTCTACGACCTTGTCCTTATTCGCGACCTCGGGCGAGGGGAAATAATCGGAGATGTGGTCAAGCAGAACGTCAACGCACCACATATTGGTGGCTGAGCCGCAGATCACCGGTACTATATCGCCGCTGTTGAAGCCGATATGTATCGCCTCGACCGCTTCTTCTCTTGTGACTTCCTCTTCCATAAGTACCTTTTCCATAAGCTCTTCGCTTGTGACGGCTATGGATTCAAGAAGCTCGGATCTGTATTTGTTGGCGGTATCCATAAACGACGCGGGTATCTCCGCCTCAACGTGCTTGCCGTCCTTATAGACGTACTCGCGCATATCGATAAGATCGAGGAAGCCTATGACCTTCTCGCCCTCTATCATGGGGATAACGACCGGACATACGGTGGGACCGAATTTCTCGCGCAGATCGTCGAATACGCGCTCGAATTTCGCTTCGCCGTCGTCAAAACGGTTTATGAAGAACGCCTTCGGGATGCCGCGTTCTACCGCGCGCTCCCAGGCAAGTTCCGTACCGACGTCCGCGCCGGATCTGCCGTCAACTACGATAACGGCGCTGTCCGCAACGCGGATACCCTCGGCGGCTTCTCCGTAGAAATCAAGATACCCGGGGGTGTCTATGATATTGATCTTTGTATTTTTCCAGTCGATAGGAGCAATAGCCGCAGATATAGAAAAACCGCGCTTTATCTCCTCCTTATCGTAATCAAGAGTGGTGTTTCCCTCCGTGATCTTTCCGAAGCGGGAAATCGCTTTTGTCAGATAAAGCATAGCCTCGGCAAGAGTGGTCTTACCGTGACCGCTGTGTCCGCAGAGACATACGTTGCGGATTGATTTTGCCATAGTGAACTCCTTATATTTTAATAATCTTGTCGTAACACAACGTAAATATTATACACTATACAGTTATTTTAATCAAGAGCTTTTTTCATTTTTCCTTATTTTGATTTGTAAAATTTAATCAACTATTTTTGTGCAATATATACAATAATAATGCACATTTTATGACGCCGCGTAAAAAACGTTCATTCCTGTAAATCGGATACCGCCACAAATTCAAGCCCGAGCTGCGACGTAAGCTCCTCCGCCGTCATAAAGCCCGACGGATCAGAGACGTTTATACCGCGTTTTACGGTAAATATCTTTGATATCAGCTTTTGCAGCACGTCGTCGTAATCCTGTTTCGTAAACCTGTAAAAGCGGTCGAACGCGTCTCCGTTCTTATCGTTTATGACAAACGAAGCAAGGCCGGCGCCGCCGTTCGCCGCGTCGAAATACGTTGATTTTCCACCGAAGCTGTATTCAAAATCCCTGCTGTCGTAGATCGAGCGCAAAACGAGTTTTACAGCCGCTGAAACGCCCTTTACCGCCGAAGTGAGAACGGCGCCGTTTTCATATCTTTTATCGGTATCTGAGCAGATGATAAGCGATCTTTTTCCGACGGCGGCTTCAGCCGCGGACCGCTCCAAATCGCCGCCGCAGGCAAATATCAAATCGACTCCGGCGTCGTACATTTTTTCTGCTTCTTCTTTGTTTTTGTCGTTTTTACCGTTGTCGTTGGTATAATGATATATCACGCTGACGGCGGTACCGAGCTCCTGCGCCGCATATTCGGCGCCCTGCAGAAAGCCGCAGCCGTACGCGTTCATATCTTCGTCGGGCTTGCCGCCCAAAAAACCGAGAGCCGTCCATCCGTCTCGAACGGCGGCGTATCCGGCAAGGAATCCGGACTGCTCCGATGCGAACATCACAGACGTCGTATTTGCAGGTATGACAGCCGATTGCGTTCCTTCGGGACGCGGGACGCCGTCTATTAAAATGAATTTCACGTCCGGATATTCATGCTCTGCCGTATAAACCGCGGCTTCAAAGCATTCTCCGCATACGACTATGACCTTTGCGCCGTCTGATGCGGCGGAGCGGAGCTGAGACAAAAGATCGTCGTATTTTTTTGACTGCGGTATGAAATATCTGCAGTCAAGATCTCTTTGCACGGCAAATTCCGTCATACCGTCCCAAGCGCTTTGATTGAAGCCTTTATCGGTAACGCTTCCCGTGTCCGTTACAAGCACGAGCTCATACCTTTTTCCTCCGCAGGATGTAAGCGCCGTAAAAGAAGCCAAAAGTACAGCTGAAATAAGCAAAAGCGATATTATCTTTTTCATAGAGCCGCCTCCTTTTTCTTTTTCAGCGCGTTTTCCACTCCCCTTATTATCGTGCATATCACGATGAACAGCGCCGTAGGTATAAGGCATATAACGATGCCCGACGTATATATTGTCCCGGTAAGATAATCTGAAAAGAATACCGGGAACACCGCGGATAATACGAGGTATTCTACGGTGATTATCGCTGAAATTATATAAATATTCGTCAATCCGTCAAAGAAGCCGTAACGCCCTCTCATAAGCTCTATGCATAAGCAGAGCTGAAGCAGTATAAGCGACGTAAAGCACACCGCCGAGGCTGAATCCGGATTTCCGAATATACGGGCAAGAGCGCCGCCGCCCATGGCGAGGCATCCGCACAAAATACCGGCGGCAACGGACAAAAGCACGGTCTTCATACGTTTACCGGACGCGTCCTTTAAAAGATCCTCGTTCTTTGACATTTTTCTGTTGTCCGCCGTGCACATACAGATGACCGCGAGGAAATCAACGACTATACCGGAAAAGATCATCTGCAAAGGCGACAGCCCGGAAAGTCCGGAAAACACGGATATAACGGCTATAAGCATCCTTGCGGCGTTCGACGCTATTATGTAGCACAAAAGATTTCTTATATTGTTGCAGACCTTGCGCGCCGTAAGGATGGCGCCGTATGCGTCGTTTATACCGCCGTTTCCGTCTCTGTCGACCGGGCGTATCACGACGTCCGCCGCGCGCTTCAGCGCCTCGCTTCCCTCGTTGCTGTAAAGCGCCGTTTTGATCTGTGTCCCGTCCTTGCTTTTTTTGTTCGTAAGCGTGAGATTTGCGGCAAAGCCCACGGTGTCCGTGCCGTTCATAAGCGAAATATCATACAGATGCTGACCTATGACTCCGATGTGCTCGCCGGCGGCGAGATATGAGTCGGCGACGTAGCGCTTTTGTCTGCTCCCGAGCCCGCGGAACAGCCTGTACGACATCATTTTCAAGTCGATTATGTTTATATTCGACGAAACGAACTCGGGCGCGGAAAGCATTTGTCCCTCGTCGCGGCAAATGCCGATATGCTTTGCCAGATTTACGCTCTGCTCCGTCATATCGTCGCAGAACATAACGGTCTTTACGCCTATTTTTTCAAGCGACGCGACAGTCTGCGCGGCTGATTCCGAAAACGGCTCGCGCATGATTATGAATCCCTCGAAGCAAAGATCGTCCTCCGCGTACGACGTTCTATGCAGGTTGTTGTATCTTGACGGCTTTGTGGCTAACGCCAGAACGCGGTACGCGAGGCTCTCGTATTCCTCAGCTTTATAAAGCAGGTCCTCTACGCCGTCACGCAAAAGCGGCACCGGCGCGCCGTTTGAGATACGGCGGCTGCACCTGTTGACCACCTGCGCCGCTGATCCTCTTACGCAGATCATATATTCGTCTTTATACGTTACGAGCGCGACGTCAAACATATGCTCGCCGTCGCCCGGCGCGTATTCAAGCGGGACCATGCTCTGCTCCGCCTCGTCAAAGCTGATGTGAAGAGACGAGGCGAGCTCCGTTACGGCGTCCTGCTCCTGCGTTGAGGCGGTCTGACTTTTGGCGTGGTTTTCGTGCCCGCCGAAGGTGGATAACGCTATGTAAACGGTGCGGCGCAGCTTGTCCGCGTTTTCTTCCGTTATATCGAGCTCTCTGTCGTTCGTATAGATCTTTTCCGCAACTATCCTCCGCTCGCAGATGCCGGCGCTCTTAGGCACCATAAGGCAGCTGAGCTCGCGCAGGCGTTTTATCGCGGACAGGTTTTTGATCACTATTCCCGTGTTGTAGGTCTTTTTCTTTTCGCTCTTAGGCATTATGCCGTACGACACGGCGGCGTATGCAAACGCGCACAGAAGCTCGCAGTATGAAGACGCGGCGACGGATAAAAGCAACAGGAACGTGCTGAATATCTCGCTTTCTCCTCCGCGTATATACGAAAGCGCGGTGACGGCAAAGAGCGCCGTACTGCATATCAGAGCGTAAATACGCGACAGCTTAGATACCGACGTGAACACGTCGAGCACGGAGCTTCCCGCCGCTTTAGCCTTGATGCCTCTTCTGACCGGGACCGTGTGGGCGCCGGTATCACAGGCTATCATATAACACGAGCCGGAAGCGACCGCCGAGCGCGCGAACACCATATTTTTCTGCAAAGCCGTGTCAAGCCCGTTCAGCTTCTCATAGAAATCCGCGTCCTTTACGCCGTCGCCGCCCGAAATATTCTTTTCAAGCACTTTTAAAGACGAAGCGGATACGAGTCTGCCGTCGCAGGGGACAAGGTCTCCCTCGCGCAGATATATGAGATCTCCCTGGACTATTCCCGTCTGGCTTAAGATATACGTTTTGCCGTCTCGTATGACGTGTACGTTCGGTGTTGAGTACTGCGATAATCCCGCCGTGTTTTTCTTTGCGGCGAAAAACATGATCAGCACTCCGACGTATCCCGCCACGGTCAGTATGACGCCGAAGATCGACGTCTTGTCTCCGAGAAGGAAACCCGCTAAGATCAGGCAGATGATAAGCAGCACGGAAAGAACCGAAAACGCGGTCTTCGGCGCATTGTCTTTATCTTCCTTATCCGCGGGAAAAATGTCGTTTTTGCCGTGTACGGCTTTTTTCGCCCGCGCCGCCCGATCCGAAAGTCCGGTCGTTTTATCCGTGCCGAGCTTTCTGCAAAGCGTGTCTATATCGAATCTGTACCAGTCGGTCTCGCTTACGTAATCGGTCCTAATCTCATTCTGATCGTTGTTTTTCAAGTGGTTTACCTTTCGTCAACCGTGATCTTTCCGTCTTTTACGTCCGCCGTAAGTTTGTTTGGCTTTGCTCCTTTTTTGGTTATAAGAAGCTCCGCTATGGCGTCCTCTATATTGGATTCAATAAATCTTCTCATATTTCTCGCGCCGAATTTCGTTGAGTATGATCTTTCCGCAATGAAATCGCACAGCTGCTCCGTATATGAAAACTCTATGCCGCGTTCAGCCATAACGCCCTTTACGTCGCCCAGCATCACGCGCACTATATCGCGGAAATTCTGCCTGGATAACGGGTTGAACGTTATCACCGCGTCTATCCTGTTGATGAATTCCGGACGCAGAAATTCGGATAGCGCCTTTTCCGTTTTCGTCTCCACGCCGCCCGAGCCGAAGCCCGCCTGAGCGGTCGTCAGAGTCGATCCGGCGTTCGTCGTCATGACAATGACGGTGTTTTCAAAATTCACCTCGCGCCCCTGGGCGTCCGTTATGCGTCCGTCGTCAAGTATCTGAAGCAGGATGTTCATAACGTCGGGATGCGCCTTTTCTATCTCGTCGAACAGTACGACGGAATAAGGCTTTCTTCTTATCTTTTCGGTAAGCTGTCCCGCCTCGTCGTAGCCGACGTAACCGGGAGGCGAGCCTATCATGCGCGATACGGAGAATTTTTCCATATATTCGGACATATCGAGGCGCAGAAGCGACTCCGGAGAATCGAACAGCCTTTGAGCAAGCTGTTTTACAAGCTCCGTTTTGCCTACGCCCGTGGGTCCGGCGAATATGAAAGATACCGGCTTGCGTTTGACCGCTATGCCCGCGTATTTGCGTTTTATGGCGCGGACCACGGCGGAGATCGCCTCGTCCTGACCTATTATACGCTCGCGCAGCTCGCGGTCGAGCTTTTCTACGCGGTCAAACTCGTTTTCGGTTATATTGCCCGTGGGTATGCCCGTCCAGATCTCAAGCACGTTTGCAAGATCTTCAACGGTAAGATAAACGCTGTTTCGCTTCTGCCGCAGACCGTCAAGCTCGCCTTCAAGGCGCAGCTCGTCGCTTTTCAGCTTTGCAAGCTCCTCGTATCTTCTGCGCTTATCCTCTTCCCCTTGCGGCTCCGGCACGTTTTCAAGCGCTTCTCTGGCGCGCTTCACCGCGGTAAGATTATCTGATTTTCTTTCAAATTCATCTATTACCGGCGTGTTTATCGCAACGTAGGACGCCGCCTCGTCTATCAGATCTATCGCTTTATCCGGCAAAAATCTGTCCGTAATATAGCGCTCCGACAGCTTTACGGCTTTTTCCGCAAGTTCGTCTGTTATTATCACGCCGTGATATTTTTCGTAATACTCTTTTATGCCCTTTATGATTTCCACCGTATCGGAAACGGACGGCTCCGCTATGACTACGGGCTGGAAACGGCGTTCGAGAGCGGAATCCTTTTCTATATATTTTCTGTATTCTCCGAGCGTCGTGGCGCCTATTACCTGTATCTCGCCTCTTGACAGCGCGGGCTTTAAAATGTTGGCGGCGTTCATGCTGCCCTCCGCGTCGCCGGCGCCGACTATCGAGTGTACCTCGTCTATCACGAGTATGATATTGCCCTCGCGCTTTATCTCCTCAATAAGCCCTTTCATCCTGCCCTCGAACTGTCCGCGGAACTGCGTTCCGGCGACGAGAGCCGTCAGATCGAGCACGAATACCTCTTTGTTCTGAAGCTTATACGGCACTTTTCCGTTAACGATATTGAGCGCCAAAGCGTCCGCAAGCGCCGTTTTGCCGACGCCCGGCTCGCCTATAAGACACGGATTGTTTTTCTGGCGGCGCATAAGTATCTGCACGACGCGCGCAAGCTCTTTTTCGCGGCCTATTATGCGGTCAAGCGATCCGCGGCGCGCGGCGGCGGTAAGGTCCTTGCAGTAATCGTTCAAAAACCTGCGTTTTGAGGCTTTTTTGTCGCCCTGACCTTTTGTTTTTGACGAGTTCTGTCTGCCTTTTTCCGCAGGGTTGTTCAACTCGTTTGAGAGGCGTCCGAATATGGATTTAAGATCTATCGCCGGAGCGTTGTTCTCCTCGTCGTCGCCCATGGACGGCTCTATATCCGTATCCTCTTCTCCGACAAGGGCGTCTATCTCGCTCGCCGCGCCGTCTATATCCTCCATCGTTACTCCCATGTTTTTCAATATATTGTCAACGGGAAGACCGAGTTCCTTTGCGCAATTCAAGCAAAGTCCCTCGTTATGAGTCTCGTTATTCTCCATTTTTGTTACAAAGACCACGGCGGGTCTTTTTTTACATCTTGAGCAAAGCTGCATAGTTTATCTCCTTAACGGGCCAACTGACCCGACAAATTCGTAAATAATGATATGTTTAAAAGCGGACGCAAGGCGTTTATATAATACGAAAACCTCAAAACGTACGATTTTTCAAACAGGTCTTCGTTGAACACTTCAGGCGCTATTATATTCAGATACGGCAGACCGAGCTTGACGCCCAAAGCCAGAACCCACACTATGAGTATCCCGAGCAGAGCGCCTGCGACAAGTCCGAGCGCCTTGTTTGCCTTTTTGATCGGCGGTATCTTTGCCGCGAGGTTCAAAAGATGTTTTATAAACCACAGTATAAGAAGCGCCAGGATGAATACGGCAACGAAGCACAGGGCGTACGACAGCGCGTACGAAACGGGCTCCGCTATATTATTCGATATCCCGTCTACGGCTTTGTCGGACTGCTCCGAAAGCATTGCCATAAATTTATCTTTTATCGCGCCGTAATCCGCGCCGAACCTTTCAAGCAAGCCCCGAAACGTTTCGTTGGCGGCGCCTTCTCCGAAAAGCTCGATATTCCCGGCTTTATCCGAAAGGCCGTAAATCAGCTCAGCCGCCTTTTGCGATATTTGCGTCAAAAAGAACTGTTTGCTTACGAACGGGGCTATAAGCGGCGTTATGAAGTACGCCGCAAAAAACGCGGCGATCCCCGACAGTAAATCGAGTATCTCGTTAATAAAGCCTTTGATATAGCCTATTATCATGCTTAAGACCACTATCGCAAGCAAAACGATATCAACTATTATATACATTTTTCTCCTTTACCGCTCGATCTCCTTGAAACCGTCGTAGATCGATACGGGATACGCTCTGCCCGCGGTGGCGACGAGAACTATCTCCTCGTCCGCGAACACGAGCCCTTTCGTTTCATAACCGGATCTGTACGAATAAGTTTTTTTCGTGTTTATCTCAAATCTTTCAACACAGTCCGTGAAAATGCCGTAAACGTTTTTGTTATGGCAGTACAGCCCGGATATATCGGATCTCAGCGCGCTTTCGTACAGCACCTTGCCCGCTGTGTCGAACACTATCAAAACGGAGTCCGCTCCGGCTCCCTCCGATGAAAGGACGATAGCCGTGTTTCCGCCGCCCGCCGCGAATCTTCTGCATACTCTTCCGAAAAACGAGTATTCCGCGACTAAATTGTCAGCGGAGAAAAACAGAAGCGAGTCTGAACACAATACCGATACGGTGTCCGCGCCGCTGTTTTTGGCTGACAAAAGCATTACGCCGTTTCTTTCGTAGCTGATCCTTACCTGTTCTTCCTTTATATTTCCCTTTATGATCTCCGAGCAGTTGTCGCCGTTTTTCGCCTTGCAGGCGTATAAGACGAAGGAACCGTCGTTGTTCAGATGAGCGTCGTATATATATCTTTCGTTCGTCTGATAGAAATAAACGCGCTTCATCTCTTTATTATACACACCTACGGTGCTTTTATATTCCGCGTCGCGGCTGACTATCAGATAATATCCGTCGTCGTTGCAGTCAGCGCAGGATATGGGATAATCGAGCGTATCGGAATATAACAGCGAAAACGTGTTGAAAACGCTGTAGCCCGGGTTTGACAGATCGTATACGAGCATATATTTTCCGCTTATAACAAGGCGAGGGTTGACGTATTTCAACGGCGTGCTCTGTATCTGTTTTCCCGTAACGTCAACGACCTGCAGCGTTCCGCGTCCGACTGATACAAAATCTCCGCGGTACATACCGTAGCTTTGTTCCATATCTGCGGCGTAATATATCTCTCCGTATTCCTCTATGCCTGTCGGGATCTTCAGATTCATATCCTTTAAGATGTATCTGTAATTCTCCACGGTTATCTCCGAGGAATACACAAATGTCATAGTCATAAAGAACATGAACAGCGCCGTTATGACTATGTATTTCGATATTCCCACAACGACGGCGGCGCGTTTGAACCTTTTGTTTACGGGCGCCTGCTCGTCATCGTCGTACAGTCCCTCTATCTTTTCGCCGCCGGAGCTTATTTCGGTACGTTTGACCGTAAGCTCGTCCGACTGACTGTCACGACGTTTCTTTTTTTTGAAAAACAAACTCATTTAAGTATGACCTTTGACAGATACAGTCCGTCCGGCGGGACGGTCATCCCGGCGGCGGCTCTGTTTTTTTCTTCTATTATCCTCGGTATCGCGCCTTTTTCAATTTTCCCCTCGGATATATAAATAAGCGTTCCTACCATGATCCTTACCATATTGTATAAAAATCCGTTTGCGCTGACGCTGAAAATAACGTCGTCGCCCTCGCGCCTCACGCCCGCGTCGTATACCGTGCGCACAGTTGACGAAACGTCAGAGCCGACCGCCATAAACGATGAAAAATCGTGCTCTCCGATATAGTCCTTTGCCTGTCCGTCAAGCATTTTTTCATCAAGACGGTACGGATACGGAAGCTTCAGCTTATGGAAAAACGGATTTTTTTCCGGGCGGTTGTAGATGATATAGCAGTATTCTTTGCTTATAGTCTCAAATCTCGGGTTATAGCCGTCCGGCGCGATCTTCGCCTCTTTTACCGCTATATCGTACGGCAAAAGGCAGTTTATCGCGGCGGGTATGCGGTCTGCCGGCACGGTGTTTCCGCACTCCGGCACGTGTACGGAGCAGAAAAACTGCTTTGCGTGAACTCCCGCGTCCGTTCTGCTGCAGCCCTGTATTTTACAGTCGGCGCCGAACAGCAGCTTTGACGCGCGCGTAAGCTCTCCCGCTATCGTTTTGGCGTTAGACTGTATCTGAAATCCGCTGTAATTTACACCGGAATACGACAATTCAAGCAAATACGTCATAATCCCATCATACCTCTTATCGCGTCAAACGGGTACATATTAAGCACTATTACGCCCGCAAGCGCGGCGGCGGATAAGAACAGCCATACGAAGTCGGAAAATCTGAATTTCATTTTATTCAGCTTCGTTCTGCCTTTGCCGCCTCTGTAGCCGCGGCAGATCATGGCGTCCGCCAGCTCGAACGCGTGGCGCACAGCCGAAGCGAGCAGCGGTACGAATATCGCCAAAAGCGCCCTCGCGCGCTTCATAAGGCTGCCGGTGGAAAAATCCGTTCCTCTCGCCTTCTGCGCGGACATTATCTTTTCCGTTTCTTCGAGCAGCGTGGGGATAAAGCGCAAAGCGATAGACATGACGAGCGCGAAATCGTGCACCGGCACGCCTATTTTCGCAAGCGGCAGCATCAGTCCCTCTATGCCGTCCGTCAGAACTATAGGAGATGTCGTATACGAAAGCATGACCGACGTCGTGGTTATGAGCACGATTATGCGTATGAACATCTTTACGGCGAATATTATGCCGTTTGAATATATTTTTATAAAATACCACTCGAGCAACAGATCGCCGGTGCGCGTAAAGAATATCTGGAATATCGTTGTAAAGATCAGTATGAAAACTATAGGCTTAAGACCCTTAACAAGCGTTTTGAACGATATGCGCGAAAGTAGGAATATGATAAGCGAGAGTATGAACAGAAGCGCAAACGCCGGCCCGCTTGACGCGACGAAGACCGCGACGATAAGTATAAGCGTTATTATGATTTTCGCTCTCGCGTCTATTTTGTGTATTACGGAATTGCCGGGAAAATACTGGCCGAGCGTTATATCACGGATCATTTGCCGTCACCTCCGCCGAGCATTTTCATAATATCCTCAAACGTCGCGTCCACCGTGTAAAGCGGTCTGTCAAAGTTTACGCCGAGCGACTTTGCGCGGTAGACCATTTTCGTTATCTGCGGCACGGAAAGACCCATATCGCGTAGAGCCGCGGGATCTTCGAATATCTCCGCTTTCGTTCCGCACTTATATACGCCGTCACGGGACAATACTATTATCCTGTCGCAGTATTTTGCCATATCCTCCATACTGTGGCTTATAATGACGACGGATATGCCTTTTTCTCTCTGGTATTTTTTGAGCTTTGACAGAATATCGTCTCTGCCCTGCGGGTCAAGCCCAGCCGCCGGCTCGTCAAGTATGAGATACTGCGGCTCCATGGCGATTATGCCGGCTATAGCCGCGCGTCTTCTCTGACCGCCGGAAATATCAAACGGGGATTTCTGCAGTTCTTCCTCGGACAAGCCCACGAACCTCGCGGCGTCCATTACTCTGCGCTTTATCTCGTCGTCGGGCAGACCCATGTTTTTCGGGCCGTAGGCTATATCGTGCTCGACCGTATCTTCAAAAAGCTGATATTCGGGGTACTGGAAAACGAGGCCGACCTTAAAAAAGTTTTCTTTTTTCTTCTTTTTGTCGGCGTTAATATCAACTCCGTCGACCGTTACCCTGCCCTCGTTCGGCTTATACAAGCCGTTGCAGAGCTGAGCGATGGTCGATTTGCCGCAGCCCGTCTGACCTATGAGCCCGGTTATTTCATTTTCGTTAACCGTAAGGTTTATTTTGTCAAGCGCCTTGTGTTCAAACGGGGTGTTCTGCCCGTAGACGTAAGACACGTTTTCAAATATTATAGGCAAAGTTGACCTCTTTTGTCATCAAGTAATCGTTTAAGCGCTTCCGCGCCTTCATCCGTGTGCAGCGGCAGATCCCCTTCGTACGCTCCGGCTTTTTTCAGCTTGTAGAAAAGCTCGGTGACCTGCGGCACGTCAAGACTGACCGAATGAAGCGTATCCACCTGCGTGAATATCTGATCCGGCGTACCGTCCATAAAAACTGCGCCTTTGTTCAGCACTATAACGCGGTCGGCGTCCGTCGCCTCGTTCATATAGTGCGTTATCGTTATTATCGTGACGTCGCCGCGCCTGTGCAGCTCGTCTATCGTGTTCATTATCGCCTCTCTGCCCTGCGGGTCGAGCATGGCGGTGGATTCGTCGAATATTATACATTCCGGATGCATCGCAAGCACGCCGGCGACTGCTATGCGCTGTTTCTGACCGCCGGACAGCCTGTGCGGAGCGGATTTTTCATGCCCCTCCATGCCCACGGCTTTGAGCATTTCCGTGACGGTCTTGCGGATTTCAACGGGATCTACGCCCAGATTCTCCGGGCCGAACGC
>DBWC01000110.1:19502-20090 GCA_002308615.1 Clostridiales bacterium UBA1248
TGTATATCGTACGCGTCCTCGTCGGAGATATCGCCGGTCACTTCCTTGCCGCAGACGGTTATACTGCCGTCTATGACTCCGTCCTCGCGCGTTAAAACCATATTTATGAGTTTTGCGAGCGTTGACTTGCCGGAGCCGTTGTGACCGAGTATCGCCGTATACGTCCCGCGCTCAAAGCTGAGGTTTATATCATGGAGCGCCGGGTGGAGCTTCCCCTCCGAGTCCTTATACGAAAAGCTCAGATCTTTTATTTCGATTATATTATCCATATTACTGCTCCGAATACCATCTCGCGGCGCAGCCGCACGGTAAAACGATCTTTTTCTCCGTTACGGGCAAACCGACCTCTCCGCTCTCAAACACGCCGCCTTTTTTGATATTCAGCTTCAGAAGGCACTCCATAGTAGAAGCCGAAAGTCCCGCGGTATAGGAATTCAGAAGGAAAAACAGCGGTTTGTCGGACAAAAGCTGCGTGCAAAGTCCGACTAGCCCGTCTATACATTCTTCCAGCTTCCACGTCTCACCGGAGGGTCCGCGTCCGTATGACGGCGGGTCCATAATAATGCCGTCGTATTTGTTGCCGCGGCG
>DBWC01000110.1:20105-20231 GCA_002308615.1 Clostridiales bacterium UBA1248
CAGTCGTCAACTATATATCTTATATGCGCTGAGCCTAAGCCGGAGAGCATCGCGTTATCCTTTGCCTGCGCGACCATACCCTTTGCCGCGTCAACGTGGACGACGTCCGCACCCGCGGCGGCAGCG
>DBWC01000110.1:20292-21662 GCA_002308615.1 Clostridiales bacterium UBA1248
CCAGTCCCAGTTGACCGCCTGCTCCGGAAAAAGTCCGGTATGCTTGAACGACATCGGATGTATGTTGAATCCGAGCGTGCCGTATCTTATCTCCCAGTTTTCCGGCATATCGTTTTTGACCCAGCTTCCGCCGCCGGACGACGAGCGTTTGTAAACGCCCTGCGCCCTGTTCCACAGCTTGCTGTCCTTTTTATCCTGCCAGATCACCTGCGGGTCGGGACGGACCGTTATAACGCTGCCCCAGCGCTCGAGCCTCTGCCCGTCCGAGCAGTCTATAAGCTCGTAATCGCGCCATTTATCTGCCGTAAAAATCATCAGTTATCTCCGTCAAACGCGGTCACCTGACCGGTTTTGTTATCGTCTTTGTTCATCGGTATGCCCAAATGCTCGTACGCCAGATACGTACAGCAGCGTCCGCGCGTAGTGCGGGATATGAAGCCTATCTGCAAAAGATACGGCTCGTAAACGTCTTCAAGCGTTATAGCTTCCTCGCCTATCGTCGCGGCGAGCGTGTTCATACCGACGGGACCGCCGCCGTAGAATTTTATTATGGTCGTAAGCATACGCCTGTCTATGCTGTCAAGACCGAGCTCGTCAATATCGAGCTTTTGCAGGGCGTATTTAGTTATTTCTTTGTCGATTTTGCCGTCGCCTTTTATCTGCGCGTAGTCGCGCACGCGGCGGAGCAGTCTGTTCGCTATTCTCGGCGTTCCGCGCGAGCGTGAGGCAAGCTCAACGGCGCCCTCGTCGTCTATTTCTATGCCGAGTATGCCCGCGCTGCGGCGGATTATCACGGCTAATTCCTCCGGCGTGTAAAGCTCAAGCCGCAGGACGTGGCCGAATCTCGCGCGCAGAGGCTGCGAAAGCTGACCGGCGCGGGTCGTCGCGCCTATGAGCGTAAAGTTTTTAAGCGACATACGAATGCTTCTCGCAGACGGGCCGCTGCCGATAAAAATATCCACGACCTTGTCTTCCATAGCGGAATAAAGCATTTCAACAAGCGTTTTCGGCAGTCTGTGTATCTCGTCGATAAATAAAACGTCTCCGGCTCCGAGGTTGGTCAGAAGTGCCAGAAGGTCGCCGGACTTTTCTATCGCCGGACCGCTCGTTATCTGTATGTTCGTGCCCATTTCATTCGCTATTATCTGCGAAAGCGTGGTCTTACCGAGTCCCGGAGGGCCNNNNCCTCTCATTTTCGCCGCGTCTATCGCTATGCGAAGCTGTTCCTTAACGCTTTCCTGACCGGTAAAATCGTCAAGCACGGTCGGGCGAAGCGATATCTCCGCCTCTGACTCTTCCTCGCTCTGCTCCGCGGACGTCAGCCGCTCGGCTATGTATTCTTCACCGAAATCCTCGTAAATCGCCATATA
>DBWC01000110.1:21678-22489 GCA_002308615.1 Clostridiales bacterium UBA1248
TCAACGCTCATTGACGAGACGTTCATACTGCCTATTATCTTTGACGCGTCAGCTTTCGTATATCCGAGCGCTGTGAGTGCCTCCAACGCGTCCGCGGCGTTCGCACCGCCGCTTGACACGGTCGCCGCTCCGCTTTCTCTGTAAAGATCGAGCTTGCCCTTCAGGCTAAGGATTATGAGCTGCGCCGTCTTGTTCCCTATGCCCTGCGCTTTTGATATCGCGCGGCTGTCCTCCGCCGATACGGCGCGCTCAAGCTGAGCCGGCGTCATTATCGACAGGATCGCAAGCGCGGCCTTAGGACCGACGCCCGATATGGAGGTCAAAAGCTTATAAACGTCAAGCTCGTCCGTGTTATGAAAGCCGTAAAGCTCTACTCCGTTTTCGCTGACGGAAAGATACGTGTAAAGTCTTGCGTGATCGGCTCCCGCCATTGACGCGAAAGTGTTGTACGACACCGTCATTTTATACGCAACGCCGCCGACGTCTATTACCGCCGTGCCCGGCTCGCAGAAAACGATTTTTCCCTCAATGTAATAAAACATAACGTTTCCTTTCATTAACTCCTTCCGTCACGGCTTACGCCGTNNTTCCCCGCCGCGAACAGCGGTGGGGGGCTCTATGCTGACTGAGGGAGTTTTCTATAGCAATTTCTTTTTCTTCTGGTTGTAAAAACTCTTAAGCGCCGAGCCGCTCGTATGTCCGTGGCAGACGGCTATCGCCAAAGCGTCCGACGTATCGTCCAGTTTCGGGGATTCTTTCAAGTCAAGTATGATGTTCGTCATCGCTATGACCTGCTTCTTCTCCGCGCGGC
>DBWC01000085.1:0-1341 GCA_002308615.1 Clostridiales bacterium UBA1248
TCGTGGAACGCCGGCAGACAGTGCATAAAAATGCATTTTTCCCCCGCCGCGTCCATTATCTTCTGCGTTACGCGGTACGGTGAAAGATCTTTTATACGCTTTTCCCATACCTCGTCCGGCTCTCCCATGGATACCCAGACNNCCTGCGGCGTCCATCAGGGCTTTGGTTACGCGGTAGGGCGTAAGGTCCTTTATGCGTTCTTCCCAGACGGCTTCCGGCTCTCCCATGGATACCCAGACGTCCGTGTATATAACGTCGGCGCCTTTTACGGCTTTGTAAGGATCGGATTCAAAACTCAGCTTAGCGCCGGTTTCCTTTGCGATTTTTTCACATGTTTCAATTAGCTTTTTGTCGGGGAAATAATCGGGGGAGGAGCAGGCGGTAAAATCCATACCGAGCTTTGCACAGCCGACCATAAGCGAATTTGCCATGTTGTACCGCGCGTCTCCCATGAATACGAGTTTCTTGCCTTTGAGCGTACCGAAATGCTCCTTTATCGTCAGCATATCGGCTAAGATCTGCGTCGGATGAAATTCGTTCGTCAGACCGTTCCATACGGGAACGCCGGCGTATTCCGCAAGTTCTTCAACTATATCCTGTCCGTATCCTCTGTATTCAATACCGTCAAACATCCTGCCCAACACTCTTGCCGTGTCTTTTATGCTTTCCTTTTTGCCTATCTGCGAGCCCTCTGCCAAGTAAACCGGATGCATGCCGAGATCGTAAGCGGCGACCTCAAACGCACAGCGCGTGCGCGTGCTCGTTTTCTCAAATATCAAAGCGACGCTTTTTCCCTCGCACAGCTTGTGAGGCACGCCGTCTTTTTTTAATTTCTTAAACTTTTCCGATAACGATATAAGATACTCTATTTCTTCACTCGACAGATCGAGCAGTTTCAGAAAGCTCTTTTTATATAAACTCATAATATCGCCTCTTTAATATATTTTATCTGCTTTTCAACGGACTGTACGCTCGTTCCGCCGAAGCTGTTGCGTTTTGATACGCAATTCAATAGGTCAACGGCTTCGTATACGTCTTCGCCGATAAGAGCGGAGAACTGTTTGTATCCTTCAAGCGTAAGAGTTTCAAGCGTTTTGCCGTTTTGTATGCAGTACGAGACGATCTGACCGGAGATCTTGTAAGCGGAACGGAACGGAAGTCCTTTACCGACGAGATAGTCGGCAAGATCCGTCGCGTTTATAAAGCCCTTCTGCGCCGCTTTTTTCATATTCTCGGTCTTCGCCGTCATCGTCTTTATCATACCCGCGTAGACGTCAAGGCAAGCGCAGACCGTATCTACCGCGTCGAAGACCGGCTCCTTATCCTCCTGCATATCCTTG
>DBWC01000085.1:1523-1712 GCA_002308615.1 Clostridiales bacterium UBA1248
GAAAGGCGGGAAAGATGCATCATGAGTACTGACAGCGCGGACAGAAATTCTATCGCAAAATCGCGGTCGGACACGCCGTCAAGCGAGTTTTCGCAGACGGATGAAAAACCGAGAAGAGAAGCCTCAAACTGCCTGTCCGTATCATACGTCGTACCGGCGAGCGCACAGCAGCCGATAGGCGAGCAGTCC
>DBWC01000085.1:1790-18715 GCA_002308615.1 Clostridiales bacterium UBA1248
TGCAGATGCGTGTATCCCGGCATTATCGCGTCCTTGTATTCCTCCGCTTTGTCGGATAAGGCGGACGTGAGCAGCTTTATCTTGCCCGTGACAGTGTCTATCTGCGATTTTGTCCACATACGGAAGTCGAGCGCGACCTGGTCGTTCCTGCTCCTCGCCGTATGCAGCTTCTTTCCGACGTCGCCTATACGCTCCGTCAATACCTGTTCAACGAACATATGGATGTCCTCACAGTCCGGATCCGGCAAAAGAGCGCCGCTCTGCATATCATCAAGTATGCCTGCGAGCCCGTCGACTATCAGCTCTGCCTCAGCCGTCGTGATTATATTTTTGTGAGCGAGCATCTGTGCGTGCGCGATGCTCCCCGTTATGTCCTCGCAGAACATACGGGAATCGAATGAAATGGAAGAATTGAAATCGTCCGCTTTTTTGTCAGTCACGCCGTCCGTCCGGCCCGCCCACATTTTTTTCATTTAATACCTCTTTTATTTTGTCTTTGCGTTTACCTGCGCCTGTACCTTTGTCGGAAGACCGAACAGGTTTATAAATCCCGTCGCGTCGGCCTGGTTGTATACGTTATCTTCGCCGAAAGTCGCAAGCTCTTCGGAATACAGAGCGTAATCACTCCATACGCCGGCTTTTATAATATTGCCCTTGTAGAGCTTCAGTTTTACTTTGCCCGTTACGTGCTTCTGCGTCGAGGTAACGAAAGCGGAGAGCGCCTCGCGCAGAGGAGAGAACCACAGACCGTTGTAAACAAGCTCGGCAAACGTAATGGAAAGCTCCTGCTTCTTGTGCGCCGTCATCTTGTCGAGCGTCAGCGTTTCAAGATAGTCGTGCGCCGCGTAAAGTATCTCGCCGCCGGGAGTTTCATAAACGCCGCGGCATTTCATACCTACGAGCCTGTTTTCTATAATATCGAGCAGACCTATACCGTTCTTGCCGCCTATTTCGTTCAGCTTTAAGACTATGTCCTTCGCGCTCATCTTTTCGTCGTTCAACGCGACCGGTTTGCCTTCTTCAAAATCAAGCGTTATGTAAGTCGGCGTGTCGGGCGCCTGAAGCGGAGAAACGCTCATTTCAAGGAATCCCGGCTGCTCGTACTTCGGCTCGTTGCCCGCGTCTTCAAGGTCGAGTCCCTCGTGTGACAGGTGCCAGAGGTTTTTGTCCTTTGAGTAGTTCGTCTCCCTCGTTATCTTAAGCGGTACGTTGTGCGCTTCCGCGTAATCTATCTCTTCCTCACGGGATTTGATGCTCCATTCACGCCACGGCGCGATTATCTTCATATCGGGAGCAAACGCTTTGATCGCAAGCTCGAACCTGACCTGGTCGTTGCCCTTTCCNNTTGCCCTTGCCGGTGCAGCCGTGGCAGATCGCGTCCGCGCCTTCGGCCAGAGCGATCTCAACTATACGTTTTGCTATGATGGGACGCGCAAACGACGTTCCGAGCATATATTTTTCATAAAGCGCGCCCGCCTGGACCGTCGGGATTATGAAATCGTCAACGAATTCATCCGTTAAGTCCTCTATATAAAGCTTTGACGCTCCGGTCTTTATCGCCTTTTCTTCAAGCCCTTCAAGCTCGCTGCCCTGACCGACGTTGCCGGATACCGCTATGACCTCGCAGTTGTTGTAGTTTTCTTTGAGCCACGGTATGATTATCGACGTATCAAGTCCGCCGGAATATGCAAGCACTACTTTTTTTATGTTTTCCTTATTACTCATTTCTTTTTTCCTCCGAAATTTTATGTATGCATTATACTGCATAATTATGCAAAAGTCAATAGGTAAAATGAAAAATTATGCATAAAATTTTAATTTCGGAGAATAAAATACATAAAACCGCGATTTAAATCACGGTTTTATGCAATTTATACAATAATCGGGTTATTATTTTACGCCGGATGCGATTATGGAGACTTTTATGAGATCTCCGAGTGAATCGTCAAAGTCAAAGCCCCAGATGATATTCGCGTCGGGCGCGGTCGTCTCGGCGATCTTGTTCGATATCTCGTTAATTTCGTCAAGCGATACGTTGTGGTTTGCGGACAGGTAGATGACAAGACCCTTCGCGTCGTTCATGCCCTTTTCAAGCAGGGGATTGCTTATAACGGCGTTGACGACTTTCTTTACTCTGTCGTTGCCTTCCGCTACGGCGTTGCCTATGAATATATCGCCGGAGTTGCGGAGCACCGCGTTTATATCGGCTATATCTATATTGATAAGCATAGCTTTCGTAAGTATTTCAAGTACGGATAAAACGCTTTCACACAGAACGTCGTCTATAAGACGGAAGGCGTTAGCAAACGTGATCTTCTGTGTGGTGGAGTTCTTAACGTTCTCGTTCGGGATTATTATTATAGCGTCGGAATATTTGCGGAGCTCTTCAAGTCCGGCGTCAGCCGTCGCCATTCTGCGGGATCCCTCAAACGCAAACGGTTTGGTAACAACGGCGATCGTAAGAGCGCCGGCGTCGTGCGCGGCCTTTGCAACTACGGGAGCCGCACCGGAGCCCGTACCGCCGCCGAGACCCGCCGCGATGAACGCGACGACGCAGTCCTTGAACAGGGAAAGGAGCATATCGTAATTTTCCTCGGCAGCCATTTTACCGAGAGCCGCGTTTCCGCCGCAGCCTCTGCCGGAGCCGTGGTTCGCTCCGAGATGGACGGGAGTCACCGCGTCCGAACGCAGAGCTTTTTTATCAGTGTCTATTCCGAAATAAGTGATTCCGTTCGGCTTAGCTTCCGCAACGCGGCAAACGGAGTTGTTTCCGCCGCAGCCCACACCCGCGACGGTGATCTTCATGAATTCATTTTCAAACATATCAAAATCTCCTGCTATTTAAAATCCAATAACAATACTTTCCACTATTATAAACTATAAATTCAGATTTTTCAAGAGTTTTTTGCAAAAAATAATATATTTCGGCGTACTTTTTTGCGGTTTTATATCATTTTTTTGCGCTGAAAGGCTGAAATGCGCTGTCACGGCTTGATTTTTCTTTTTGCTCATGTTATAATTATTTGAAATTATTGAAAGGACGGTCGTAATATGTATAAAAGATTTGACAGGGACAGGCTGATCACGGGCGTGTATATCCTTCAGCCGTACGCCAGAACGGAGAATCACATCAAAGAGCTTGCGGAGTGCGGTATAGAGCTTATTGTATGCCTAAGCAAGCCGGACGAAAAAACTCTTGATCTGCTTTATAAATATAACGTCGGCTGCATCGTGTCCGGCATTCTGCCGGGTTGGTGGGGCGGTGACGGAGATAAAGCCGGAAAAATGGCGGATATAAATCCGATCGAAAAATATTATGAAGCGGCAAAAGGCTTTACGGATCATCCCGCCGTATGGGGAATAGATATAGGCGACGAGCCGTCCGCTCTTGATTTTGACCATTACGGCCGCGTATCTGACGCGGTAAGCAGGCTTTTTTCGGATCAGCTCCCGTATCTGAATCTTTATCCGAATTACGCCTCCGTCGCAACTAACAGCGACGATCAGACGACGTCTCAGTTAGGCACCGCCACGTACGAAGAGCATATAGAAGAATATATCAAAAAGATAGGTCTGCCGTATATCAGCTATGATTTTTATCTTTACTCGCTCCCGGAAATGTACGGCGTCGGAAAAATGCTCGATAATTACCGTATAGTATCAAACGCGTGCCGCAAGACCGGACGTGATTTCTGGTATATCCCGCAGGTAAACAGTCTTTACAAAGACGTTTATACGTCGGAAAACAGACTGCGATATCAGGCGTATACCGCGCTGTGCTACGGTGCGACGGTAATAAACTGGGCGTGCTACACAGGCGGCTGGTGGGAAAACAACGTGCTTGACACGGAAGGAAACAAGACCGAGCAATACGAGAAGCTGAAAAAGATCAACGCGGAAATAAAGAGAATATCTGATGTTTATATGAAATACAGATCGGTCGATACGCACCTGATCGGATTTGAAAACGAATCGTGGCTGCCCGATTATCCTCAGATCAAAACGGTAGAATCGCTTGATACCGGTGTGATAAGAGATCTTCATACGGACGGCGGAAAGCTGGCAGTCGGTCAGATGATACACAAAACAGATCCGTGCAGATCCGCGTACGTTATCTGCAACGCCGCGGACGCTTACGACAGAGCCCCGTCAAAAACAAAGATCACGTTTAAGGCAAACGATAAAACGTTAAAGCTTTACAGCGGTGAAGGTATCGTACCTCTTATAAAGCAGAAAAACGAATACAGCTTTGAACTCGAAACCTGCCACGGAGCAATAATAACACTTGAATAAAATAATCGGGAGCGCAAACTCCCGATTATTTATTTTTATTCTTATTTATTCTTAGTTTTTCTTCTTTCCCGCTCTCTGTATCAGCTTTACAAACTCAACTATCGGTATCACGAGGAGCGCAAGACCCATTGCAACGGCGTATTCAAGCGCGCTTATGCTCGTAAAACCGAACGCGGTGTTGAGTCCCGGAATATATATGACTGCGGTCGTGAGAATCAGCGAAAGCACCATGGCGCCGAGCAGATACCAGTTCTGATTTTTAAGTGAGAATATCGATTTTCTTACGGTCCTCATATTGAACGAGTGGAATATCTCAGCCATTGACATGGTAAGAAACGCCATTGTCATACCGTCCGCGGAGTCAACGAATTCAAATCCGCCGCCCTCCATCATATGACCTATAACGTACGCCGCAAACGTGAGTACAGTCACCATAAGCCCTTGATACACGCAGTCAAATCCCACGCCGCCGGAGAATATACCGGCTTTCGGATCTCTCGGAGGACGTCCCATTATATCCGGCTCTGATTTTTCCATTCCGAGCGCAAGGGCGGGGAAGCAGTCCGTTATAAGATTTATCCAGAGCAGATGTACGGGCTTAAGCAGCGTAAAGCCTATCATCGTGGCGGTGAATACGGAAACGACCTCGGACAGGTTGGACGAAAGCAAGAACTGTATGGATTTCTTTATATTGTCGTATATGCGTCTGCCTTCTTCAACAGCCGTTACTATCGTCGCAAAATTGTCGTCGGCTAAAACCATGTCGGCGACGTTTTTCGTAACGTCCGTACCGGTGATGCCCATGCCCACTCCTATATCCGCGGCTTTGATCGACGGAGCGTCGTTTACTCCGTCGCCCGTCATGGCGGTTATCCTGCCCAAGCCTCTCCAGGCGTTTACGATACGCACCTTGTGTTCCGGCTGGACTCGCGCGTAAACGGAGTATTTTACAACGTCGCGCGCAAACTGATCGTCGGGTATTTTGTCAAGCTGAGCGCCGGTCAAAGCCTGCGAAGCGTCCGTTATTATCGTAAGCTCTTTTGCGATCGCGACGGCTGTGTTTATATGGTCTCCGGTTATCATTATCGGGCGTATGCCGGCTTTGCGGCATTCCTCGATTGAAGCCTTGACCTCCGGTCTGACGGGGTCTATCATCCCGTACAGACCTATGAATATAAGATCGTTTTCAAGCGTATCCGCCTCAAAGTCGGAGGGCAGTTTATCGTAAGTCTTATATGCGGCTGAGAGAACGCGCAGAGCACTGTCCGCCATCTCACGGTTTTGCTCGGCTATTTCAGCTCTGTACGCGTCGGTCATCGGGCGGACCGTGCCGTCCTTTAATATACACGTGCATTTTTTGAGCACCTCGTCCGGCGCGCCTTTCGTGTACTGTATATACGCTCCGTCCTTCGTATGCACCGTGGACATCATCTTTCTCATGGAGTCGAACGGTGCCTCGCCCACACGCTTCTGTATCTTATCGTATTCGGTCTTATTAACTCCTGTTTTTAAGGCGTAGTTCACAAGCGCGTTTTCGGTGGGCTCGCCCTCCGCCTCTCCGGACTCTCCGATCTGCGCGTCGGAGCAGAGCGCCATGGCTGTTGCAAGCAGCTTTTTGTCGGAGGTGTATTCGCGCACGACCGTCATTTTGTTCTGCGTAAGCGTTCCGGTCTTGTCGGAGCAGATTATCTGCGTGCAGCCGAGCGTTTCAACGGCGGTAAGACGTCTTATGACCGCCTGGCGCTTCGACATTTTCGTCACGCCTATAGATAAAACTATCGTAACTACTGTCGCAAGTCCCTCCGGTATAGCCGCAACGGCAAGCGATACGGCTATCATCAGCATATCAATAATAGGCTTGAACTGACCGGATTTTACGTCGTTTATAAAGTTGCCGTCCTTGAACGCGGACACGGCGAAGACTATAACGCATATACCTATAACAAGATAAGTAAGTATTTTGGAAAGCTCCGCAAGCTTGATCTGAAGCGGGGTTTTTCCCTCTTCCGCCTGCGTCAGCGCATGCGCTATCTTACCCATTTCGGTATTCATTCCGGTGTCGGTTATCACCGCTTTGCCGTGACCGTAAACGACTGTGGAGCCCATGTAGACCATATTGCTCCTGTCGCCCAACGGGACGTTTCCGCCGTCCTTGGCGGTAAGCGTCATGACCGTTTTGTTCACGGGGACTGACTCGCCGGTAAGAGCCGATTCCTCGGCTTTGAGCGACGCACATTCTATTATCCTCGCGTCAGCCGGGACGGAATCGCCGGCTTCAAGCAGTATAACGTCTCCTGTGACAAGGTCTTCGCTCTTTATTACGCGCAAAACTCCGTCGCGGATGACCTTTGACGTCGCAGCCGTCATCTGCTGCAGCGCCTCTATCGCTTTTTCCGCTTTGTTCTCCTGGTAAACGCCCAATACCGCGTTCAGGATGACGACTACGCCGATTATGATAACGTCCGCAAAAGACTCCTTCTGCGTAACGGCTATCACCGCGGATATTATCGCGGCGACGATCAGGATAATTATCATGGGATCGGCAAGCTGACGGAAAAACATATGGATCACGGATTCCTTTTTCGCCTCTGCCAGCTTGTTTTTCCCGTTTTCGGATAATCTTTTCTCGGCTTCGGCGGAAGAAAGACCGGTATCTTTCGTTTTTAATTCTTCCAAGGCTTCTTCAATGGATTTTAAATAGAATTTCATTGCAAGTCCTTTCTTTATAAAAAACAGAGACCCATACATTACAGAAATGTATGAGTCTCATATATACTTTATTCGTACCGGAAAGACCAGACGGGATCACCGCCGGCTGTTGATCTTCCCGCAGCAGACAAAGTCTGCCGAATTACTCCCTCACGGATATTCAATTTACGGGTATATTCTACCACATTTTGCTTAAATGTCAATCGTTTGCAGGCTGAATTAAAGAATTATTTACAATCTTTATCTGCTTTTAAGTATCTTGTCGGCAACGTACAGACCGTTTGCCGCCGCCTGTGAGAGCGATCTCGTGAAGCCCGCGCCGTCGCCTATCGCGTATATTCCGTTTGTCCCGTGAAGCTCAAAATCCTCGCATAAAGGACGCGCCGAATAGTATTTGCATTCGATACCGTATAAGAGCGTGTCGTAGTTCGCCGTGCCGGGAGCCACCTTGTCAAGCGCGTCAAGCGTCTCTATTATATCGTCGAGCTGACGCTTCGGCATGCAAAGCGAAAGGTCGCCGGGAACTGCTTTGAGGGACGGACGCGTCGTGGAGGCAGCGATCCTGCTCTCATCCGTGCGTCTGCCCTTGCGCAGATCTCCGAGCCTCTGCACGAGCACCGAGCCGCCGGACATGAGGTTCGACAGGCTTGCGACATGGCGCGCGTATTCTATCGGCTTGTTGAAAGGATGCGTGAATTTCATCGTGGTCAGAAGCGCAAAGTTCGTGTTCTTCGTCTTTTTCGCCTCGTCCCTGTACGAGTGACCGTTTACGGTAAGCACGCCGTCCGTGTTCTCCATAACCACGCTGCCGCGGTCGTTGAAGCAGAACATACGCGTTTTATCGCCGTAGACCTTCGATCTGTACCAGATCTTCGGCTCGTAGATCTTTTCCGCAAAGTCTTTCCAGATCATAGACGGAAGCTCCACGCGCACGCCTATGTCCACCTGGTTGTTCTGCAGCGGTATGCCGTTTTCCGTGCACCATTTGGAGAAGAAGCTCGAGCCCGCGCGGCCCACCGCGACGATGATCCTGTCGCCCCTGACCCTGTGCGTTTCGCCCGAATTCATATACGTTACCGTATTGAGCTTTATATCTATATCGGAAACGGGTGCGTTTGCGATTATATCTATCCTCTCGCTCAAAAAGTCTATGAGCTTGACCATCGTATCGTAGTTTGAATCGGTGCCGAGATGCTTGACCTGCGCCTGAGCCATGTGCAGATCGTATTTTAAGCAAAGCTGTTTAAGCTCGTCGCTCGGCATGAATCTCTCGGTCGTCGCACCGAAGGAAACGAGTATGGAGTCGGCTTTTTCAATGTAGTCTATGACTGTCTGTTCCGGCATGAATTCGGTCAGCCAACCGCCGTATTCTGTGGATATGACGTATTTTCCGTCGGAAAACGCGCCTGCGCCCGCCATGCCTTCCATAATGGCGCAGTTTTTGCAGCGCAGACAGGTGTCGGACGCTTTCGTAAGCATCGGGCAAACCCTGCGCGTTATCGGATTGCCGCGCTCAAGCATGCATATTTTAAGTCCCGGATCCTCCGTAATAAGAGAATACGCTGACATAAGACCGCCTATGCCGCCGCCTATGATAATGATATCGTATTTGTTCATCTTTATTCTTCCCGTTACAGTTTATTTTTTATTATTTTTTCTTTTGTCAATCCCGCGCGTCTGAGTGTGCGGCAGATATAAAACTGTTCTATATTGCCTAACTCGGATTGCTTGTTCATATCGTGCAGCAGTTTTTCAAGCTCGGACATATAAACTATGTCGTCGTAGCTTGACAGCGGTATCGCCTCGTCGTAAATGAATACGACGGTGGAGTATACCGGCACTTTTCCGTATCCGGCGCGTTTTAAGACTCCTCTTACAGCTTCCGTGCTTTTTTGTAAAGAGACCTCCGGGCTTTCAAGCTCAAAACGGTCGTCGTCCTTTATCTGCACCCATATATCGCTTCTTGAATTGTCTATCCTGCCGGATTTATCGAATACGGTGAGGATAAGCACGCCCGCCTTCGTAACTATGACGTCGTCGACGCGCTGATAATGATGCGTGCGCGCAGTCCCTTCGGCAAGGACGGGGAAGTAGAGGTGAGAAAAAACGTTCTGCCTGAAATTGGTGTCAAGCAGAAAAGTCTCAAGCTCCTGCTTAGCGGTAAGCCTCGTCTTTTTTCTTGCACGGTTGCGCTGGTTGTGATAAAACGCGGAAACAAGCGCGGCAATAACGATCGCAGCGACGGCTACTCCCGCGCCTATTAAAAGAATCTGGATAAAATCCATAATTGCTCCGTAATATCTGAATTTATATAAAACATTATACCACTAAATTCCGTGTTTGGCAAGTGCTTTAAGCATTTTTTTAAAACTTAGGCATAAAAAATGCAAAAACGGTCTTGACAAAACCGTATATTTGTGATATTATATGCAAAGTCAGATAACGACTGAATACGCGGGTGTAGTTCAGTGGTAGAATACCAGCCTTCCAAGCTGGCTATGTGGGTTCGATTCCCATCACCCGCTCCAGAAAAGCCTCGCGAAAGCGAGGCTTTTCAACTAAGTGTTCCGCTAACGCGGAACGTGAAGTGTCCTTCAGACGTGAAGTGCGCTTCGCGCGTGATAGGGGTTCCCCGAAACGAGTGAAGCGAGTTTTGGGGGTTCCCGTGAAGTGTGCCTGCGGCACGATAAGCGGAACACTTAACTTCACTTTGCGGCAAAGCCGCAATACTTCATTGCGCCGCAAGGCGTAACTTCACTTGCGCCATAGGCGCAAACTTCACTGAAACCCACGGCGCTATCCGCCGTATGCTCATCTCCTCGATCAATACGTCAAAGGAAAACAAATAAATGGAATTATTCTACCACAAAAGATACTCGTCACATTTTGAATTTTCGGAAACAAAAGAAGCGGTAATCAGCACTTTGATATATGAATACTGTGCAATCAAAAAGATAACCTATAGTTATATCAGAGCAAAAAAGCAACTTTCCGATATTGAAATCTGTTTTTTTAACGGAGAACGCTCAAAATGGAATGCAGACAAGCTTGATTCCGCTTATATCAGACAATTCGGAATATCTGTATCGAATGACGGAAAACGTGTCTTTTTTCAGACGTGGGAAAATGGTCTTTACTGTTTTGATTCGCATAGCGGAGAAAAGTTATGGCGTACAAAAAGCAAACGCGGAATCACAAATATCTTTGTCAACGATGAAACGCTTTGCTGTATGCAGCGTGAAAAAGCCCTTCAACTCATTGATATACGAACCGGTGATGTGTTAAAAGAGAAAAAAGCAGCAGACTGGGGCTTTACCGCTTTAGATCATAACAGGATAGAATGTCAGACAAGCGCTCGCAAAAGGGAAATCATTGATCCCGAAACACTTGAATCGATCTAAACCGTTCGTTCGCCCGATCAAAACTGTTTGCACGGTTTTTCTGAAAAACACTGAAAACAGCGGCTTTTTTGACAACCCGATCTAAAACGTTCGTCGTTGCCAGAAAAATCCTCGCTTCGGCGAGGATTTTTCAATGAAGTCGCCCCTTCGGTGTTAATGAAGGCGCTTCGCTAATGAAGGAATGAAGACGCTTCGCTGCGTTCGCTAATAAAGGAACCGGGAGCGATTTCATTGAAAACAAAACACCGCCGTATCAGAGCAGTGCGCTTTGGTACGGCGGGGTTTTATATTCTGATTATATCTAGTTTATTCGGATTCAGCTGAAAATCCGGACCTTTTTACTGTATCACCGTTATCTCGTATTCGTCGGCTTTGTCCATATTCACGTTGAATGAGAACGAATAAGTTCCGTCGTCATCGAGATATACCTGATATCCGTCGTAGCCGTTGACTCCGGCTAATTTGATATCGGTGTCGGCTCCGTCGGCTTTGAACGTGACAGTCGGTACGGTGTAATCCTTAAATCCGTAAACTCTTACGGCAGCGGTGCTCGCGCCGCCGGAGATCTTGAAGACCGCTTTATTGTCCTTTGCTCTGACGGACGGCACGAAGAGATCCGCGTATTCCTCGCCTTCCGTCACGGTTATCTTATACGGATCTATACAGCTGTCTTTCCTTACGTTCCTTACGTTCTTGTCGCTTAAGGTCGTGCTGTAGCCCCAGGGCAGAAGTATTATATCTATATCCAGCACGTCGCCTTTCCTGAGCGTGACCTCGTCCAGGTCGAGCGAGAGGGAAGCGCAGCTCTGTATGCCGTCAAATTTGTCCACGAAGACAAAGTTTCCGTCATATTTCTTTCCGCCTATCGTTATATCGCTGCGTCTTACGATAAGAGCGAAGTTGACGGATTCCTTAACGTTGCCTCTGTAGTAGTCAAAATACGGATATTCCTTACCGAGCTTTATCACTCTGTCTCCTTCGACTGTATTCTCGGTCACCATTTCGCCGTTCTCATCAAGATAACCGACTTTAGAAAACGTCAGAGAATAGCTGTCGAACGAGAAGATGGAAAAGTCGCGCTTGAAATCGCTTATGCTTATATCGTCAAGCACCTCCAGCTTTATATTATAGAACGTTCTGTTTTCGTCCGTCTGCGCCATCTCGGTATGTCTGTACGTCGCGTTGATCTTTCCGTCGTCGGACAGATAATTCATAGTTATGTCCGCGTAAACGGGACCGGATGAGACTATGGTCGCGTCCTGCGATTCGGATTTGTATCTGTTTCCTTCGGCGTCCTTATACTGTAAGAAGTACAGACGTCCGACGCTCGTATGCTGAGTGCCGCGTCCGTTGTCCCACAGCGGCGCGGAATTGGCTCTGAAATCAGGCAGAGTCCAACCGTCTTTACCGTTGACGAAGTAGGGAACTATGCAGTTCGTTTCGGTCACGCCGACGGACAGATGATAATACGGGATGTGGAACGCTATGAAAGAAAGCTGTTTAAGCGGGTAGTTGCCCCAGTTCTGATACAGGTGGAGCATCGTGAACTGCTTGTTTTCATCCTTGCCCACGGTTATCGGAACGTAGACTTCGCCGTACGCCGCCGCGCCCGTCGCGTATTCCGGATAGTACAGCGGCTCCTCGTTTTCACCGTCAAAGTTTTTGCCTACCTCAAGCGGTATCGGGAGAACGCGGTTCTCGCCGTCAAGCATAGCGGCGCATTCAAGTCTGCCTCTGCGCGTCCTTGCGTTTTCCGCGGTCTGTATGTAGACCGTTCTGTCTACCACGCCGTCGCCGCAGATTATCGTGTTTATATTGAAATGCTTATCGGGATAATTGTATTTTGCAGGGGAGAATTCGATAGCCTTGACGGTCAGTACGTATGAGCCGATGATCGCGTCGTAGCCCTCGTATTTTGCGTTGTCAATATCCTTGACGTAAATATCCGTAAGCGGGTTTCTTTCTATATAGGCTTCTTTTCTCAGATCGTTGAACTGATGCTCGGTCGAAGTATAGACTCTGTGACCGAAGTAAAGATCGGCAGTTTTCTTTAAAGTGCCTGATATTCTGATACCGCGGGTTATAACGTAATTTCCGTCGGTAAGCTCGACTTTGATGTAACCGTTATTGTCGATCGAGGGCATTATAATACCGTAAATACCGACGTTTTTGATATCAAATCCTACGTATTCGGTGCTTGAAAAATCAAATCCGTCAAGTGATGATACTTCGCCCACCGCATTTTTGATGATCATTTTTCGAACGGTATCCGCGGGGATGACAGTCTTTGTCTCAAATTTGCCGCCGGCAGAGTAGTCGCCCGTTGCAACAATGCGGAACTGCTCGTGCATTTTATCGGAATAGGTGTGGAAAATACGTTCCAAAGCAAGCGGAACGGTATCGCTTCCGCGGCATACAGCCTTAAGCTCCTTGACCTCTATCTTCTCGCCGCTCTGGTTTCCGCAGTCTATTCTGAAGCCGGTTACGTTGCCTGTATAATCCGGGATCGCCGAGAAGGGAACGAATACCGTTGTCCATTGACCCGCGCTGCATTTGAAGCTTGTCATCTGATCCTGATTGAATTCATCGTGAGAGCCCGCTTTGATATAGAAATATCCGTTTGTCGAGTATTCCGTCCTTAAGGTTATTACTACCGCGTTGAATTTATCGGCGGAAAATTTAACGGCGGAGTAAACGAACGGGTCTACCGGGGACTGTACCGTATAAGTAAGCGAGCCTTTCTTTTTGGAAAGATCCTTAACGTCGTTGCCGGTCCATTTGCCGGTCTTTGCGAGGATATCGTACGTCTCGCCCTCAGAATCGGATTCGGGATTTACGAACGTCTGATCACGGAACCTGAAATCGTAATAGTAATAACCTATGCGGTTGCTGTTCATACGTCCGTTTACGGGAGAATAAGCTCCGCTGTACGTCGTGCCGTTTGAATCAATGATGTATGCGTCGCCGGTGTTTTCAAAATACGCTTTGCCTTCAGCGTTGTACAGAGCGCTGACCTGCTTTTGACCGTACGTCGTCAGATCGTAAAGCAGGGACATATTTCCGTTGTAGATCAGGAATTTATTTCTTCCTGCGTCCGTGAATTTGCCGTTTACTTTGTTTGCGTTCGCGTTAGCGGCGGTTATCGTCGTATTCCAGTCAGCGCTTGAAAGGTCGGCTTTTTCCGGATCAACGGGGTCGCGATCGGATCTCTCGTAAAATACGGGTTCCTCGTCCGTGATCGGTTCATCTGTTTCAACGTCAGTGTCAGTCATCGGTTCTGTTTCCTTTCCAATCGTTGTTTCCTGCTCCGTATCGGTTTGATCCGCGGTTTCCGGCGGCGTTACGTTGTTTTCGCAGGAAACGACGGCAAAAAGCGTTACGGCGGCAAGCAGTGCCGAAATGAATTTTTTCATAATTACCTCTGTATCGTTTTTAAAATACTATTTTATGCTCTCGTAAAACGCGAGCGCAGGCAGACCGTTTGAATTATAAAGCTGTACGTCCTCCGCCGCAACGTGCGCCGCGCAGCAGTAGCCTATACCCGTTAGCTTTGTCACTTCCTCCGGTATGACTATCTTGACAGTGTCCTTTGAGATTATCTCGCCCTCGGCTTTTACGAATTTGTTCGTCTGTTCTATCTTGCCGAAGCCGAATCCGTTGAACTTGTTGTCCCCGCTTGTTGAAACGAGTCCGTCACCCACGTTTTTGAATTTGACCGTGACGTACGTCTTGTCTTCGGAAAGCGTTATTTCCTCAGGCTCCGGCGCAAGCGCGCCGTCCGCGGAGCCGATGCCGTACAGATCCGCAAGAGCCAGATCCGCCACTCTGTCCGCAAGAGCCTTTTTCTTAGGTGAATGCATATAGTTGGAAAAGCCCTCGTCCGCGCCGAGATCGTAAGACGGTATGATGCGCGTGTTAGTCATAACGGTATACGCTTTGAACTGCTGCGCTCTGACGTAACCGGTGTTTGAGCTTGCTATTGCGGATCTGCTTGTATAATCGGATAACTGTATATTGTATACCGGGAAATCAAAGCCCCATCTGCTGCGGTATTCCGTGAAAAGATCTTCTATGTCGCGGTCGTACTTCTTAGGAGAGGGGTTCGCTCCGGTGAACGCTTCGCTTTCGCCCTGGAAGAATACCATGGCTTTGAATTTAACTCTGAGGAACGGATGGACGAGTCCGTTGTAGTATTCTGCGACGCCAACGTTGCCGCCGACCTTGTATTTGTACTTGTCCGCAAGCTCCTTCGGCATAAGCTCGGAGATCTTCGCGCCGTTCGCCGCCGTGCTGATTATACCTATGGGTATCCCGGTCTCATCGGTAAGTCTTTCGCCGAAAAACAGGCCCAAAAGCGTGACGGTGCTCGCGTACGCCCTCGACTCCTTGACCCATTTGCGCTTTTGATTGATCAGATCGTCACGCGGGTTTTTCGCTTCTTTTCTGTTAGGGATAACGTCGTCGGCGCTCTGATGCAGTATGCGTAAGAGTCTGTTCGCATCCGGTTTTATGTCGGACACCGCCTGCGGTATATGTATCCCCGTCGCCTCGGCGTTCGACTGACCGCCGATGATGAAGACGTCGCCGACGAGTATATCGCTGATCGTTACGCTGTTGCCGCAGCTGTCGTCAATCGTCATGACCTGAGGCTCGGTCGATACGGGCTTAGGTGAAAACGTGATCTCCCATTTGCCGTCATCCACCTCGCCGCGCGCCTCGTCGTCCATGAAAAGTCCGCGGATCTTCGCGCCGTCCTTGTTCGACGTGCCCCATACGGTTATGGTGTTGTCGCGCTGGATCACCATATTGTCGCCGAAAACGCGCGCGACGGCAAGCTCCGCGTCCTCTTCCGGCTCTATTATGAACTCACCGAACGTTTCCGTCTCCGTGACCTCCTCGGTCTCGGTCTCCGTTTCCGTTTCGGTCTCTGTCGTTATTTCTTCCGTCGTCACCGCCTCGGTCACCGTGGTCACAGGCTCCGTCCCGGTCGTTTCCGCGGGAGGAGTCTCGCCCGCGCAGCCGGAGACGCATAAAGCGATGATAACGACGACTAAAAACAAAGTCAGGGCTTTTTTCATGTCATCCTCCGTAGTTCGTTGGTTTCATTTACTAATTATAACACGCATTTATGCCCGTGTCAAGAACAAATTTATTTATATATAAAATATGCGTCAAATTGTCAGTATAGCCCATACCGGACGGTAAAATTATCAGGATCGCCCATAAAAAGTCATATTTGCGTTTATCACTTGACAAACTCATTCCATTCGGGTATAATGGATATAAAGAACGTAACGGAGTAAATTTATATGAGAAAATACAGGCTGCGCATAGGGCTTGACGTTGACGATATTTTATATGAGTGCAACTCGTTTGCCCTGCGTCTGTTAAAGGAAAAATACGGAGACGACCCGGCTCTTGACATAAATAAAATAAAAGCGTGGGGAACGCAGGGAAACGTGGCGGACGAGAGGATAAAATACTTTTCGGACCCGGATTTCGTTATAAAACAGCCCGTTTATCCCGGCGCAAAGAAATTCGTAAGGGAGCTGTGCGCCATAGCGGACGTGTTTTTCATCACGGCAGTGCCCGCAAACTGCATGAGCGTGCGCGCAAAACGCTTATCGGAGGATTTTCCCGACGTGCCGTCTGAAAACATTCTGATAGGAACGCGTAAAGATATAATAAACATCGACATACTTTTGGACGACAGCGTCCATAATATATCGTCGTCGCAGGCGTCGTATCCGGTGCTTATGCGCCGTCCGTGGAACACGGATCTGTCCGGGCTTCTGTCCGTAAACAGCTACGACGATTTTATACACCTGGCTAAAATGATAGGCAATTCTTTCGTCGGCAAAGCGCCTGATCTTAAAGGCGGCGGCGTTCTGTGCCTCGTCGGTCCGTCCGGTACGGGCAAAACGGAGCTTGCCGCGGCGCTGACAAAGGATCCGATATTCGTCAAACCGCTTACCACCACGACGCGCCCGCGCGCAAAGGACGAGCCGGAGGACGCGTACAGATTCGTATCGGAGGAGCGGTTTTTAGCCGAGAAAGCGGAGAACAGGTTTATTGAAACCACGGTGTACGGTACGTATTTCTTCGGCACGTCCGAGTCGCAGATAAAACCCGTCACGGACGCGGGCAAGATAGCCGTCATTCCGATAGATATATGCGGCGCCATTTCACTTAAAAATCTGTACCGCTCCCGCGCCGTCCTCGTCTTCACGGAGAGGGACAGAAAAGAGATATATCTGAACATTATAAAAAGGAACATTCCTGATAAGGATAAAGTCAGCCGTATGATGTCGCTCGATTTTGAGATGCGCAACATAGAGCTGTGCGATTTTGCCGTAAATTACGATCTCGGGACAGAGAAGTGTATAGAGAAGATATACGCGGAGCTTCATCTTAGTTCATCATAATGAAACAATTATTTAATATTATGCTCTTGACAAAACGCGGTTGATTGTGTATAATAATCACGTTATGCAAATGTACCCTTAGCTCAGCAGGATAGAG
>DBWC01000066.1:0-4009 GCA_002308615.1 Clostridiales bacterium UBA1248
CACTACTGGGGCGAGCCGTATTTCGGCTATTATCTGACAAACGACCGCTGGATAATAAGAAAGCACGCGTCAATGCTTTCCGACATAGGTGTTGATTTCATATTCCTGGACGTTACTAACGGCAACCCTCAGACAACGAGCTACAAGGCGATATTCAGGGAATACGAGCAGATGAGAAAAGAGGGGCTGCAAACGCCCGATATATGCTTTTTCTTAGCGGACAACGTCAATCTTGTGGAAGACGTGTTTCTTGAACTGTGGGACGACGTCTATTCGACCGGACAGTACAGAGATCTGTACGTAATGTACGACGGAAAGCCTCTTATTTTAGGCAATTTCAAAAGCATATCGAAAGAATCAAAGGAGCTCGCGGACGAAAACTTTTCATGGCGCCGCTGCTGGGCTCTGAAAGAAAACGTCAAAAAAGGCAAGGACTTCTGGACGTGGATGTGCGAGACGCCGCAGCCGGCTTCGTATAACACTAAAAAAGACAACGCCGTTGAAGAAATTTCCATATCGGCGGGTATTCTCGCAAATACGAGCATGGGCAGGAGCTTTTCAAACGGCAAACAGCCGAAGGTCGGAAAGCTTCCGGACGGAACGAAGGACGATTTCCAGTTCAATCTTGAAACCACGGGTCAGGGGCTTCTGTTTGCGGAGCAGATGGAGCGCGCCTCCGAGGTCGACCCGTACGTCGTGCTTATCACGGAATGGAACGAATGGGCGGCGGGCCGCTGGAACGGCAGCGGTCATCCGACAATAGCAAACACTTATATCTCGTGGTCTTCAAGCTATTACGTCGACTGCTTCAACCCGGAATTCAGCCGCGACATAGAGCCTATGAAGGGCGGCTTCGGCGACAACTACTATTATCAGCTTGCAGAATTTCTACGTGAATTCAAGGGCAGTCGCGCGGCACAGCCCGCGTCCGGTCAGCACGATATAACGCTTGACGGCGGACTTTCGCAGTGGGCGGACGTATGGCCCGAATACCGCGACACGACGGGCGACACGCTCCATCGCGATTCGCTCGGCAACGGCGGGCTCGTAAGCTATAAAAACGAGACGGGAAGAAACGATATAATATACGCAAAGGTATCGAGATCAAACGGCAGCACGTATTTCCTCGCCGTCTGCGCGGATAAGCTGACCGCGCCGGAGGGTTCGAACTGGATGAACCTGTTCATCAACACGGACCGCGACAGCAAGACCGGCTGGTACGGCTACGACCTTATCGTAAACCGTGACAACGGATCTATAGAGAAATTCAAAGACAACGGCTGGGTGACGGAGAACGCCGGCAAAGGTGAAATATATATCGGCGATAATCACGTCGTTATAAAGCTTGACGACAGCGTCTGCGGTTTAGGCGCCGAATTTGACTTCAAATGGGCGGACAATTCGACCGAAGAAGGCGAGATAATGCAGTTTTTGGACCTCGGCGACGCAGCGCCCAACGCGCGATTCAACTACGCGTACAGAACAGACGCAAAAGAAACTAAGCTTACGGATACCGTTAAGACGGTCACGGGCGACGGCGCGTCGTTTACGGCGAACAGACCTTACGCGTTATCCGACGGAAAGACAGTGCCCGTTTATGAAGCGGATACGGCGGCGCTGCCCGAAATATTCAAAAACAGACTGTTTGTTCCCGCCGCCTCGCTCGGAATTATAAAGAATATGACGGTGACGGTATCGGACGATGCGGCGACGGTTACGTATAAAGACAGGACTTTCACGTTCAAAGCGGACGAAACTGACGTAAAATGCAATAACGACACTTATCAGATCCCCGTCGCGCCTTACGTTAAAGACGGCGTGCTGTACGTGCCGCTCAACGCCGCGGCGCACATAGCCGGACTCAATTACGAACAGAACGATAACGGCGTCGCGGTGATCACGTCGGCCAATCTGTCCGACACCGAAGCCGTAAACTCGGCGTTAAACGATCTTTATATTTCATATTGATAAATAAAACTTAACAAAAAAAGCCCTCTTCCGGTTTTGACCGGGGGAGGGTCTAATTTTTTATAGGTATTCTCTTCTTATATCCCGAATATCGGCTGAAAAAGCTGTCGTCTCCGTATGAAAACGCGTCCACTCCGTTTATTATATCGCAGATAAAATCAATGGTCTTGCCGTCGTCTTTGCCTTTTATAATGTCTATATGATCCGCGTCTACGTTGTCCGACGGATATTTGAACAGCGTTTTTGCTTTTACGGCGCCGTCTATCAAAGCGCTGCGCAGAGATATCATCCCGTCTCCGGACGTAAACGTGGACGCGATCTTTATAGTCTTTCTTTTGCGCGAGGCGAAATCCTCGCTTATCACGAGCTTTTCCGGCGTTTTGATATTGTCGCCGACTATATTGTAAGAATCCACTCTTGAAGTTATATGGACGCCGTTTTTGAAAGGAAGCTGCTGATGCGATACGGCAAGGTTATACAGACTGCTGTTCCATTTGTTTAAAAACGTTGACAGGGCGTGCAGCGTTTTTGCGTAGTCTCTTTTCAACTCCGCCGTTTTGTTCGAACGCCTCTCGAGCAGATACGGCAGAAATCTGTTTCTTACGGGCAAAAGCGAATATATGCCGGGAAAATTGGGCATTACGGATTTTATGGCGCTGCCGAGAAACGGCAGTACCAGGTTTATGCCAGCCACCTCGTATTTCACCGCGTCTCCGGTATCGTAAACGTACGCGAGCTTTTCCGTGCCGAGATAGGGAGCGCCGACGGATATGTGCTTTACGACCTTCTTTACTCTGTCTTCTCCGAGCGACATATAGTAGGACGAGACGTTGCCGCCCACGCTGTGAGACACGAAAACGATCTTATCATACCCCTTGTCCGTTATATACTTATCAAGCATAACGGCGGTATCGTACGGGTCGTTGCGCCAGTCGTATTCATACAGGATCACGTCGTATTCCGGCATAAAATCACGGCATAAACGCAGATAAAGGTTTTTATATATGTCAAGCCCTCCGTACCTGCGGAACGGCTCTTTTTCGTTGTTCACTATCGGATCGAGCACGCCGACGTCAAAAAGCGGCTTGCCTTCCGAGTCGCACTTCATGGAATATACTCTGTGTCTCGCCGTAAATATATTTATGGGAGGATCCCACACACGGTCGTTCTTTGACAGGCGGATACTGCCGATCTTAAACGACGATCCGGCGTATATCGTGCTGCCCATTATACCGGGCAGAACTATGATCGCTTTTCTTTCCACTGGCTTTCCGTTTGAGCCGCTCGTTCAGTCAGCCGGCGCCGCGCCGCGGCTCGTGCGCGCAAGCCGTCTTTTCATATTATTGACAAGGACAACTTTGTTTATTTAGATAATAATATCACGGCAAAACGCAAAAATCAACGTTATTTTTTAATAAAATACTGAACAAAGCGGCAAACGCAGGTGAGCCGCCGTTTCCGTCTTACGAAAAAGTCCGGAAAAAGAGCATAATATATGTAAATTTTTATTGAGATATACTTTAATAAAAATGATAATACTTGACTTTTTACTTGCAATATAATAAAATAATCACAAAGTTTTATAAATAAAATGAAATAATTATGCGTATGGCTTGCATCTACCGGCGTACGCGGCAAGTACCGTACTTTAACTACGATCCACGGAGGATTTCATCATGGATAATCAGGAAAACAAAAACACCCTTTTCAGAGAAAAGAGCATGGAAAGAGTATCGAGCCCCGAGGCGCTGAACGACTATATCCGCGTCACTACTCCGTCTGTGTGGATAGTGCTGATCGCGCTTGTTTTGCTGCTTGTCGGAATGCTTGCATGGAGCATATTCGGCAAAGTCACGGTGCGCGACGGCGACGGGAGCACAAAGGAAATAGCGCCTATATCTTATATCATAAACTGAAAGACGTCGGTTTGATCATTTTGTTTCTGTGAGGATGTTATGTCACAAAAAGCGTTGAAACAGCCGGTCACACACGGCAAGGTAAAAGTGCCGGTCATAATGCAGATGGAAGCGCTGGAATGCGG
>DBWC01000066.1:4031-4218 GCA_002308615.1 Clostridiales bacterium UBA1248
AATGGGTCCCGCTCGAGCAGGTCCGCAAGGACTGCGGCGTATCGCGCGACGGAAGCAAGGCGGGCAACGTACTAAAAGCCGCGCGCAACTACGGCTTTGTCGCCAAGGGCTACCGCTTCGAGCCGGAGGCGCTCCGTGAAAAAGGAAAATTTCCGTGCATAATCCACTGGGATTTCAACCACTTCGT
>DBWC01000066.1:4325-4632 GCA_002308615.1 Clostridiales bacterium UBA1248
GACGAGAGCTTTACCGGCATCTGCCTTATGATGGAGCCGGGAGAGGATTTTGAACCGGGCGGCAAGCCCAAGAGCATTTTGAGCTTTGCCAAAAAGCGCCTTAAAGGCGCGGGCGGCGCGCTTGCATTCGTCATTATAACGACGATAATCTCATCGCTTATAGGCATTATAAGCGCGGGATTTTCACGCGTGTTTATGGACGAGCTGCTTACCGGAAACGAGCGGGAATGGTATCTGCCGTTTCTGATAGGGCTTTCGGTACTCGTCTTCATACAGCTTGCGACGGCGTGGATACAGGCGGGATACG
>DBWC01000066.1:4687-5958 GCA_002308615.1 Clostridiales bacterium UBA1248
TTCTTCTCCCAGCGTATGGCGGGCGACATACAGCAGCGCAAGGAATCAAACGCGAGCATAGCCGGAGAGATAGTCAATACCATAGCTCCTCTCGCTTTGAACGCGGCTATGATGATATTCTATCTCGTGGTAATGATCCGCTATTCGTGGGTACTCACTCTCGTGGGTCTTCTCTCCGTGTTTTCACAGCTGTTTATTTCGCGCTACATATCAAGAAAGCGCGTCAACATAACAAGAGTCATGATGCGTGACAGCGGCAAGCTCGCCGCTTCGACCGTATCCGGCGTTGAAATGATAGAGACTATCAAAGCGAGCGGCGCGGAAAACGGATATTTTGAAAAATGGTCCGGCTTTCAGGCGTCCGTCAACACGCAGACGGTGCGGTATGAACGCATAAATCATTATCTGGGTCTTGTCCCGACGATAATATCCGAGGTCATGAGCATAGCTGTGCTTATCTTAGGCGTGCTGCTCACCATGCGCGGAGAGTTCACCGTCGGTATGGTTTTCGCGTTCCAGGGCTTCCTCGCATCCTTTGTCGCTCCCGCGGAGGAGCTTATAACGTCCGGTCAGCAGATGCAGGAGATGCGCTCGAGCATGGAGCGTATCGAGGACGTTATGGAATACCCGGAGGATCCCGCGCTTGCCGGGCAGGATAAAACCGCAGGCGATGATACGGCGGACGACAGCTACGACAAGCTCTCCGGCGATCTGGAGATCAGAAACGTCACCTTCGGTTACTCGAGGCTCGCGCCTCCGCTTATCGAGGATTTCAGCCTTACGCTGAAACGCGGACAGCGCGTCGCTTTCGTCGGCACGTCGGGCTGCGGAAAATCAACGCTTTCAAAGCTCATATCCGGTCTGTATCAGCCGTGGAGCGGCGAGATACTGTTTGACGGCAAGCCGATAAGTCAGATAGACCGCGGCGTTTTCACCGGCTCCGTCGCCGTTGTGGACCAGGATATAATCTTATTTGAAGACACAATTGCAAACAACATAAAAATGTGGGACAACTCCATTGAAGATTTTGAGATGATAATGGCTGCCCGCGACGCTCAGATACACGAGGATATAATGCAGCGCGAGGGCGGATATCAGTACAGGATCACGGAAGGCGGCAAGGACTTCTCCGGAGGTCAGCGTCAGCGTATGGAAATAGCGCGCGTGCTTGCCGCGGATCCCACCGTAATAATAATGGACGAGGCGACGAGCGCGCTTGACGCGAAAACGGAATACGAGGTCGTAAAATCGATCAAGGACCGCGGCATTTC
>DBWC01000105.1:0-298 GCA_002308615.1 Clostridiales bacterium UBA1248
ATAATATGACATTTAAAAGTGAATATCTTGCAAAAGTTTATGATGACGTATGCAAAAGAAATCCCAACGAACCGGAATTTCTTCAGGCGGTAGGCGAAGTTCTCGAATCGCTCGAGCCGGTCGTTGAAAGACGCCCCGACATAGTATCGGCGGGCATTATCGACAGAATAGTAGAGCCGGAACGCGGCATACAGTTCCGTGTAAGCTGGGTTGACGACGAAGGCAAAGTAAGAGTCAACAGAGGTTACAGATACCAGTTCAATTCCGCTATAGGTCCTTACAAGGGCGGTATAAGACT
>DBWC01000105.1:443-9010 GCA_002308615.1 Clostridiales bacterium UBA1248
CTGCCAGAGCTTCATGACGGAGCTTTGCAAGCACATAGGCGCGGACACGGACGTTCCCGCCGGCGACATCGGTACAGGCGCGCGTGAGATCGGATATATGTACGGTCAGTACAAGCGCATAAGAAACGAATTTACCGGCGTTCTGACCGGCAAGAGCATTTCCTACGGCGGCTCTCTTGCAAGAAAAGAAGCCACCGGTTACGGTCTTCTCTACTTTACAAAAGAAATGCTTGCGGATAAAGGCATAGACCTTAAAGACAAGATAGTTCTTATATCCGGCTCCGGCAACGTCGCTATCTACGCCGCCGAAAAAGCGACGCAGCTCGGCGGCAAGGTCGTTGCGATGAGCGATTCGTCCGGTTACATCTACGACGCCGACGGCGTGAAGCTCGACGTTATAAAGAAGATAAAAGAAGTTGACAGAGCGCGCATAAGCGAATACGTTAAAGCCGTTCCGTCCGCCACGTTCACGCCCGGCTGCAAAGGCATCTGGACGATCAAAGCCGACGTTGCGCTTCCCTGCGCCACGCAGAACGAGATCGACCTGCAGTCCGCGCAGGCTCTTATCGCAAACGGCGTAACGGCTGTCGCGGAAGGCGCGAATATGCCTTCGACCCCCGAAGCCGTCGCGGCGTTCCAGTCCGCGGGCGTCCTCTTCGGTCCGGCAAAAGCGGCAAACGCGGGCGGCGTTGCGACTTCCGCTCTTGAAATGTCGCAGAACTCCATGCGTCTGTCCTGGACGTTTGAGGAAGTTGACGCAAAGCTGCACGACATTATGGTCAACATTTACAGAAACTGCTCAAAGACTGCGCGTGAATTCGGTCTTGAGGATAACCTCGTTGCCGGCGCGAACATCGCGGGCTTCTTAAAGGTCGCGGACGCGATGCTGTGGCAGGGCGTTGCTTATTGATAAGCCGATCCATATATTTCCGGGCGGGTTTTCCCGCCCGATTTTTTTATATATACTTGACAAATCTCTGTTTTTCGGATATTATATTAAATGAATACGGCGCCGTCCGCAAATCAACGGGAGGAAAAGATGAAACGTTTGAAAATCATAGAAGCTGTCACGTTTTTTTTCGCTCTTGCGTTTATTCTGACCGGATGCGGCGCCGGCACCCCCGATACAACGGACACAGAGGCGCCCGATACCGTGATCACGGAAACCGAAACGGACACCGGGATAGCGCTTATCAAAGTTTTTGACCGGTATTTTTCGCCCGATACCGTCGAAATAGCGCTTGAAAAGGACGAAATAGAGTCTTTTGACGCGCTTTTATCATCTTTACAGGGTTTCTTTCGCCTTACGCTTATAGATCTTGACGGATTTGAACTCAGCATAAACGAAAAGCAGCTTTTGAACGAAAGCTTCCCCGGCGCGGAGATCAGATGCGCGACTTATATAAAAGTGTCCGATAAAAAGATCTATACGACCGACACGGAAATGGATCTGTCCGGCGTACCCGGCGTAACCGCGGCGGCGATAAGGGAGGCTCTTTCATATTTGCCGGACGTCATGCGCGTCGTCGCTGACGCGGAGATACCGATAGAAGACAAAAACAGCCTGAGATCGGATTTTCCCGGCGTATCGTTTGAAATACCCGGCGTCGTTTCCGTTTACGGCGTCACGGTCAGAGAAGACGCGGCGGAGCTTGATCTGAACGGGATACAGATCGATCCGGCCGTGCTTTCTGCAAAGCTTGAATATTTTCCGTATATGAAAACGGTCAGCTTATACGACACGGGGCTTGACGGCGACGAACAGTACGCGCTTGCATCCGAATATCCGGATATAAAATTCTTATGGAAAGTCGAGATACTCGGCGAGCTGTACGATACGGACACGACCGACCTCGATCTTTCCGGCAAAAAAGAGCTGACTGTCAACACGGTGCGAAAGAAGCTGAGACTTATGTCGTGGCTTTGCCGTGCAGATCTGTCCGATATAAGCGCGACTGACGAAGAACTCGGCGCGCTGCGCGGTGAATTTCCCGATATCAAGATCGTCTGGAAATTATATATGGGCAAATGGTCGCTTAAAACGGACGCCGTAGCGTTTTCCGTTCTTATATATGATTATGATTATACAAGACTGACAAGCGACGACATACAGTGCCTTAAATACTGCACCGATCTTCAGGCGCTCGATCTCGGTCATCAGGCGCTGACGGATCTGTCCGTCATCGGCGAATATCTGACGGAGCTTCGTATCCTTATACTTGCCGACAATAAAATAAGCGATCTGACGCCGATTTCAAATCTTAAGCATCTGCATTATATAGAACTGTTCGTAAACCGTCCGTTAAAGGACGTTTCACCGCTCGGCGAATGCAAGGAGCTCGTAGACGTAAACATCAGCCATCTGTACGATATATGGGATATTTCCAATCTTCTCGATATGCCGCTTCTCGAAAGGCTGTGGATAGAGCATACCTCCATCTCCGACAAAGACGTATTGCGCTTGCGTGAAACGTACCCCGACACTAAAATAATCGTCGAAGGATACGGCTCAGTCGACCAGGGCTGGCGGGAGCATCCGAGATACTACGCGATGATAGATATGTTCAAAAAGACTGACTACGTAAGCGAGGAATTCAGCAAGTACGACAGGTAAATATAATAAAAAAATCTCCGTTTTCACGGAGATTTTTTTGTTTTTGTTCAATTATTCAGCCGCTTCTTCTTTTGCGGGCTCTTCGGCGGGGGATTCCTCTGCGGGAGCTTCTTCCGCGGGAGCTTCTTCAACAGGAGCTTCATCGGCGGGTTCTTCTTCAGCCGCGGGTTCCTCGACCGGTTCTTCCTCGGGCATCAGAGCGCGTATGGACAGGCTGATCTTCTTTTTGTCAAAATCGATATCGGTGATCTTGACGTCGACCGTATCGCCGACTTTGACCACGTCGTCCGGCTTTGCAACGCGCTTGTTGGAAAGCTGGGAGATGTGGATAAGACCGTCGGTGCCGGGGATGATCTCGGCAAACGCGCCGAACGGAAGGATGCTGACGATCTTAACGTTCACAACGTCGCCTACCTGGTATACGTTTGTGAACATCGTCCACGGATTTGTCTCCTCGGTCTTGTAGCCGAGCGAAATTCTCTTCTTTTCCTTGTCAAAGGATTTTACGAACACTTTGATCTTGTCGCCTACGGAAACGACCTCGGACGGGTTGGCGATGTGCTTCCAGGAGAGCTCCGTGGTGTGCACCATGCCGTCGACTCCGGCTTCAAGCTCTACGAACGCGCCGTAATTCTGGATGGAGCGGACGATGCCTTCGTATTCCTTGCCCTCTTCTATCTCTTCCCAGAACTTTGCCTCTGCGGCCTTGCGCTCGGCTCTTGCGGCGGCTCTCAGCGGGATGCGGGCGGAAGCCTTTACTCTTCTTCTGCCGGTATCCACGTCAATTATCTTGAACTGCATCTTCTTTCCGATGATGGAGTTCATATCGCCGTCTTCTTCAACCGTGGTGTGCGACGCGGGAACAAAAGCGCGTATGCCTTTGATCGTGCAGATAGCGCCGCCGCGGACCGCCTCTACAAACTTGCCCTCGAGATATTCGCCGCTGTTGTAAGCGTCAACTATCTGCTGCCAGTTGTTTTTGGCGTCATATTTTCTCTTTGACAGAGTTGCGACTCCGTCAACGTCTGAAACCCTTACCGCGTACGCGGTGATCTGATCGCCTACTTTGAACAGATCGTTCAGGTTGACGCCGGGCTCGTCCGATACATCGTCATACGAAAGTATGCCTGTAACCTTGGTGCCGAGGTCAACTTTGATCTCTGTGTTAGAGATCTGCGTTATCGTGCCTGTTACGACGTCTCCTGTATTTAAAGTTTTAAAGGTTTCATCAAGAAGTTTTTCGAAGCTTTCTTCAGCCTCGTTCTGTCCGCTTGATACGGACTCTTTGAGTTCTTCGCTCATAATGGTTTTTACCTCCTCTATAATACTGTCCGGCGTCGATGCACCGGCAGCAATTCCCACTTTTGAGTTTTTGCCGATCTTTATCTTCCTGCACTCATCTCCGTTTTCCACAAGATAAGTACGCGGACAGACGGAACCGGCTATGGAATACAGCTTGTTTGTATTGGAGCTGTTTTTCCCTCCTATAACGACCATAACGTCAACACGCTTTGCAAGCTGCAGCGTCTGTTTCTGACGTTTTTCGGTCACGGAACATATTGTATCAAAAATTTTCGCGTTTGTATATAGACTTTCAATAAAATTTTGACATTTTTTCCACTCTGTTAAATTTTGAGTGGTTTGTGACACCATAATCACGTGTTCTGACGGCGAAAGAAGCGGAACGATCTCCTCTTTCAGCTGTTTTTCGTCCGAAAAACAGTACGCTTTGCCGAAAACACGGCTTTTTATACCACGTACCTCGGGATGATTTTCGTCGCCGAAGATCAAAGTCGTCGTTTCTTCCGCCGTATTTTTTTCCACTATGTCGTGGATCTTGGCGACGAACCGGCAGGTACAGTCAAGGACACTGATATTCGGATTTTCCTTTGCGCGGCGCTTTAAATACTCGGTATATTCCTTTTCAACGCCGTGCGTCCTTATGACGAACGTGGTCGTGTCCGACGCGCTGTCGCACAGCGCTTCAAGCTCATCCGGTTCGACGGAACGTACGCCCGCCGCCTCGAATTCGGAAACTACCGTGGGGTTGTGGATTATGTCGCCGAGCGTATATATTTTGCCCGATCTGCCTTCTGCTATCAGTTTTTTCACGGCGGACACGGCGCTGTTAACGCCGGGACAGAATCCGCTGTATTCCGCTATCTCCGTCATATACTGTCTTCAAGCGCGCAGATATCGCCGAAAATGCGGTCGGTCGCGCGCCTGTATTCCGACGGCGTTCCGTTCTTTATATCAAGCTCGTCAAGCTCTATCGGCTTGCCGATTATGACGGTCGTCTTTGAAAACGGTTTGAGTTTTCTCTTTTTGGTTTTTATAAACGCCGGAAGCACGCGGCATTTCGTGTGATACGAAAGCATCGCCACGCCTTCTTTCGCCTTTGTCTCTTTGGGATCGACTCCGGGCATACGCGTTCCCTGCGGGAAAATACCGACTACCTCGCCGTTATTTACGTAGCCGAGCGCGGTCTTTATGGCTTTCATATCGACGCTTCCCCTGTTTACCGGGAACATCTCGACTTTTTTTGCAAGCTTGCCGAGAACGGGCGTGTCAAAAACCTCTTTTTTCGCCATGAAATGCAAACGTCTCGGCACGGAAAGTATGAGCATCACCGGGTCAAACGACGCCGTGTGGTTGCTCGCTATTATAAATCCGCCGTCGTCCGGGATGTTTTCGGTTCCCTTGACTTCAAGCTTATATACGCGCCGGAACAGTCCGCCCAGACGCTTGACCAGCTTATCATATAAGGTCATTTTCTCATTTCGTAAAGCGTCTTTATTATGCTTACGTTTTCCTCTATCGTGATATTGGAATTATCTATTATTACGGCGTCGTCCGCGGGAACGCACGGGGCGGCGGCGCGGTGCGAGTCGTTGTAATCACGCTCTTCTATCTCTTTTCTGATCGTTTCAAGATCTACCTTCTGACCCTTTTCCGTAAGCTCGAGACAGCGGCGCTTCGCTCTTTCGCGCACGGACGCGGTCTGGAATATTTTAAGCTCCGCGTCAGGCAAAACAACGGTGCCTATATCTCGCCCGTCCATCACGACGCTGTGCTCGCGCGCTATTTTTCTCTGCATTTCAAGTAAGAAAGCGCGGACCGCGGGGATAGCGGAGACCTTTGACGCGTACATGGATATCTCGTTTTGTCTGATCTTATCGGAAACGTCTTCTCCGTTTAAGTATACGCGCTGTCCCTCGTCCGAAAAGCCGAGGTCTATATTTATATTTTCAAGCTGCGGTACGACCGCTTCCGCGTCGTCCGGAGCTATGCCCTTGCGGTAAATGTAAAGACCGACTGAGCGGTACATCGCTCCCGTGTCGACCTGAACGAATCCGAGGCGCTTTGCCAAAGCCTTTGCTACGGTGCTTTTTCCCGCGCCGGACGGTCCGTCTATCGCTATTCTGAAAACACTCATGACAAATCCCTTCCGAAATCATAATTCAGACGCCGAGACGCCCGCGGTATAACCGGTACAGAACGCTATCTGTAAATTGAAGCCTCCGGTATACGCGTCGCAGTCTATTATCTCGCCCGCAAAGTACAGGCCGGGGGTCAGCTTTGACTGCATCGTCTTCGGGTCTATCTGTTTTGTATCGACGCCGCCGCGGGTTATCACCGCCTCGGCTATCGGCGCCGTTGACTTTACCGTAAGCGGCAGACGTTTAAGCAGCTCCGCTATACGTCCCCTCTCCCCCACGGTTATGGAATTTACTTTTTTATAAGACGGTATCCCCGTAAGCTCAACGAACGGGGCTATGAGCTTTGACGGCAAAAGCGCGGAAAACGCGTTTATTACGTCTTTGTTTTTATTTTCCGAAAAGTCGCGCAAAAGCCTTCTGTCAAGCGTCTTTTCGTCAAGCGCCGGCTTCAGATCTATATACAGCTTATATCTGCCGTCCGACACGTCCCTCATATGAGCAGAAGCCGAAAGTACAAGAGGACCGCTTACGCCGTTATCCGTAAACAGCATTTCCCCCTGCTCCTCATAAACCGTTTTGCCGGTCACGGTATCGCACGCGGTAAGCTTTACGTTTTTAAGCGACAGCCCCTGACACTTGCCGCATATATCATCATTACAGATAAGCGGCACAAGCGACGGCGACAGCTCCGTAACGCTGTGACCGAGATCCTTTGCAAATACGTATCCGTCGCCGGTGGAGCCGGTCTTCGGATACGACAAACCGCCCGCAGCGATCACGACACGGTCGAATACGTATTCTTTTTTTGTTGAAATTATATGAAAACCGTCTTTTTTTGCGATCTTGCAGACCTTTTCGTTTATGAATTTTACGCCGTTTTTGCGGCAGTAGTCTATAAGCGCGTCCGCCACGTCCGACGCCTTGTCGGATACGGGGAAAACGCGGTTTCCGCGCTCCGTTTTGAGCGGCACGCCCAAACCCTCGAAAAACGACATGACGGACGGCGTGTCGAATTTTGAATACGCCGAATAAAGAAATCTCGGATTTGATACGACGTTATCGAAAAATTCTTCTTTTGTGCAGTTGTTCGTGACGTTGCATCTTCCCTTGCCGGTGATGCGGAGTTTTACGCCGAATCTGTCGTTTTTTTCAAAAAGCACGGCGTCCGCGCCGCGCCCGGCGGCAGTCCCGGCGGCGATAAGTCCGGCGGGTCCTCCGCCTATAACGGCGATTTTCATTTATTCCCCACTTGACCGGAGAATTTGTTGTAGACCTCAAACTCGTCCCAGACGTTTTCAAGTCTGTTGAACACGTCGCTGACCTCCGCCTGCTTCTTTTTGCCGATAGCGACGATAAGCGCGTTTATTACGGACAGCGGCGCGACGAGTGAGTCGACGAACGACGCCATCTCGCTTCTCGCGACGAGAGTGTGGTCCGCAAATTCTGCAAGCGGGGAATCCATGGAGTCCGTTACGGCGACGCTCATCGCCTTCTGCTCCTTAGCAAATTCCATCGCCTGGATTATGCGCTTTGAATAACGCGGAAACGATATGCCGATTATTATATCATCCGGGCCTATTCTGAAAAGCTGTTCGAATATCTCGGAGCGCGACGTGGAATTGACTAAGCGCACGTCGTCGAATATCATTGAAAAATAGAAGTTCATGAACACGGCGAGCGACGAGGAAGAACGCATACCCATTATGTATATGCGTTTTGCCTTGATTATATCGTCCACTGCGGCGTTGAAAGCGTTCTTGTCTATCGTCGCGACGGTGTTGCGCATCTTCTCGATATCAAGCTCCATGACTTTTTCGAGTATCTCGTCGTCGCTTATGCGGTCGTTCGTTATCTCGATCCTCTGAAGCGACGTGAGGCGCGCGCGTATTAGCTCACGCAGGCTGCGCTGAAGATCGGGATACCCGTCAAATCCGAGCTCAATGGCAAAACGCACCACCGTTGATTCGGAAACGTGAACGGTGGAGCCGAGCTTGAGCGCGGTCATATAAGCCGCCTTGTCGTAATGCTCAAGTATATAACTTCCTATGGCTTTCTGCCCTTTTGAGAAGCCGGGCATACTGGCTTCTATTTTCTGTAATATATCCATATCAGATCTGCTCTCTTTAAAAAGTACTTGCTTGGATCGTATACCTTGTTGATTATATCACAGCGATTTGAAAAATGCAAGTGTTTTTAAAAAAAATATGCAATATTGGCTGAAAAATAACGTCAAATCCTGCAAATAACGGCGGATATCCTTCATTTTCCGATATACGGGGCGTAATTGTCCTCATTTTTTGCAAAATCAGTCAGGCGCCGTATGCAAAATATACGGCGCAAAAACTGTATATTGCAAGATCGGTCATATCGTTCAAAATAAAAACGCCGCGGAGCCTTCGGCGCGGCGTGAAAAGGAAGTATTTTGGAATTTCTTTGCCGCGCCGAAAATGAAGACGCCCGCAAGCTGGCTAATGAAGAAATGAAGACGCTTCGCTAATGAAGAAATGAAGACG
>DBWC01000063.1:0-238 GCA_002308615.1 Clostridiales bacterium UBA1248
CAGCTTGTTGTACCACGCGACCATCTTGCTGTCGTCGCCGATGTACGGAAGTCTGAAGAACTTAACTCTCGGATCGCTCATGTACGCGTCGGCGCGCTCGTCGAGCACGTCGTACGGCAGCTCGTAGGCGTTGACGTGATAATCAAGAAGGAAATCATAATATTCTTTATAATAGTCCGTCCCGTTGTTTCTGTCGTGGAAACGGTATATGTCGCCCGAGCCCATACCGGAAACGGCG
>DBWC01000063.1:252-4517 GCA_002308615.1 Clostridiales bacterium UBA1248
GGCATCACTATATCCCATACGTGAGCGAAGATCCGGACCTGCTTGACCGTCTTATCTCCCTCGTGCACGGAGACGACGCCCTCGTAATCGCCTGCGGGCGTGTCGGCCGTTGTCTTCAGCCGTACGAACATCGCCTGCGATCCGCCCGCCGCGACGTCGAACAGCCTCGTCGTGTCGTTCATCGGCGCGACGGGGTCGGGATAATACGTTTTTCCGCACTTGATGTAATACTGGCGGTAGATCTCCGTACCTATCTCGTCGCCGTTTTTATTTTTCAGCGGCGTGCAGGTGACGGAAAGTCCGCTTTTCTCGTCCTGCGACGATATAACTATCTGAGCGTTTTCGATCTCGCCTCTCGTCATATAGACGGTATAGGAGCGCAGACCGGTGTCCTCGGGCTTTTCGGGATCCGTTTTGGTAAACGAATGCGCATACCATACGGAAAGATCCTTGTCCTCGTCCGGCGCTTCAATTATCTCGTTCGTTACTTCCGGCATTTCGGTCTCCTCTTCAGTCGTGATCTCTGCGGTCGGCTCGGTGTCGTTTGTGACCTGCGGTCCGTCGCTTTGGCTGCAGCCGACGGCGCCGGCGAGCATGAGCAGCGCGATCAGTACCGAGACAGTTTTTTTCATGGCGTCCCCTTTCTTAAAAGACAAAATTACCGTCTTTGAAAACAGTTATTTCCCTGCCGTCGTGCGTAACGCCGACGACGCTCATGTCAGCGGTGCCGAACATGAAATCGACGTGGACGCCGCTATCGTTCGACCCGGCGGCCTTCGCCTCTTCCTTGCTCATCTTTTCCCCGCCTTTTATGGTCATCGCGTAGCTCGAACCGAGCGCGAGATGGCACGACGCGTTTTCATCGTACAGAGTGTTGTAGAACAGTATCTTCATATCCGAGATCGGGCTTTCGTAAGGTATAAGCGCGACCTCGCCGAGACGTTTGCTGCCCTCGTCCGTTTCGAGCAGACGCGCGAGCACTTCGCCGCCCTTTTTCGCCTGATGACCGACGACGGCGCCGTCCTTGAACGTCAGGCTGAAATCCTCTATCAGATTGCCCTGATACGAAAGCGGCATTGAAGAATATACGACGCCCGATACGTTATTCATATCCGGCATGGAGAATATCTCCTCCGTCGGCATATTGGGCATATATTTGACTTTTTTGTTCGTTTTGTCGGAGCCGCCCTGCCAGATGTGATTTTCAACAAGGCCCACGTGCAGATCCGTTCCTAAGCCGTTTTTGAAATGAAGTTCCTTGAAATTGTAATTATTTAATATCTTCGCACGGCGTTTTAAAACTCTGTCGTGTGATCTCCACTTTTTCGCCGTATCGCCTCTGCCTATGCGAACGGCGTTGAAAATGGCTTTGAAGAGCTTGTCAACTGCGACGGACGGTTTGTCTTCCGGGAATATCTTTTTCGCCCACGCTTCGCTCGGGTAGCCGACCATGCACCACGGGAAAACGGACTGATCCATAAGATCGTAAAACTCCTCGCTCGCCTTGTTCATGGCGCGGCTGAACGACAGCATTTTCATGCCGTCTATGCCCTTGAACGCCTCGGGGTCGCCGCCGGCTATGCTGATAAATGCGCCGCCCTTTCTGGCGTAATACGTTCTCATCTCTTTGAACCAGTCCGGTATATCGGATAACGTTTCCGCGTCCGCGTAAGTAAAGCGTATTTTGTCAGCCTGCTGATCGTTGAAGGTTATTTTAACGTCCTTGGCGCCGGCTTCAAACGCTTCTTTTTCTATCATTTTCGCAAATTCCGCGGCGTGAAGAGGCGACATTATGGTCACGTACTGACCCGGCTGGACGTTTACGCCGACTTTTACAACGAGCTTTGCGTACTGCAACAGTTGCTTTTCGTATTTCATTTTTTTACATCCTTTGCTTTGAAAAATTGGTAGTAATTGCATTTTATCATGCCGTTATATAATTTTCTTATCTTATCCGGGCGTCTGCCGAAAAGGCGCGGGAGATCGTCACAGGAGGATATGACGTATATCTGCCACGAGCCGAGGTTTGAGAACGCGTCGCCTAATTCTTTGTAAAGCACCGCGACGCTCTCTTTATCCATGAGCCGCTCGCCGTAAGGTGGGTTGCAGACTATCGTGCCGCGGCGGCCGTACGTTTCCACGTTTCTTGCGTCATATTCAAAGCATTTTATATACTTTTGCATACCCGCGCGTGCCACGTTGTCCGTCGTTATACGCACACATTCCGGGTCGATGTCGGACGCGTACGCTTCAAATTTGCAGTCGCGTTTAATCATATCCGCCGCCTGCTCGTAAGCCTTGTTCCAGTCGGTTTTGTTTATCCACGGATATTCCTGCGAGACGAAGGTGCGGTTCATACCCGGCGCGGTGTTTGACATTAAAAGCGCGGCTTCTATGGCTATCGTGCCGGAGCCGCACATCGGATCCCAGAACAGATTGTCTTCTCTTATATGCGCCAGCTTGCAGAGCGCCGCCGCGAGCGTCTCGCGCAGGGGCGCCTCGTTTGACTCGGGGCGGTAGCCGCGCTTATGCAGCGTCATACCGGACGTGTCTATCATCACCGTCGCTTCGTCTTTTAATATGAAGAACTCTATCTGGTATTTAACGCCCGTCTCTTCAAAACGGTTAATATTATATTTGTCTTTCATGGACTCGACAGCGGCTTTTTTTACGATGCTCTGACAGTCGGGGATAGAGGTCAGGGCGCTTTTTATGCTGTGGCCTTTTACGGGAAACGCGTCAAATTCGCCTATATAATCGTAAAAACGCAAAGCGCGCGTGCCGTCAAACAGCTCCGTGAAAGTATATGCCGGAAAAACGCCGAGCACGATATAAAGCCGCTCGGCGTAACGCAGGTTAATATTCAGGCGCGGTATATCGGATATTTCACCGTCAAATATAACGCGCCCGTCTATCGTCGTGACGCGCTGTAACCCGAGCGCGTCTATCTCTTCACCTAAAAGTCTTTCAAGCCCGAAAAGACACGTGGCGGCAAATCTCATCAGTCGACCGGATACGCTATCGTCGTCATCAGCGCCATTTCGACGGCGGACGTGTCAAGACGGCTGTACTGAACGACTATCGGCTCGCTCGATTCAACGAGTATGGCGTACGGCGTGTCGCGCGGGATAAGCTCGCCCTTGTCGGACACCTGCTTGTCAAGTCTGATATGATGCGTCTTCATCGCGCCGCATTCTGCGGAATAACCGGTCTTTACCGGTCTGTCCTCGTAGAACAGCGTCAGGTCGATGTGAGCGTCGCGCTCGGTCGTGTTGATAACGCATATCGCCTCGTGCGATACGTTTTCATTCTTTGATACCGAATTCAAAAAGCAGTCCGGTATGAGCCAGGTCTTTTTTCCGTATTCTTTCATTTTATTTCATCCTTTCAGATTTATATATCGTCTGTTTAGCAGGGGCGGCGCCTCTGTTAAACGTCATAAACGTACCCGTCATTCACCGGATCGCCGTTTGTATCAAGCTCCTGAATAAGATACTTTGCGATCATGCCGTCATTACTTCTGTAAAAAGTCAGTTTCCGGTTTTTTATGATGTTTACGGCGGGGATATATTCGCTTATAATCGCGGCGGACAACAGTTCGCTTTCAAATTCGCTTTGTTCGATTTTTATTTCATTCGGTTTTTGATCTATCGTAAAAACCGCTCTACCATATTCTGTCAGTTTTGTTCCGTCGATTTTGTATTCTGATATTGAAAAAATATATGCGCCTAATATGACATTTTTGTTATATTCAACAGACACGTCGCACTTACCGTTTTCATAAATGAAAAACTCATAATATTTGTCAAGCCATTGATCTTTGGCGCCGCCTGTATGAAAAATACTGCAGATCATTTTACCGTATTTGTCATACCAATACTCGTAATCATAATTTGTATTGCCGCTTTTTAACAACCTGCCGCGTTTTACACCGCCTACGTACAATTCCTCATAACTTGGTGAATAATACCCGAGATGCAGAGCAAAACAACCCTTTGCATATTCTTTTTTGCAAACCGAATTAAGAGCATTGTTATACAATAAATCAAAAGAATCCTTGTAATTTTCTCTTAATTGTATAAAGCTATCGCTTCTGTCATTAAACAGATATTTATTGTAAACAATCATATATCCTCGTATTATTTTCCGTATCCTGCGGCTTTAGCCGCGCGCGTCGGCGTCCCCCCCACCGCCCGACGCGCCTACAATTCGCGACCCCCTCAATCTCTTTGGAGATTGACGGGAGGGGACAGGGGGGTATGGGG
>DBWC01000027.1:0-710 GCA_002308615.1 Clostridiales bacterium UBA1248
TCCTTCGGCATCGAATCCTTCACGCCGGTCATCAATCCGCCTCAGACGGGCATCCTCGGCGTAAACACGATCACCACCAGAGTAAAGGTAGTGAACGGCGAAGTAAAACCGTATCAGGCAATGGCGCTCTCCCTTACCTACGACCACAGAGCCGTGGACGGAGCTCCCGCCTCCAGATTCTTAAAGGATCTCTGCACAGCGCTTGAGAACTTCTCTCTTCTGCTCTGCAAATAAGAGGTAACCGATATGGAAAATTTTGATCTTATAATCTTAGGCGGCGGCCCCGCGGGCTACAACGCGGCTCTCCGCGCCTCCCAGGGCGGCTTAAAGACCGTTCTTATAGAGAAAAGAGCGCTCGGCGGCGTATGTTTAAACGAAGGCTGCATCCCCTCCAAAGCTCTGCTCTATTCCGCAAAGATCTACGACTACACGAAGCACGGCGATAAGTACGGCGTAGCCGTCACCGGCAGCAGCATAGATCAGAAGGCTGTCGTCGCCCGCAAGAACAAAGTAGTCAAAACGCTTGTTTCCGGTATCGGCGCGCAGGAAAAGCACGCCGGCACGACAGTCGTGATGGCGGACGGCAAAATTTTAGGCAAAGACGGCGAAGGCTTCAAGGTAGAAGCCGACGGCAAGACCTACTGCGGAGTCAACTTACTGCTCTGCACCGGTTCGATGCCCGTTATGCCGCCCATCCCCGGTCTGCGCGA
>DBWC01000027.1:752-14351 GCA_002308615.1 Clostridiales bacterium UBA1248
GAGATCCCGAAGAAGCTCGTCGTCATCGGCGGCGGCGTCATAGGTCTTGAAATGGCGTCCTACTACAACTCCGTCGGCTCCGAGGTCACGATCGTTGAGATGCTCGACCACATAGCCGGTCCGACAGACGCGGATATTTCAAAAATACTGCTTAACAACTACAAGGCAAAGGGAATCAAATTCAACCTCGGCTGCAAAGTCACGGCAGTTTTACCCGAAGGCGTACAGTTCGAGACGCCCGACGGAAAAGTCGAGATCGCCCCGGCTGACAAAGTCCTCTGCTCCATCGGCCGCCGTGCCGTTACACAGGGCTACGGACTTGAAAACCTCAATCCCGTTATGGAACGCGGCGCCGTAGTCACCGACGAATATATGAAGACCAGCATCCCCGGTCTTTACGCCGCCGGCGATATAAACGGCAAGATCATGCTTGCCCACACCGCGTACCGTGAAGGCGAGGTTGCCGTCAACAACATCCTGGGCAAGAAGGACAGAATGAGATACAACGCCATCCCGTCCGTCATCTACACGAATCCCGAGGTAGGCTGCGTAGGCGAGACAGAGGCTTCCGCAAAAGCGAAAGGCTATGATATAGAGGTCAAAAAACTGTCAATGGCGTACAGCGGACGTTATCTTGCCGAAAACGAAGGCGGAGACGGCATCTGCAAGGTCATAATAGACAAGAAGTACAACAGAGTCATAGGCGTACATCTTATCGCCAACTACGCCGCGGAGCTTATCTACGGCGGCGCGATGATGATAGAGACCGAAATGACCGTGGACAACCTCAAAGAGATCGTATTCCCGCATCCGACGGTTTGCGAAATAATACGTGAAGCATTATTTGAATAAAATTTATAATATAAGGAGAGAACAACAATGCCTAAGTCAATGCTTGTCAATCCAAAGGATCAGTTCAAAAAACGCACGATCAAGTTCCAGGACATAAAGGTCTGCGAATACAACAAGACTGTTGCCGATGAGAAAGACAATTTTTCAAAGGAAGATTTCCTCGGAATGTATGCCGATATGGTTGCGATCCGCGAATTTGAGGAAATGCTGCTTGCTCTTAAGAAAAAGGGCGAATACAATGAGAGAAAATTCACGTATCCCGGCCCGTCCCACCTCGCACTCGGCGAAGAAGCCACCGCTGTCGGTCAGGCTTACGAGCTCGGCGTAAACGATTTCATTTTCGGTACTCACCGCTCCCACCACGAAGTTATCGCGAAAGCGATGTCCGCTATCAAGAAGCTCTCCGATAAAGAGCTTACCAAGATAATGGAAGAATACGACGGCGGTATGCAGTACGAAGTCGTTAAGAAATACTCCACCGCAAAGAACGTAAAGGATCTTGCAAGAGATTACTTCATGTACGGTCTTATGTGCGAGCTGTTCGCAAAGAACATGGGATTCTCCCGCGGTCTCGGCGGCTCAATGCACGCGTTCTTCCTGCCCTTCGGTATATTCCCGAACAACGCCATAGTCGGCGGCGCAGGCCCCATAGCAACAGGTGTTGCTCTTTACAAGAAATGCAACAAGCGTGACGGTGTTGTCGTTGCCAACGCGGGCGACGGCGCCGCGGGTCGCGGCCCCGTATTCGAGGCTATGAACTTTGCGGCTATGGACCAGTTCACACAGCTTTGGGAAGACGACTACAAGGGCGGACTCCCGATCATATTCAACTTCAACAACAACCACTACGGTATGGGCGGCCAGACAAAGGGCGAGACCATGGCTTACGGCGATCTCGCAAGACTCGGCTGCATCGCGCAGAACCAGCTCAACGCCGAGAGAATCAACGGTTGGAACCCGCTCGCGATCATCGACGCTTACAGACGTAAGATGAAGCTGATCAAAGAAGGCAAGGGTCCCGTTCTGTTAGACGTCGTTACCTACCGTTTGGGCGGTCACTCCACCTCCGACGTTCTTACCTACAGAACACCCGAGGAAGAGGAACTCTGGCGTGCGCTTGATCCGCTTACCGTATTCCCGAAGCAGATCATAGACGCCGGCGTAGCGACCGAAAAAGAGATCAAGAAGGTCCATGACGCTGTTGTTGACAGAAACCACAGAATGTTCATGCTCGCTTCCGATCCGGAGATCGCACCGTTCACCGATTACAAGAAGGACCCGCTGTTCCTTGAAAATATGATGTTCTCCAACCAGCATGTCGCCAAGATGGACGAGCGTCCCGTTGAAGTCAGAATGCCCAAGGAAGAAAACGAAAGAGTCAAGAAGATAGCCGGTCAGAGCCGTTATTATCTGGATAAGGACGGCAACCCCGTTTCCAAGATGAAAGCTTACAACATCAGAGACGGTCTGTTTGAAGCTATATTCGATAAATTCTACGAGGATCCGACCCTCATCGCCTACGGCGAAGACGTACGTGACTGGAACGGCGCGTTCGGCGTATACAGAGGACTTACCGAGGCTCTTCCGTATCACAGACTGTTCAACTCCCCGATATCCGAATCCGCTATCTGCGGCACCGCAACAGGTTACGCAATGGCAGGCGGACGCGTCATAGTCGAGCTTATGTACGCCGACTTCATCGGCTGCGCAGGCGACGAGATATTCAACCAGATGGCAAAATGGCAGTCCATGTCCGCGGGCGGACTCAAGATGCCTGTCGTCCTCCGTGTTCCGGTAGGCAACAAGTACGGCGCACAGCACAGCCAGGACTGGACGGCTCTCTGCGCTCATATCCCGGGACTCAAGGTCGTGTTCCCCGTAACGCCTTACGACGCGAAGGGCCTTATGAACTCCGCTCTTGCCGGAACCGACCCCGTCGTATTCTTCGAGAGCCAGAAGATATACGATATGCCCGAGAAGTTCGTCAAGGAAGGCGTGCCGGAAGGTTACTACGAAGTACCGATAGGCGAATGCGCCGTCAGACGCGAAGGCAAGGACCTTACGATCCTTACCGTAGGCGCAACGCTTTACAGAGCGCTTGACGCGGCACAGATACTTGAAGAGAAATACGGTCTCACCTGCGACGTTATCGACGCCAGAAGCGTTGTTCCGTTCAACTATGAGCCCGTTCTCGAATCCGTAAAGAAGACCGGCAAGATCCTGCTCGCTACCGACGCTTGCCTCCGCGGCAGCGTTATAAACGACATGGCGCAGAACATCACGTCGCTCGCATTCGATTACCTCGATGCACCGCCCGCAGTTCTCGGCGCCCGCAACTGGATCACACCGTCCGCTGAATACGATCACGACTTCTTCCCGCAGCCCGACTGGTTCTTAGATCTCATCAACGAGAAGCTGATCCCGCTCAAGGGCCACGTTTCCGAAAACAACTTCACAAACGAGGAAACCAAGAGAAGACTCGCAAAAGGCGTCTGATCTTAATAAATGAATATGCCGCCGCTTACGGCAAAACGCAAACGGCGGCATAATTTTGATAACAAGGAGCAGAGATAATGAAAAAAGCAATAATATCCGCTCTGCTTGTAATACTTTCGGTTGTTTTCTGTGCGTGCGGCGGCTTTACGTCGTATAGAGATACAAACGGCGACGACGACTATACGCTGCAGAACATAACGGAAAACGACATATTGAACGGTATAGGTTCCACGTCCATTTCCGCCGTGTCTTCCAGAAAAGGGAACACAGGAAAATATGAGGTAGGGATCTTTTCCGGTGTGGAACAACTTGAAAAGTTTTTGCCGGGTGCATATGAAATCACCGTGTCGTTAAAAACCGAAAGCGGCAATTTAAGACTGCTGCTATGCACGTCGGACAAAATACTGTACGATTTTCAGCCGAACGGCGAGGATCAGACGTACGTTCTTGACACGCGGGCGGATACGGTATATTTCAAGATCGCAGGCGAAAAAGCAAAATTCAAGCTTGAATACAAGATAACAAATAAACTATCATAAGGAGATATAATTAAATGAAAATATTTATAGATACCGCAAATATCGAAGAGATAAAAGACGCGTACTCTCTCGGTATAGTTTCCGGCGTTACCACCAACCCGTCCATAATCGCAAAAGAAGGCAAAAAATTTGAGGATGCAATAGCAGAGATCTCCGCTATAGTTTCCCCCGAGACCCTTATATTCGGCGAGGTCATCTCCCTTGAGGCTGACAAAATGGTCGAAGAAGGCAGAGCCATCAACAAGATCCGTCCGAACATGATCGTTAAGATCCCGACCTGCAAAGAGGGCTTAAAGGCTGTTTCCGTTCTTTCCAAAGAAGGGATCAGAACCTGCTGCACACTGTGCTTCTCCGCAGGCCAGGCGCTTTTAGCTTCCAACGCGGGCGCAACTTACGTTGCTCCGTTCGTCGGCAGAGTTGACGATATAGGCTGGACAGGTATGGAGCTCATCCAGAAGATAGCCGATATGTTCGCTATCCAGAACGCCCCCACGCAGATCGTCGCCGCCTCCACCCGTAACCCGATCCACGTTATAGACCTCGCTTTAGCAGGCGCAAACGTAGCGACCGTTCCGTACAAGGTAATCATGCAGATGATCGATCATCCGCTTACAAAGAGCGGCCTTGACAAGTTCTTAAAGGACTACGAAAAGATACCGAAATAAGTAAGTATCAAAAAAGCACGGTTAACCGTGCTTTTTTTGATCTCATTACAGAAGATCAAACTGCTCACCGTCTTGCGGAAGCGCGTGATGCGTATCGGACGCCACGTATGTGAAGTCCATACCCATACGTATGACCGCAGGTACTGTTTTGTCCTTATATACCAGATCTATATAAGGATACGCGCTTTTGGCTGCGCCTTTGTATTCCGACTCTGTTTCAAATTCTATCCAGAAACCGTCGACCTGCGCCAAAATATACTCCCTGTCAGAGCCGCGTCCGCCGTATGTGAAATCCATTTTTCCTCTCGTTACTTCAAACCCGAGATCTTTAAGCGTATTTTCCGCCTCGTCGAGGCTTGAGTTCACTGTAAGACCACAGACGGATATATTTTCGTCAAGTATATCGATATGAACGATACGCTTCTCTTTTCCGTAGCCGTTTACGTCATATCTTACGTAAGGCGTTCCGCTGTACCAGTCGGCAAGCATACACTGTCTTCCTTCAAGACCCTGCTCCTGCTCGCTTTTACGTATCTCTGCCACTTCTTCGTCCGTATAGAGCCTGTTTCCGAGATACCAGTCGTAATAAACCGGCTTTACGTCATAATCCGGATCATAAAAACGGGTGATCCTGCTGTTGGTGTTTAAAACCGGGAAGTCTTTATACTCGTCTTCTGTGACGGTCTGATTGAGCTTGAATCTCATTTCGGACGTGCCGGGATGACTGTATATCTTGTTTATCATTTCAGCGGAGTTTTTATTGAAAATCACCGTCGTTTTCCCGTCAAGCTGTCCGCTCTTAACGATCGATCCGTTTTCGTCCGCGGTGACCTCAACTATATAGATCTCTTCTTCCGTTACTGTCGCTTCAGTCTCGTTTGCAATCGCTTCTTCCGTTATTGCTTCGTCACCGGACGACGCGGCGATATTGTCCTTCGGTGTTGACACGCTGCGCAGTACGAAAGACAACGCGACGAATCCGCAGACTATGGCTGCGCAGGCGACGGCTTCAATAATACCGCGCAGTCTGTAATTTTTTTCTCTTGTGCTTTCAAGCGCGTCTTTTACCATACCGTCGTCCGCTTCTCCGATCGCTTTATACAGTTTCATATCATTTTTCATTATAATACCCCTCCTTTATAAGTAACTCCCTTAGTTTTTCTCTGCTTCTTCGGACAGACATTTTCACACGGCTTTGCGTATATCCGTACTTTTTCGCAATTTCCTTATACTCCATATTCGCAAAGTACCGGCACAAAAACATTCTTCTGTCCGCCTCTTTAAGTGTTTTAAGAAATCTGTTGATGATCCCGGAAAGCTCGCGTTCCTCGTACGCCTGCTGCGGATCGCTGTCCGATCCTATACAGTTTTCCAGCTCCGATATCGGCGCGGCGACCGCGTTTGCGCGTCTTTTATCCGTATTCTTTGCCTCATAGACGTGAAGCGACAGATTGCGGACCGTTTTATATAAGTATGCGCACAGTATATCGGGCTTTTCGGGCGGTATGCTGTTCCATATCGCAAAATACGCGTCCGATACGGCTTCCTCCGCGTCCTGTTTGTTTTTGAGTATGCCGTAGGCTATCGTAAAGCACTTTGCGCCGTATTTCTGCCGCAAATGCTGAAGCGCCGCCTCATCACGCTCAAAAAGCAGTCTTACTATCTCAGAATCATCCATTTTGATCTCCGTTAATTTTATTAAAAAGCGCTTTTGATAATTGTAGTACGGATTTTCCTATCATAAGTCACAAAGAATTTTGTTTTTTGTAAGTTTTTTTTGCAAAAGCAGAAAAACCGCCCTTTCGGGCGGTAAGGGTAACAAGAGTTATCCGAACCCGCTCAAACGGCGCTATTTCGGCTCTTTTCGGTTTGTCGCGGGAGGGGCAACCCCTTCCCTACATTTACGCCCGCAAAAGCTCCGACAGGCCTTCCGCCGAAAACGCGCCGGCGCGCTCTATCGCCGCGCGACTGTTTTTGTTGAAATTCGTGTGGCCTATATATCTGTAAAGCGCGGCGATCTTATCGACAAACTGCTCTTCTGTCTCACATTTTGCAGATTCAAAACGCACAAGCGCGTATTCGCAGACGATACCGCACAGCGCGGTCTTAATATCGTCGCCCGGAAAATCCGTTATCAGCATCCGGTTTATAATTAGATTCTCAACCCACTTCTCCGCGTCGGGAAAACGGTTATCAAATTCCGCGATATCCTTATACAGCCTCTCTTCGCCGTCCTTATCTTTGACGTATTCATAAAAATCCTTATACACAGTCCCGGCGAAGCGCTCGGACGCCTCCGCCATGATGCCCGTATACATAGAAAGCAGTCCGAAATAAAAGTACGTATAGCCGTGTTCAAAAACGTCCGGCAGAAGATCCGCTATCCGTTCTTTCAACGGTTTTAAACTCCTTCCGTCGCGCCGTTCCGCCGCGCCGCCTCCCTCAAAGAGGGAGGCTTTAGAGTGGCTCCCTCCCCGAGGGAGCTGTCCGCTTTGCGGACTGAGGGAGTCCTGCAGCGTCTTTACACATCCCGCCATCGGCTCCGGCAGAGGCGAAGAAAACGAAAGCGGCTCAGCTCGCATAAGCATCTCGGTCACGCGCTCACAGCTTGCGGAGCATCCGGCGTGGTTTTCGGTAAGCGAACGCGGGTACATCCGGCAGACCGCCGGTAAAACTTCCTCGCCGCACGCTATCTGAAGCGAGCAGAGCCCCGCCTCGTTTATAAGCCGGCATTTGCCCGTGTAAGACGGCTTCATCATCGCGTAGCGCTCCGGGCGCGGATCGTCAACCACCGCGAGCGCGCAGTCGAGGATATATCTCAGCTCCGCCGGGCAGTCAAGCCCTATCAGCCTGAAATATTCCTCATCGGACACGGTTATGCCCCAGCCTCCGCAGCAGACCGACCGGCACTGTCCGCATTTGCATTTGAATTTATCGTAATAATCTGCTTTTATCATAATTCTTTCTCCGTTTTTGCGCACAGCGCATCTCTTGTCACGAAGTGACACATCGAGCCGTCAGGCACATCGAGCGCGAAGCGCATATCGAGCCGAAGGGGTTCCCCGTTGCGAATATAGTGAGCAATGGGGGTTCCCGTACGGCAGATCGACTTTTTATCGATATATCGCTTACGCGATTCGATGTGTTGCCTTTTCCGGCAACTCGATGTGTGCGTCTGACGCCGCGCTCGATGTGTTTGCTTCGCAAACAAGAAGGAAGTTATTCCTTGTTATTCGCATTGTTTTTAGCTGTAGTGATTGAAGCAACAAGCATTCTTTGAATTTTTCCTCTTGTGTTATTCAGAAACTTATATTGTTCGTCTGAAAGTTTGTTTTTTCTGTATAATAATTCGATCCAAAATCCTGTTTCCGAACACTCTTTTAATGAGATTTCAAGTTTGTGGATAAAATCAGCACGGCTTTGAGCGTACTTACCTTCAAAAAGATTAGCTCCTATTGATGACGATGATCGGATAATTTGATCAACATATGAACGGCATCCCTTTATTTCTTCACAAATATCCGATACCATAACCGCAAATTCAATCGAGATTTCGCGAAGCTCGTTTTTATTTTCTGTCATTTTCCTCTTCCTTTCATTCCTTCTTGTCACGAAGTGACACATCGAGCCGTCAGGCACGTCGAGCGCGAAGCGCATATCGAGCCGAAGGGGTTCCCCGTTGCGAATATAGTGAGCAATGGGGGTTCCCGTACGGCAGATCGACTCTTAATCGATATATCGCTTACGCGATTCGATGTGTTGCCTTTTCCGGCAACTCGATGTGTAAGGCTTGCACCGCACTCGATATGCTCGCTTGTTTGCATTATTAATTAACAAAAGATCATTCCCGCGCTCGCAAGAGCAGCGCGTCTTTTTCTTCTTCGTCTGTATTATACCGCAAAACCATAACAAAGTCAAGACAGTATAAATCTTGACTTATTAATATTTTTGTGATACAATAACGTAATAAATAAAAATTTTAAGGAAAACCGGATATGAAATACATTTCTACTCGCGGGGGGATAGAGACGCTGTCCTCCGCACAGGCAATAAAAAAAGGGATTGCGAACAACGGCGGGCTTTTCGTGCCGGATCACATCCCGCTCCTGACGGACTCTCTGTTTGACAAGCTCGCAAAAATGGATTACGCGGAGCGCGCCGCGGAGATACTGTCTTTGTTTTTGACGGATTACGACAAAACGGAGCTGTTGATAGACTGCAGAGCGGCGTACGCGAATTTTGACACGAACCCTCCCGCGCCGACGGTAAAGATGGGAGAGGGCAAATATATGCTCGAGCTGTTTCACGGTCCGACCTGCGCGTTCAAGGACATGGCGCTTCAGATAATGCCGAGACTTCTTTCCCGCGCGCTTAAAATGACCGGCGAGAAGAAAACGGCTTATATTTTAGTCGCCACGTCGGGCGACACCGGCAAGGCCGCGCTCGAGGGCTACCGCGACGTTGACGGCGTGCGCATAAAAGTCTTTTATCCCGTTGACGGCGTATCTGATATACAGAAGCTGCAGATGTCGACGCAGCAGGGATCAAACGTCTCCGTCCAAGCGATAGAGGGCAACTTTGACGACGCGCAGAACGGCGTAAAGCGCATATTTGCAGACAAAGAATTCAACGACAAACTGCGCGAGCAGGGCTATATCTTAACGAGCGCGAACTCCATCAACTGGGGCCGCCTCGCGCCGCAGATTGTTTACTATATTTCTTCATATATCGACTTATACAACATGGGCGAGATAAAACGCGGCGAGCAGGTCTGCTTCTGCGTGCCTACCGGCAATTTCGGCAACATTTTCGCCGGATATCTGGCGTACAGAATGGGTCTTCCGGTAAAGCGTTTCATCTGCGCGTCAAACAAAAACAATATCCTGACCGACTTCTTCAACACCGGCGTGTATGACAGAAACAGAGAGTTTTATCAGACGTCCTCGCCCTCGATGGATATACTCATATCGTCCAATCTTGAAAGGCTTCTGTTCTATGTCTGCGGCAAGGACCGCACCTCAAATTATATGAAACAGCTTTCCGAGACCGGCAGATACGAGATAGCGGAACAAGAGCTTGAAGAGATACGTAAGATCTTCGTCGGCGGCTATACGGACGAAGACGGGACGTTATCCGAGATCAAAACGACGTTTCAGGACACGGGCAAGCTGATAGACACGCACACCGCCGTCGCGTACAGGCAGGCGGAGCAGTACGCGGAAGAGACCGGCGACAAGGTCGTTACCGTATCAACGGCAAGCCCCTACAAATTCGCCGCGTCCGTGCTTACCGCGCTCAACAAAAAAGTAAAAGGCAGCCGCGGAGTGCTCTCTCCGTTATACGAGCTGTCGGATCAGACGAAGACCGCGATACCCGCGCCGCTCGCCTCGCTTCAAGGCAAGGCGGTGAGATTTTCCGGCTCTATCTCAAAAGAAGCAATGCCGGATTCCCTGCTCGACTGATATGGGAAACGAATACACGGCGACCGCCGCCTTATACGACGGCTTCAGAGGCGAATCTCCCAATATGTGGGCGGCGTATATGGACGAGCTTTTTTGCCGATACGCCGACAAAAAGCCGAAAACGGTGATAGATCTGGCCTGCGGCACGGGAACGGTGACGGCGGCGCTCTGCCGTCTCGGCTACGATATGATAGGCATAGACAAATCCGAGGAAATGCTCGCTCTTGCACAGAAAAGAGCTCCCGGCGCGCTGCTTCTGCACCAGGATATGCGCAGCATAGACTTATACGGCACCGCACAGGGCGCGATAAGCTGTCTTGACAGCGTCAATTATCTGCCGACAGCGGAGGATTTTTGCCGAATGCTGTCCTCTCTGCATAAATTTTTAGAGCCCGGCTCGCTTTTCATATTCGACGTGAACACGGAAAAGCGTTTTAAAGAAAAATACGGCAAAAACGACTTTATACTTGAGGACAAAAACGGGCTGATCGCCTGGTCGTGCGATTACAAGCCGCGGCTTAAAAGATGCGATTTTTACCTGTCGTGCTTTATACCGGAAAAAGACGGAAGATACGTCCGCCGTGACGAGGAGCAGTCCGAATACTGCTATTCCGACAAACAGATAAGAGAATTTGCATCGCAAACCGGCTATGAAGTTTTAGCCGCGCTTGACAGGATGGCGCTTCACGAATCGGATGAAAACAGCGAGAAAGTACATTACGTTTTAAAGAGAATATGAGTAAGATCATAAGAGCAATGACAAAAGACGGCTCCGCCGTTGCAATGGTCACGGACACGACCGATATAGTAAACAAAGCGATAGGATACCACAAGACCGCGCCAACGGCGACGGCGGCGCTCGGCAGAACACTGACCGCGGCGTCGCTCATGGGCTCGCGCTTAAAGGACAAGGGCGATTCTCTGACTTTGACGTTCAAGGGCGACGGCGCCGCCGGGATAGTTATGGCGGTCGCCGATTACAGCGGCAACGTCAAAGGATATATAGAAAACCCGTCCGCGGATCTTCCTCTCAAGCCTAACGGCAAGCTTGACGTATCGGGCGCGATCGGCTCGGGATACATGAGCGTCGTGCGCGATGTCGGGATGAAGGAGCCGATGACCGGAATATCGGAAATAGTATCGGGCGAGATAGCGGAGGACGTAGCCTCGTACTTTGCAAACAGCGAACAGACGCCCACGCTCGTATCTTTAGGCGTGCTCGTTGACAAAGACCTTTCCTGCGCCGGCGCGGGAGGCGTGCTTATACAGCTTCTGCCGTACGCGGACGAGTCCGTTATCGACAAATTAGAGCAGAACGTAGGCAAGATAACCGGTCTTTCGTCGCTTATAGCGTCCGGCAAAACGTGCGAGCAGATAATGGCGGAGGCGCTGTACGGCATAGAATACGATCTTTTTGATGAGATTGACACGGATTACATCTGCGACTGCAGCAAAGCCCGTATGCTCCGCGCCGTAAAATCGCTCGGTAAAGAAGAACTGCAAAAAATATTCAGCGAACAGGAGACGATAGAGGTCTGCTGCCGCTTCTGCAACAAAAAATTCAGCTTTAGATCTGATATAATGGAGTGAAACTATGGAAAACGAAGTCTACACCATACCGCTTACCTCTATAATCGAAGAATTCCAGCTTGAATCGATCTACGTACCGTTCGACATCGAGCAGATACAGGTCAGAAGAAGCGATCTGAACCGACCGGGGCTCAAGCTGTCCGGCTTCGGCAAGCTGTTTGAAAAAGACAGGATACAGATAATAGGACGCGTGGAGTACGAATATCTCTGCTCTCTTGACGAAAAAGCCCGTCACGACAGCTTTGCAAACCTCGTTTCCGAGCACCCCGTCTGCATCGTTTTCACAACGGATCTTCCGGTGTCCAAAGAGCAGATCGATATCTGCCGCGAAAACGGCGTGCCGCTTCTGCGCACCAAAACGCTGACGAGCGAATTCATGGCGGCGCTCATTGCATCGTTAAACGTTTCGCTCGCGCCGCGCGTGACGCGCCACGGCGTCCTCGTCGAAGTCTACGGCGAAGGTATCCTGATGCTCGGCGACAGCGGCGTAGGCAAAAGCGAAACGGCGATAGAGCTCGTAAAGCGCGGTCACAGACTCATAGCGGACGACGCGGTGGAGATAAAGCGCGTTTCCGCAACGACGCTCGTAGGCTCGGCGCCGGAGATAATCCGTCATTACGTCGAGCTGCGCGGCATAGGCATAGTAGACGTGCGCAGACTTTTCGGTATGGGCGCGGTCAAGCTGACGGAGAAGATAGACCTCGTTATAGAGCTTGAACAGTGGGTGCAGGGCAAAATGTACGACCGTTTCGGACTTGAATCGGAATACACGGAAATACTCGGTATAAATATTCCGTCTATAACGATACCCGTCCGTCCCGGCAGAAACTTAGCCATTATCATCGAAATAGCCGCGATGAACAGCCGTCAGAAGAAGATGGGCTACAACACGGCGGAAGAGTTCAACAAGCGTCTCATGGGTCAGATACACGGAGACAAATAACTTTTATAATCATATTTATTTCAGAAAATTTCTTAAATCTTAACCTAAAATCCGTATGTTTTCTCCATAATTGTGTGGTATAATACGCGAAGTAGTTTTTATGGGGGTTTTTATGACTGACTATATAATCTCTTGCTGTTCATCAGCCGATCTGACAAAAGAACGTTTTGACAGCCGCGGGATCAAGTATCTCTGCTTTCATTTTTCGCTTAACGGCGTTGAATATCCCGACGACCTGGGCCAGACGATGAAGCCGGAGGAATTATACCGCAGGATGACGGACGGAGAGACCGCAAAAACGTCACAGCCTTCCGCAGGCGAATACATAGAGTTTTTCGAGGGCTTTTTAAAGGACGGAAAAGATATTCTTCACGTAACCTTATCCACCGGTATATCCGGCGCGTACAATTCCGCGACGGTCGCCGCGGAAGCGATGCGCAAAAAATATCCGGAGAGAAAAATTTACGTCGTGGACTCGCTCGGCGCGTCAAGCGGCTACGGTCTTTTAATGGACACTCTCGCGGACAAACGCGACGAAGGAATGAATATTGACGAGCTGAACGAATGGCTGCTTGAAAACAGGCTCAATCTGCACCACTGGTTTTTCAGTACGGATCTCACGTTTTACATCAAAGGCGGCAGAGTATCAAAGGGCTCCGGCTTTATAGGGAATATGATAGGCATCTGCCCGCTTCTCAATATGGACAACCTCGGCCGTCTCATACCGAGACAGAAGGTCTTAGGCAAAAAGCGCGTTATAAAGCACACGGTCGAGAAAATGGCGGAGCATGCAACAGACGGAGAAAACTACAGCGGCCGCGTGTTTATATGCCATTCGGAATGTCTGCCCGACGCGCAGCGCTTAGCCGCGCTCATAAAGGAAAGATTCCCGAAAATAAAAGGCGAGCCGGAGATATTCCCGATAGGCGCGACCATCGGATCGCACACCGGTCCCGGCACCGTATCCCTATTCTTCTGGGGAGACAAAAGAGTTGATTAAAAAAACGGCGATAGCGGTGTACTTCATAAGGAAGTACACCGCAGCTAAATTC
>DBWC01000126.1:0-19320 GCA_002308615.1 Clostridiales bacterium UBA1248
TAATCAGCTCCGAAGGAGCGTCTTCATTAGCGTAAGCGTCTTCATTTTTCATTAGCCCGTTCCACGGGCGTCTTCATTTTCGGCGCGGCAACGATAGAACAAAAAACTTCCTTATCACGCCGCGCCGAAAACGTCCGTGCTTTTTTCTTTTAAAAATCTCACAAAAACGGGTTGATTTTTTTATCTTTTTATGTTACAATGTGTTAAAGACAATGCGAAAGGATATAAACATGAAAAAAAAGATCACAAATAAGCTGCTGTGGCTGTTTGCCGTAGGTCAGTTCGGTTGGAGCCTGCTTTCCGGTATCATTTCGACTTGGCTCGTACATCTTTACACGGGAAACACGGACGCCGGCAGTACAAACGGTATTTTCAGCGGCTTTATAACTCAGCATCCCATCCTTGCAAGCATCACGCTTTTCGGCGTTATAACCGCAGTAGGCAGGATCTTTGACGCGATAACCGACCCTCTCATAGCAAGCTGGTCAGACAGGAGCAACTACAAGGGCGGACGGCGCATACCGTTTATGAAAGTCATTGCGATACCTTTTGCGCTCGTCACGGTGGGCGTATTCGTTTTGCCGGTGACCTCGAACGTGATCGTAAACGACGTTATCATCTTTACGCTTCTGATGCTGTTTTATCTGTTTATGACTATATACTGCACGCCGTACAACGCTTTGATAGCCGAGTTGGGAGACACGCAGAAGCACAGGATAAACGTTTCAACCTATATTTCGTTTACATATATCGCCGGCTTTTCCGTTGCGACGTTCATGCCGAACCTCGCGGGACTGCTTGAAGGCGCCGTCGGTCAGCAGGCGTCAATACGGTTTGCGATCGGCATACTTTCAGCCGTCGCCGCCGTGGCTATGATGATACCCGCGCTGTTCATAAAGGAGCGCGATTACATAGACAGCAAGCCGGTCAAAACAAAAGCGTTCAAATCGCTTTTGGCAACGTTCAAGGACGGCCAGTTCCGCAGATTCGTATATTCGGACGTTATATATTTCTTCGCAGTCACGCTGTTCCAGACAGGGCTTGCGGACTTTGAAACGAACCTTATGGGCATATCGTCAGACAAGACGTTTCTTCTGACCGTGCTTATGACGGTCGTAAGCCTTTCGCTTTATCCCGTAGTCAACCGACTTGCGCCGAAGCTCGGCAAAAAGAACATAATAATCGTCGGATTCTTCTCGTATTCTGCGGTATTTCTGATCACAGCGTTATCGTCGCCAGCCGCCATCGGCTCCGTACACGTCTTCGGTATAATCGTCGCCGTTATGGCGGGCATACCGATGGCTATACTCGGGATACTCCCGCAGGCGTGCGTCGCCGACGTATCGGAGCTTAACACGCTGAAAACGGGTGAGGACCGTTCCGGAATGTTCTTTGCTGCAAGAACGTTCGCAATGAAAATGGGCCAGGCTTTATCTATGCTTATATACACGTCCGTCACGGCGAAAAGGCTTGCTGAAAGCGGCGAGGAGGTCGTTACCTCCGGTCAGTACCGCACCGTCGCTTTTATAGCCACAGGCGCCTGTCTTGCCGGCGCGCTTCTCTTCTTCCTGTATAAAGAAAAGAAGATACTCAAAACCATTACGGAGTTAAGAGAGAAAAAGGAAGCGCAGACCGAACAGTAAAAATCATAAATGAATCGGCGGGAGCTTGACCCCCGCCGATTTTTATTATCAATTCAAATCATTCCAGTATATTCGTCGTTATATAGTCCGCGCCCCAGTCAGCGAATTTTTCGCCCAAGGCTTTATCATCGACTGTCCAGATATTAAGCTTTTTGCCCGCCGCTTTTATGCTGTCAAACACTTCCTTTGTTAGCGGAGGGTAGCAGATATCTATATCAAGATCATATTTATTGACAAATTCTTTTACGTCTTCGTTCCACTCTCCCGTAAGCAGCTGCGCGGGCTGATCCGGCAGAAATTCGCGCAGATATACGAGGTCTTGTCTGTGGAAAGAGATGAATACCGTCATATCAAGATGATCAAGATCTTTTATAATATCAATTATCTCTTTGATATGCTCGCGCTCAAACGGCGTTTTCAGCTCCAGCACGGAGACTTTGCCGTATCTGTGACAGATATATATATAATCCTGAAGCGTCGGAACGCGAAGATCGGCTCTTTTTTCTCCGTCCATGTCGTATAGTAAAACGGACTGAAGCTCGGAAAGCGTTGATTTTTCAACGTCCGTATCGACGCCGGAAACGCGCGCGGTATTGCTGTCGTGTATGCAAACGTATTTTCCGTCCGCGGTCCTGTGGACGTCCGTTTCTATGCCGTAATATTTTTCACGGTTGCCCGCGGCGATGAAAGCCTGATTCGTGTTCTCCCTCTCAAGACCGCTTACGCCTCTGTGGGCGACCATTTTCGTGTTTTTGCTGTTTATCTTAACCGTCGTTTTCATCGTTGTTATCCTTCACCTTTATCATCGGCGTCTCGTCCACTCTCGGAGGCTCGTACATCATGGTATTTCTCGGCTCCTCAAACGCGGCGGCAGGGATCTCGACCTTGCCGAGCATTTCGCGGCGGACAAATACGGACAGCGGCATACTCATATCGCAAACCATTTCATACCCGGAGAGCATATCCGGAGCTACGTCAAGCTGTGAAAACATACCGAGGTTTGAATTTGTGAGGTCTTCGTCCCTTAAAAACACTATTTCGGGCGAGGATCTGTACGCGAGTACGTGAAAGCTGCATTTCATTATCTCGGAGCCCTTATATCTGTACGATATGGCGTTTTTCTTTATTATCAGCGTTTCGTCCGTGCTTCCGTCCTTGCGCCATCTCACCCATTCACCCTGCAGACGCGGCAGATATTCTTTGTCAAGAACGAGCAGATTGTAAAACGGATCGTGATCGACCTTATGCAGAACGTAGCTGCTGTCGCCCATTATCGTATAATGCGTGTCCATGTGTATTTCGCCGTTTTCATAATAAAGCCCGGTTATGTACCACATCGGCTCGCCTTTGTACGTTTTTGCAAGAGTCGTCTCGCCTATCTCAAGCCCGGTCTTTTCTCCGCTTTCCAATTTTTTGCAGTCGTATTTTACGGTCGTTTCAAAAACGATCCGTTTTGACGCGTCGCGCAGCGTGAATTTCTTATCACGTATTTCAAAATAATAGTGATATCCTTCTTCCCAATAGCCGTTTAATTTTTCCGAATATTTCATAAATCACCTTTTTTCTCGGGAGGGGAGACCCCTCCCCTACGAATTTAAATTATCAATAAAAAGTTGCTACAGGATCAGCCGGGGCTTCCGTCGGTTTTATGCTTATGACCGAAAGCACGGGTCCTTTTCTGCCGTAAACGCGGCAGTTCTTGATACTGATCTTCGCCGTTATATCATACCATTTATCCGACTCTGCGTTTTCGGCTCCGTTCTCGCAGTATAAGCCGCTGAATCTTATATCCTCGACGCAGCACGTCATAACCGGTCTGCCGATTATGAAGCCTCCCTTCGGCAACTGGGGAGTTTTGCTTACCATACCCTTGAAGCTTACTGTTTTTCCGTCGTACTGCGACGTATTTTCCGCAAAGTCGCGGTATAAGAGCGCGTAGTCACGGTCTTCAACGGTGATTATCGGAGCGTTCACGTCGAACGGCAGCGGGTCTTCTATATCGTCGTACGCCGCCTGACCGTTCGTTTTTTCATAGAATATCTCCGCGCGGCGTGTTACTCCGCGTACGAGCTTGTGAAGCTTCTGTATATCCTCGTCCGGCGCGCAGCGGTTGAAAACGACCATATCCGCGCCGGTGAATTTATCAACGACGAGATTGCGTATATTGGCGTTGTAAACTTCTATCAGAGACGCGTCGTTGAAGCTCATTTCCTGACAGATGAACCAGTTTTCAGGCAGCGCCTGAACAAGCTCCGATATCAGCCACATACCGTTATATTCGATCATAACGCGAGTGGCTTTGTATTTTGCGCGCAGAGCCTCCAGCTTGTCCGGATTCATTTTTTTCTTGTCGTCTATCTGCTCGATATAGATATCATTTGACGCAAAAGTTTTGGGATAAAGCTCCTCCTCGCCTTCCTCAAACTGTATAACGAGCGTTTTATCGCGTTTGTCGTCAAAAAAGCTCTTATCGCACAGCGTTTCCTGTAAAAACTTCGTCTTTCCGGCATCCAGAAATCCAGTGAAAAGATATACGGGTATATCCATTTTGTTCTCCTTGCTGATCACGCTTTAAAAAGCGTCTCAAGTCCTTTTTTGTTCAAGCCCGTGCCTATCACACAGAGCTTTCCTATAACGTCCGCCGTGCCGGTACGCACTTCCTTTTCGCCCGGAACGTAGTCGAAATGTATCCACGCTCCGTCTTTGCCGGCGACGATACCCTTTGCGCGCAGGACCATGCCATAGCGGCCGGTCATAAGCTCGTCAAGGCAGTCTTCTATATTGCTTATCGTGAATTTATCGGACGTTTCCATGCCCCAGCTCGTAAACACCTCGTCCGCGTCGTGATCGTTGTCGTGGTGATGACGGTGATGACATTCACATTCCGGATCGTCACATTCTTCGTCATCGTCGTGGTGATGGTGGTGATGGTGATGTTCGTGTTCGTCGTCATCGTCGTCATCGTCGTCATGGTGGTGATGACATTCACATTCCGGATCGTCGCATTCTTCATCGTCGTCATGGTGGTGATGGTGATGGTGATGTTCGTGTTCGTCGTCATCGTCGTGGTGGTGATGACATTCACATTCCGGATCGTCACATTCTTCATCATCGTCGTGGTGGTGATGATGGTGGTGATGGTGCGCGTCTTTTTCTTTTTGTTCTTCAAGCAGGTGTTTAAGCTCCGCCTCAAGCGTGTTTTTCTTTTCAAGCGTCTGCAGGATGACCGCTCCGTCAAGCTGATCCCACGGCGTCGTTATAAGCGACGCGTCCTTGTTGAGCGAACGGATTATTTCCACGGCTTCGTCAAGCTTTTCCGGCTTTATACCGTCCGTTCTCGACAAGATTACGGACGACGCGAATTCTATCTGATTGCGGTAGAATTCCTCAAAATTCTTCATATACATTTTGCATTTCGACGCGTCTATGACCGTGGTGAATGCGTTAAGTTCAAGTCCTTCCACTCCCGCGTCCTGTACGGCGCGTATGACGTCTGAAAGCTTGCCGACGCCGGACGGCTCAATAACTATCCTGTCCGGGTCATAGTCCGCTTTTACCTGCGCGAGCGCCTTGCCGAAATCGCCGACGAGACTGCAGCAGATGCAGCCGGAGTTCATCTCCGTTATCTGTATACCGGCTTCCTTTAAAAATCCGCCGTCTATACCTATTTTACCGAATTCGTTTTCTATTACGACGATCATCTCGCCTTTATACGCTTCTTTGATCAGTTTTTTTATCAGCGTTGTTTTACCCGCTCCTAAAAATCCCGAAAATATATCTACTTTTGTCATAATTGCCTCCGTATAATTATTCGACAATAATATATCATCATTATTTTCATAAAACAAGCGCGGTTATGTTAAATTTTATCGTGTATTTACATATAAACTCTTGATTTTTATCAGATATCAATATATAATTATGATAATAATATTTACGGAGGTCAAAATGAGCGACAGAAAGGTTATAACGGATATCGCGGAACTGATCGGCGATATTGCAAAAACGTATGCAAACGACGCGATTTGCTCCGATATGCTCATATCGTCGTATAAAGCCGTATGCGGCGACCCGGAGCTTTCCGACAACGAGAAAAGGTATTTTGACGACGCTTTGGGCGGCACTCTCGCGCTGCTTGATCAGGTACGGAATCCGCAGATATTCGACACGGAAGAAAAGAGAGCTTTAAAGCTGTTTTTCTGCCCGTCATCGCGCGCTGTCCCGGAATCGTTAAAAGGCGGAAACGCGGAAAAAGAGGACGCATATTACAAAAGAGCCGCCGTTTTGTGTCCTGAGCTTTTTAAAGACGGAACGCATTTTGAAAAGCTTATAAAGCTTTACGAAAACGGTTTTCCAACGCGCATAACAAAGGTTTACGCGGATCCTTTTACGGCGCTTTATCACGCCTGCGAAGGTGAAGAAGACGCAGAAATATACGTTTTCGCCGTACCGTACTGTGAGATATCGTATCCGGACAGCGACCGGGCGCTTATGCTCTCGTGTCTGCCGAAGCTGTCTCTTGCCAAAAAGCGCGACCTGCTCGAGTCGTCTTACGCTTCGCTTTTAATAAAAAGATTTCAGCAGCTCAAAGGCGGCTCGCGTTATCTTGACGACGCGCCGGAGGAGCTTTATAAGGAGATCACAACGGAAAAACCGTTTTTCCGCCGCGATATAGACCCCGCGGATCTGCTGAAGCCGCTGTTCGTTTCACCCTACGGCAAGCAGGATAAGGCTTATATAATAAGCGGTCTTTGCGTAAACGAAAAGGAAGCAACCGGAAGGCTCGGCGCCATGAACGTCGGCTGTTACACCGTGTCCGACAGGCAAAAGCTTTTATCCGAGCTTGAGCTGTTGGGATTTGACGGCGCGCGCTTTTGCAAGGACGGATCCGACGCGGCAAAGTATCTGAAAAATAATATAAGATAACGAATAAACCGATTTGCCCCTTGCATATAATACCGGTAAAGTATTATTTGCACGAGGTAAATATGAAAGAAAAAACGAAAAGAAATATCCTTGTTTATTCCGTCAGCATCGCCGTGCCGCTCTGCGTCGGTATTTTATCCGCGCTTTTGACGGCGGGCAATATGGATATTTACAAGGAGCTGAAAACGCCGCCCTTGTCTCCGCCATCCGTTCTTTTCCCTTTTGTCTGGACCGTTTTATACGTTTTGATGGGGATCAGCTGCGCCATGGTGTGGGATAAAAGAAAGACGGACAAAAACGCGGAAAAAGCGTTGTATTATTACGCTGCGAGCCTTGTTTTCAACTTTGTATGGAGCATTCTGTTTTTCAATCTGCGGCTGTTTCTGCCGGCGTTTATATGGCTTCTTATGCTTTTGTATCTTATAATCCGCACGGTGATATGCTATTATAAAGCGTATAAGCCCGCGGCGTATTTACAGATACCGTATATAGTCTGGGTCGCCTTTGCCGGTTATCTGAATCTCGGTATAAGGATACTGAACGGATAGGTTTTAAAAATGGACGAAAAAATCAAGAAGTTAAAAGAATTTATCGATAAAGCCGACAGCATAGTGTTTTTCGGCGGCGCCGGCGTATCTACCGAGAGCGGAGTGCCGGATTTCCGCAGTAAGGACGGTCTTTACAATCAGCACGACGTGAGATTCGACAAATACCGCCCGGAATATCTGTTGAGCCACTCGTGCCTTGTAAACGAGCCTGAGGTGTTTTTTGAGTTTTACCGTCAGAAGCTCGACACGCATGATATCGAGCCGAATGCGGCGCACAAGGCGCTTTTCGAGCTTGAAAGGCGCGGAAAGCTGACTGCTGTCGTTACACAGAACATAGACGGACTTCACCAGAAAGCGGGCAGTAAAGTCGTATACGAGATACACGGTACCACGGCGCGTAATTACTGCAGCAGATGCAAAAAGCCGTATCCGGAGGACTATATTTTCAAGTCAAAGGAAGCGGTGCCGCGCTGCGCCTGCGGCGGTATCGTCCGCTGCGACGTGACGCTGTACGAGGAACAGCTGCCGGAGGATGCGGTAGAAGGCGCAGTATCCGCGATTTCCCGCGCGGATATGCTCATCATAGGCGGGACGTCGCTTACTGTCTACCCCGCCGCGTCCTACATAGAATATTTCAGAGGAAGATATCTTGCGATCATAAACAAAACTCCCCTGAGTTTTTATTCCGGGAAAATCAACACCGTACAGATAAACGCGCCGATAGGCGAGGTCTTATCCCGGGCGGTACTGCAACGGAGCTCTTATGACTGAATTGACCGAAAAACTTAAAGCCGTATATGAAAAATACGCCGAGATCGGCGCTCAGCCGAGGAAGCGCAGCTTAAGCGAGATTTTCAAAGGCTGGCTCAGCGGACAGGGCAAGGAAACGCATCCTTTGGACAGCGAATTTATGGAGATCGTAAAAAAGCTGACGGCGCAGATAAAAGAAAACGGCGACTGCGAGGACGCGGCGGCTGCCGCGGAGCTTATATTAAGTCTGCCGCGCACAAAAAAATTCAGCGAGCAGGACGTCGTATACGTTGCGATGTACGCTGACGTCATCCCGCTCATCCCGATGCTTTCGGATAACGACGTTAAAAAGATAAGGGAAATCGCGGATCAGGTGCCGAAGCAGTACCGGTTTCCGGTGTATAAGGATCTGACGCATAAGCTGGACGGGGAAATTAAGAATTAAGAGTCGGTGCAGAAGTTTTTTGTACCGGCTTGTTTTTATTTCGAATGATCTCTGAAATTTGTTTTTATGTTATATTCTTTAAATTAAATTATCATATTAACGCTTGACAAAAAAGTAGATTTGATATACAATACGTAAATGGGTAATTGTTTTCTTCATATCGGAGGATAATGTCGATGATCAAAAAAACGTTCCGCGGAGGCGTTCATATAAAGGATATGAAGCACCTTTCAAGCGGATGTGCCATAAAAGAATATAAACCGTCGGGCGAGCTTGTGTTTCTTATGAATCAGCATATAGGCGCGCCCGCCGTTCCGTGCGTAAAGCCCGGAGACCGCGTTCTTCTCGGTCAGACTATTGCCGAGCCGGGCGGATTTGTTTCCGCGGCGATCGTAAGCTCCGTTTCCGGCACGGTCAAGACCGTAGCCGCGCATGAATGCCACAACGGCGACAACGCGCTTGCCGTAACCGTCGTAAACGACAACTTATACGAGACGGTCGAAGGATACGGAGCCGAACGCGACTATACGCAGATGAGCCCGGAGGAAATAATAGGCGCGGTCAAAGCCGCGGGCATCGTCGGTATGGGCGGCGCGGGCTTTCCCACGCACGTAAAGCTGTCCGTAAAGCCGGATATAAAAATAGACTACGTTATATGCAACGGCGCGGAATGCGAGCCGTATATAACCTGCGATTACAGGCTTATGTTAGAGCAGGCGGATAAAGCCGTGCTCGGCATGAAGATAGTTCTCTCCCTTTTCAAAGACGCCGTCGGTATTTTCGGTATAGAATCAAACAAACCGGAGGGAATCGCAAAAGTAAACGAAGCCTGCGGAGACGATGAAAAACTGTCCGTCGTACCGCTTAAAAAGAAATATCCGCAAGGCGGCGAGCGCGTCATGATAACGGCGCTCACAAAACGCAGGATAAATTCCAGAATGCTCCCTGCGGACGCCGGATGCGTCGTTTTGAACTTCTCTACTCTTATCGCCATAGCTGACGCGGTCGCTTACGGCAAGCCTCTGACGCGCCGTATCGTGACGGTAACGGGCGACGCGGTAAACGAGCCGTCAAACTTTGACGCGCCGATAGGCACAAACGTCGCGGAGCTCGTAGAAGCCGCGGGCGGATTCAAATACGAGCCGGAAAAGATAATATTCGGCGGTCCGATGATGGGCGCGGCGGTATATACGCTTGACGTTCCGGTAAACAAGACCACATCCTGCATACTGCTGTTAAAACACAACACAGCGGTGCCGGAGCCGCACGAGTGCATACGCTGCGGCAAATGTCTTACGGTATGCCCGGAGCATCTTATGCCCATAAAGCTTAAAAACACCGCGGACGCAAACGACTACGGGGAATTTGAAAAGCTGAACGGGCTTGAGTGCATAGGCTGCGGCTGCTGTACCTATATATGCCCGGCGAAGCGCAGACTTTCACAGTCTATAACGGCGGCAAAGCAGTTTGTCTTAGCAGAAAAGAAAAAGGCGGCGGCGAAAAAATGAAAACTCTGAACGTATCTATCTCTCCTCATATAAGGTCGTCTAAAACGACCTCAAAGGTGATGCTTGACGTCATAATCGCCATGTCTCCCGCCATGATCTTCGGATACTTTTATTTCGGCTGGTACGCGCTTCTGATAAGCGTTTTAAGCGTTTCGTCATGCGTTCTGACCGAATTCGTTTACGAAAAGCTGATGAAGCTGCCCGTGACGATAGGCGATCTCAGCGCCGTGGTAACCGGACTTGTGCTCGCCATGTGCCTTTATTCCACCGCTCCGTGGTGGATACCGGTCGTCGGCGGCGTGTTTGCCATACTCGTCGTAAAGCTGATATTCGGCGGTATAGGACAGAATATAATGAACCCGGCGTTAACGGCGAGATGCTTTCTTCTGCTCTCGTTTTCACGCATAATGACTACTTACCCCACACTAACGGACGCCGTATCGAGCGCCACGCCGCTTTCGCTTGCGGCGCAGGGTCAGCCCGTAAGCTACGCCGAGATGTTTTTGGGGACGCATTCCGGATCCATAGGCGAGACGTCCGCGATAGCCATACTCATCGGCGCGGCGTATCTGCTTATCCGCCGCGTGATAAGCCCGCGGATACCGCTTTGCGTTATAGGCTCCACAGTCGCTTTCGTCGCTTTATTCACGCTTATGAAGGGCGAGACGGTCACTCTCAACTACCTTGCGGTACATCTCACCGGCGGAGGACTTCTGGCGGGCGCTGTGTTTATGGCGACGGATTACACAACGTCTCCTGTCACTTCATGGGGACGCATAATATACGGTATAACGATAGGTCTGATAACGGCTGTGATCCGGTGCTTCGGCGGCTCGTTCGAGGGCATTTCGTTCGCTATAATCACGGCGAACCTGCTCACGCCTATCATAGAAAAGCTGACGTATCCGAAGCCTCTCGGAACATACGGAAGGAAGGCGGAAAAGAAATGAAAAGCGTTATAAAAAACACACTTATACTCGTCGCCATAACGCTTACCGCCGCGCTTTGCTTAGCCGTCGTTTACGCGGTGACGAAAAACAGGATCGCCGAAGCCGAGGCAAAGGAGCGCATGGATTCGTTTTACACCGTAATGGCGGATACGGACGTTTTTGACAAGATAGACGAATCAGAGGTAAAAACGTATAACGAAGATCATAAAAGCTCCGTGGTTGAAGCCTATAACGCGTACGGCAAGGATGGCGGCTTTATCGGAATAGTGGTTTCAGTCGTTTCGCATAACGGCTACGGCGGAGATATAGTGCTCTCGGTCGGCGTAGATACCGACGGGCTGATAACCGGTATGAAGGTCACGTCAATGTCGGAGACTTCCGGCCTCGGCGCAAACTGCCAGAATGAAGAATGGACTTCACAGTTTGCCGGCAAAGCGAGTCCGCTCACGTATAAAAACAGCAATCAGCAGAGCGAGGACAATAACGCCGTAGACGCGCTCACAAGCGCCACAATAACGACGAAAGCCGTACTTGAAGCGGTTAATTCCGGCACGGGATTTGCGCTGTACGAGCTTGGGAAAGGAGGAGAGTCACGTTGAAAAAACCGATAGAAAGACTTTATAACGGCATTATAAAGGAGAACCCGACGTTCGTTCTGATGCTCGGTATGTGTCCGACGCTCGCCGTTACGACGTCGGCTATAAACGGTCTCGGCATGGGACTTTCCACCTGCGCGGTGCTCATAATGTCGAATCTCATCATTTCTCTGCTCCGTAAAATAATCCCCGACAGAGTAAGGATGCCGGCGTATATAGTTATAGTCGCGTCTTTAGTTACTGTCGTAGATCTTCTCATGCAGGCATACGTCCGCGGTCTTTACGCGGCTCTCGGACTTTATATACCGCTTATAGTCGTCAACTGCATTATTTTAGGCAGAGCCGAATCATACGCCTCAAAAAATCCGCCTTTGTCTTCCCTTTTCGACGGGCTCGGCATGGGCGTCGGCTTTACGCTCGCGCTGACGGCGATCGGACTTATACGCGAGCTTATAGGAAAAGGCACGGTTTTCGGAATAAACGTTATGCCGGGCTTCTACGAGCCTGTCTCTATAATGATAATGGCTCCGGGCGCCTTCTTCGTGCTCGCCGCGTTATGCGCTGTAAGAAACGCCGTGATGCAGAAAAGAAACAAGCCTCTGCCGGAAAAATACTGCAACGGCTGCTGCGCTTCCTGTATGGACGATTCCTGCACTATAGGAAAGAGGGAGGATAAAGAAGAATGAATTACGTAACAGCTTTTATCCTCGGAATTATAAACTACGCTTTGATAGACAACGTCGTTCTCAGCCGGTTCTTAGGTCTTTGCCCTTTCTTGGGCGTTTCAAAAAAGACGAATACAGCCGTGGGCATGGGCACGTCCGTCATCGCGGTCATCGCCGTATCGTCGGCGGTCACGTATCCCATAAATAAATTCATACTGATCCCGCTCGATCTTGTGTATATGCGCACGATAGTGTATATACTTATCATCGCGGCTCTCGTCCAGGCTGTCGAGATAATACTGAAAAAGAAGATACCGTCGCTTTACAAAGCTCTCGGCGTGTACCTGCCTCTCATCACCACCAACTGCGCGGTTTTGGGCGTTGCGATCGACAGCTCGCAAAAGGGCTTCGGCTTCTTTGACACGATGGTATTCTCTCTCGGCACAGCCGTCGGTTTTCTCGTTTCAATCGTCATAATGTCGGGCATACGTGAAAGGATACAGTATAACAAGATACCGAAAGCGTTTCAGGGAATGCCCATCGTTTTATTAGCCGCCGGACTTATGGCTATTGCGTTCTTCGGTTTCAAGGGCGTTTCGTTTTAAGGAGTTTATATAATGCTTGTACCAGTTCTGACAGCATGCGCTGTCATAATCGTGATCAGTATAATAATCGGCGTGGGACTTTGCGTACTTTCCGAAAAATTCAAGTCCGCGATCGACCCGAAAGAAGAAAAGCTGCGTTCCGTTTTAGGAGGCTCCAACTGCGGAGGCTGCGGTTACGCAGGCTGCGACGCGTACGCTAAAGCCGTTATATACGAGGGCGCCGATCCCGGGCTCTGCGTCGCCGCGGACCCGAAAAAAATAAGCGAAATACTCGGTGTTGAGGTTTCCGGCGCCGGCAAAAAGGTGGCGTACGTGCGCTGCCACGGCCATTGCACAAAAGAGACGGCAAACTATATTTTTGACGATACCGAGGACTGCAGGATAGCGTATCTCGCGCCCGGTCACGGCTCTAAAAAATGTTCTTTCGGATGCAGCGGCTTCGGCAACTGCGCCAAAGTCTGTCCGTTTGACGCTATAAGGATAGTCGACGGTCTTGCAGTCGTAGACAGGGAAAAATGCCAGGCGTGCGGAAAATGCGTTGCCGTTTGCCCGAAAAAGCTTATAGATATAATACCCGACGACGCGATGTACGTCGTAAGATGCTCTTCGCTTAACAAGGGCGCGGCGGTCAAATCCGCCTGTCCGGAGGGATGTATCGGCTGCGGTCTCTGCGTGCGGGTCTGCCCGGAAAACGCCATAACCGTAACGAACAATATTGCAAGGATAGATCAGAGCAAATGTATAAGATGCGGAGCTTGCGCGGAAAAATGTCCTTCAAAAATAATCATAAAACGGTTTTAAATAAAGTATTTCTCATATTTATATGCGCGGCGCTGATATCAGCGCCTGCGTGTTCTTCCGCGCCTTCTTTGCAGAAGTACTCTGCAGCTTTTACGGACGTGTTCGATACCGTAACGGAATTTACGGCTTACTGTGATTCTCAAAGCAAATTCGATACGGTATCTGCCGAACTTCACGCGGAGCTTTTACGGCTTCACAAGCTGTATGATATTTATAACGAATACGGCGGCACAGTCAATCTCGCGTATCTTAACCGCGTATGCGGTGAAGGCCCTGTTGAAGTCGGGGAAGAAATACTGTCGCTTTTAAAAGAGGGCGTCAGCTGGTACCGTCTTACGAACGGCAGAATGAACATATTTGCCGGCTCGGTTTTGTCGTTATGGCATGAATGCCGTGAAAACGGCGAGGGGATACCGACGGAAGAAGAGCTTTTTGAGGCGTCGAAGCACGTCTCCTGCGAATCCGTTGTAATTGACGGCAAAACGGTACATTTTACGGATAAAGAATTGAAGATAGACGCGGGAGCGCTTGCAAAAGGACACGCTTATCACAGCGTTTCGCTTTTATTAAGAGATTTAGGCGTGACCGATTATTTGCTTAACCTCGGCGGTAACGTAACTGCGGAAGGAAATAAGCCGGACGGCAAATGGAAAATAGGCGTACAGGACCCTGACGGAAACGGACTATATACGACCGTAAAGGCGTCCGGCGTATCCGTCGTAACAAGCGGCGATTATCAGCGCTATTACGAATATGACGGTCAAAAATATCACCATATTATAGATCTTGACACGCTTTATCCGGCGGCGGCCTACCGCTCCGTAACCGTGATATGCCGTAATTCGTGGGACGCGGACGCGCTCTCCACCGCTCTGTTTCTGTTGAGCGTTGAAGAAGGAGAACGGCTGTTAAAGCAGTATGAAGCCGAGGCGCTCTGGATAAAGGCGGACGGGGTCGCCGTGCGCTCGGAGGGATTTTCAAAGTATGAGTAAACCGGTTTTGCGAAATATCATACTTATTGTGTCGGTACTTGCCGTATCGGCTCTTCTCTTCATCGTTTTTTACGGCGGCAGATCCGCCGGGCGATCGTTTGAGATAACCGTAAACGGCAGGATGTACGGCACGTATGCGCTTGACAAGGATATAACGGTTGACGTTGACGGGCTTTGCACGGTTTCCGTAAAAGACGGCGCGGTATCGGTCATCGATTCAGCCTGTTCCGGCAAAGACTGCGTTCATCACAAGCCTATAAGCATGTCAGGCGAGCGCATCGTATGTCTGCCGAACGGCGTTGTCATACGCGTAACGGGCGACGGGGTGGACGCAGTGATATGAAAAAAACAAAAAAAATCGCCCTGTGCGGCGTTATGTGCGCGCTGGCGTTCGCGTTTTCTTATATAGAATTTTTAATACCTTTTGATATGATCGGCATTCCCGGCATAAAACCGGGTTTTGCGAATCTCGTCATAATGGCGGCGCTTTATACGCTGGGGCTGCCGTACGCCGCGGCTGTCTCAGCTTTTCGAATACTTTTATCCTGGCTTATTTTCGGCAATTTCACGTCGTTTTTATACAGTCTGGCGGGCGGAGTTTTAAGTCTTCTTCTGATGTTCGTACTGAAAAAATACAAGGTCTTTGACGAGGTAGGAGTAAGCGTTTCCGGCGCGGTCGTACATAACGCCGCACAGCTTTGCGTATCCGCGCTTTTGACGTCCGGCGCGGTGCTGTATTATATGCCCGTTCTGCTTGTCGCGGGCGTCGTGTTCGGCGTGATTAACGGATTGTTGTTGAAACCCGTCATCAAACGGACGGAAAAGCTGTTTTTATAGCGAGTTCCGCCAGCTTTTCATAGTTTTTTTCAAAGAATCCGCGGTAGCTTTTGCAAAATCTTACGTAATCGGTATATTTTCCGCGTTCGCGCCGGCAGCCGCCTCCGCATAAGCGGAAATAAGGGCATCCGTCGCATCCGTTCGGCATAACGTAAGATTCTGCAACAAAGCTCTTCGCTTTATCGGAGCAAAGCATTTCTTCAAACGTGTTTTCTTTCACGTTGCCCAAAAGATATTTATCCGTCATATAGAAATCGCACGGATAAACTGAGCCGTCGGCTTCGACCGCGCCGTAACAGGTACAGTAACCGAGCGCGCCGCACATTTCCGGCGCTTTTCCCTTCAGCATTCCGATATAATTGTCAAAGGTGCGGATGTAAACGGGATGATCCGTGAAATAGTCTTTATAATACAGATCAAAAATCTTATTCAAAAACGTTCTATATAAATCAGCCGGAAGAGAATACGGCTGATTTGTTATTATCAGCCCGTCGTAACACGGAATAAACTGCAGATATTTATATTTTTTCAGCGTGTTATAAACTCTGCCCGGCTCTTTTGCAACTGCGTCAGTCACGACGCAAAGGATGTTCACGTCAACGTGATGAGATCTAAGTATTTCCGCGGCGGCGACGGCTCTGTCCCACGTGCCTTTGCCGCAATTATCTTTTCTGTATTTATCGTGTGTCGCTTTTGTTCCGTCAAGCGACAGGCCCACGGAAAAACCGTTTTTTGACAAAAACTCCGCCCATTTTTCGTCTATCAGCTGACCGTTTGTCTGTATGCTGTTATAAACTCTGATCCTGCGCTTATTGTACTTGTTTTGCAGTTGTATGACCTTTTTATAAAACTCGACACCGCAAAGCGTCGGCTCCCCGCCCTGAAAAGAAAACGAAGCGAATACCCTTGTATTTTCAAAGGCGCGGGATATAAGGATTTCAAGAATTTCATCGTCCATCATACCGTAATTACGGATCTGCCTGTTTTCACATTCATCGTTATAAAAGCAGTAATCGCATTTCATATTGCATGACGACGAGCAGGGTTTTATCAAAAGATTGAGCGGCATGGCAATTCTCCTTTGCTTTTATTCTATCACGGCACGTATCTTTTGTCAAGTAGGGGTCGGCGCCTTGAACTTTTAAAGAATAAAGAAGAAAGAATAAAAAAGGTGTTGATTTTTTTCATTTTATATGGTATTATAAATTGAGATATTATAAGAGGAGCGACGTTTATGGATAAAAAATACGTTCTGTCCATGGATCAGGGCACGACAAGCTCTCGCGCGGTATTGTTTGACAAATACGGCAATATCGTCAGCATGGTACAGAAAGAATTCAGACAGATATTCCCGCAGCCCGGCTGGGTCGAGCACGATCCCATGGAGATATGGTCCACGCAGATGGGCGTCGCCATGGAGGCTATACAGAAGATCGACGCGCATACGGATGAGATAGCCGCGATAGGCATAACCAATCAGCGTGAAACGACTGTGATCTGGGACGCGGACAGCGGCCGTCCGATCTGCAACGCCATCGTATGGCAATGCAGACGCACGGCTGATATGATAGAAAAAATGAAAGCGGACGGAATGGCGGATCTCGTAAAGCACCGCACGGGACTTGTGCTTGACGCGTATTTTTCCGGCAGCAAGATCGCATGGATACTGCAGAACGTCGCGGGCGCGCGCGAAAAAGCGGACGCGGGCAAGCTGAGATTCGGCACGGTGGACAGCTGGCTCATATGGAACCTCACGGACGGCAAAGTCCACGCGACGGACTATACGAACGCCTCGCGCACTATGCTTTTCGATATACACAGACTCTGCTGGGATAAAGATATTCTCGACTATTTCAATATTCCGGAAAGTATGCTGCCTGAAGTTCATCCGTCAAGCTGCGTTTACGGTTATACCGATAAATTCGGCGGCAATATCGCTATTGCCGGCGCGGCGGGAGATCAGCAGGCGGCGCTGTTCGGTCAGTGCGGTTTTTGTGCGGGCGACGTAAAAAGCACGTACGGAACCGGCGGTTTTATGCTGATGAACACGGGAGCCGACGCGATATGCTCGCAGAAAGGACTTTTAACGACGATAGCGGCGGGGGAGCACGATAAAGTTCAGTACGCGCTTGAGGGCAGCGTATTCGTCGCCGGAGCGGCTATACAGTGGCTGCGTGACGAGATGAGGATGATACGCACTTCCCCGCAGTCGGAGGAATACTGCATGTCGGTACCCGATACGAACGGCGTATATATCGTCCCGGCGTTCTCCGGAATGGGCGCTCCGTACTGGAATCAGTACGCGCGCGGAACGGTCGTGGGACTGACGAGAGGCGTATCAAAGGATCACTTCATACGCGCGGCGGTGGAATCGCTCGCGTATCAGACAAACGATCTCATATCCGCTATGAAAGAGGAAGCGGGGCTTGATATTTCTTCTATTAAAGTCGACGGCGGAGCAAGTGCAAACAATTTCTTGATGCAGTTTCAGTCCGATATTTCGGATTTAAAGATCGAACGCCCGAGCTGTGTTGAAACCACCGCGCTCGGTGCGGCGTACCTCGCCGGGCTTGCCGTATCTTACTGGGCGGATAAGGACGAAATAAAGAAAAACTGGCAGATGCAAAAAGAATTTCTGCCTAAAATAGAGCCGGAGAACCGGAAAAAACTTCTTAAGGGCTGGCACCGCGCAGTAAAATGCGCGCTGTGCTGGGCGAACGGAGAAAACGATGACTAATAAATACGACGTATGCATCATAGGCTCAGGCGTTGTAGGCTGTGCCGCGGCGATGCAGTTATCAAAATACAAACTCGATATATGCGTTATTGACAAGGAAGAAGACGTATGTTCGGGAACGAGCAAGGCTAACAGCGCCATAGCTCACGCCGGATACGACGCCGTGCCCGGCACGCTCAAAGCGAAAATGAACGTGCGCGGAGCGGAGCTTATAAAACAGTTATCAAAAACGCTTGATTTTTCATATATCGAAAACGGCTCGCTTGTTTTATGCTTTGACGAAGCGGATATGCCTAAGCTGAATACTCTTTATGAGCGCGGCGTCAAAAACGGAGTTAAAGAACTGTCGATAATATCGGGCGACGAGGTGAGAGCACTTGAGCCGGCGATCTCCGACAAGGTCGTCGCCGCGCTTTACGCGAAGACCTCCGGGATAGTCTGCCCGTTCGGTATGACGTACGCGTTTGCGGAAAACGCCGCGACAAACGGCGCGCAGTTCCGTTTTTTGACCGAAGTCAAAGATATTAAAAAGACAGACGGCGGATATACTGTTATAACGAACAACGGCGAAATAAGCGCAAAATACGTTATAAACGCCGCGGGCGTTTATTCGGACGTTATACACAACCTCGTATGCGAGGACAAGATAAAGATCACGGCTCGCCGCGGCGAATACGTTTTACTCGACCGCGAGGTCGGCGATCTTGTTAAGCATACGGTATTCCAGCTGCCGACAAAGCTCGGCAAAGGCGTGCTCGTCGCTCCTACGGTCCACGGCAATATCATAGTAGGTCCGAGCGCTGAGGATATTGACGATAAGGAAGATACGGAGACGACGGCAACCGCGACGGCAAAGGTCAAAGAATGTGCGCTTCAGAGCGTTCCGGGTATCCCGTACAACAAAACGATAACCGGATTTTCAGGGCTTCGCGCGCACGGATCGGACGATTTTATTATCGGCGAGACCGCCGACGGCTTCTTTGACGCTGCGTGCATAGAATCGCCCGGTCTTACCTCCGCTCCCGCCATAGGCGAGTATCTTGCGATGCTCATATCAAAAAAATGCGGCGCGGAGCTTAAATCCGACTATATCGCCGAGCGCAAAGGCATACCGCATATCGCAAAGCTGAGCCCCGATCAGCGTACGGAGATGATAAAGAAAAATCCGCTGTACGGCAATATAATCTGCCGCTGTGAATCGGTATCCGAGGGCGAGATAGTCGACGCGATAAAACGCAACCCCGGCGCGGTAAGCCTTGACGGCGTAAAACGCAGGGTAAGAGCCGGAATGGGACGCTGTCAGGCGGGCTTCTGCAC
>DBWC01000126.1:19474-41144 GCA_002308615.1 Clostridiales bacterium UBA1248
CAGTGCATACACAACGGCTTCGGTCTCCACACTTTCAAGGAAGAGCTTACCGGACCCGAATACGCGGAAAGGTATATTAAAAAAGTAATTGACGCGAAAATACCGTACAAATTAAAAACCATTGCCGCGGATATTTCACCCGAGCGGCAGATTTTATACGTGAATTCCGAAGAAGGCGCGGTGACCGTTAAAGCCGGCGCGATAATACTTGCAATGGGCTGCAGGGAGCGTCCGCGCGGCGCGCTCGGTCTGCCCGGCTACCGTCCGGCGGGCATTTTCACAGCCGGAACGGCGCAAAGACTTATGAATATTGAAGGTCAGTCGGTCGGCAAAAAGGTGTTTATTTTAGGCTCCGGCGATATAGGGCTGATAATGGCGCGCCGTATGACGCTTGAGGGCGCAGAGGTCTGCGCGGTGGCGGAGCTTATGCCTTATTCCGGCGGACTTAAAAGAAATATCGTTCAGTGCTTAAACGATTTCAACATACCGCTTAAACTGTCGCACACGGTGACAAAGATACACGGAAAAGAGCGCGTGACCGGAATAACGATTTCCGAGGTCGACGCGAACAGACGACCGATACCCGGAACGGAAGAATACTTTGATTGCGATACGCTTCTTTTATCCTGCGGACTTCTGCCCGAAAACGAGCTTTCAAAATCCGCGGGCATCACACTTGATAAAGTTACGGGCGGCCCTATCGTTGACGACAGGCTGCAGTGCAGCGTGCCCGGCGTATTCGCGTGCGGAAACGTTCTGCACGTCCACGATCTCGTCGACTACGTCTCGGAAGAAGCGGAGCGTGCGGGAAAGCAGGCGGCACGTTATCTGTCCGGTGACAATGCTGAAGACGGTTACGTCAGATTATCAACCGGCTTCGGCGTAAGATACACCGTCCCGCAGATGATAGACGTCAAAAATATGAGTGACGAAACCGTCGTAAGATTCCGTGTTGCCGATATTTACCGCGGCAAAAGCATAGTATTGTATTACGGCGACAAACTGATAAAGAAACTTAAAAAGCGCATTATGGCGCCGGGTGAGATGGAACAGCTGATAATAAAGAAAGAAAGCTTTTCTGACGGTATCCCGGACGGTATAAAGATCTGCGTGGAGGACTGAATATGAAAACGTATGAGATAACGTGTATACAGTGCCCTCTCGGCTGCGCGCTGACCGTCAGCGTTGAAGGCGAAGCTGTGACCGTCACGGGCAACACCTGCCCGCGCGGCGCGGAATACGGCAAAAAAGAGGTACTTCATCCGTCGCGCACGGTGACGTCCACGGTCGCGGTCGAAGACGGCGTCCTTCCGCGTCTGTCCGTCAAGACGAAAACGGATATACCGAAAGAAAAGATATTTGACGTTATGGAAGTCATCCGCAAAACGGCAGTCAAAGCCCCGGTCAAGGCAGGCGACGTAATAATAGAAAACGTCTGCGGCACCGGCGCGGACGTGATAGCGACGAAAACGGTTGAAAAAGCAAAATAACCTGTAGGGGAGGGGTCTCCCCTCCCGAGTTAAGAGTTAAGAGTTGTCGGATTGGCGCACAGATCGTCGGCTCTGCCGACACCGATTTTTATTCTTTATTCTTTATTCTTTCTTATTTGTTATTTCGGCGGGAGCAATCTCCCGCCCTGCAATCAAATATATTTGAAGGAGATTATTATGAGCAAAACTGCAAACGGCGGTCTGAAGCTGAATTTAAAGAGAACGTTTCTCATCGGCTTCGCGTTTTTCGGCATCCTGCTTTTATGGCAGGTGTACGATTCCTGGTGTCCCACGTTTTTAACGGATATCTTTGCAAGGCAAATGTACGATATGTCTTCAGCACAGCTGAAAGCGGCGGATCCGGACAAAATTTTAAACGTCCAATGGATTGTCGGTATCATAATGGCGTGCGACAACCTGGCGGCGCTGATCCTGCTTCCGATATTCGGTTCTCTGTCCGATAAGACCAAAACGCCTATAGGCAAGCGTATGCCCTTCATACTCACCGGCACTCTGGTATCCGCGATAGCGTTCCCGTTCATACCGCTGTTCTTCCACTACAACAACATAGTTGGAATGATAGCGATAATGATCATCGTTTTGATATTCATGATGATGTACCGCAACCCCGCCGTAGCGCTCATGCCGGACATAACTCCGAAACCTCTTAGGGCAAAGGCGAACGGCATTATAAATATAATGGGCTATTTGGGCGGCGCGTTTGCAACGGTCCTCGGCATATTCTTGAAGCTCTCCGACTACATAAACGTAGAAGACAGCGCAAGAAAGCTTTGGATAATCGAAATACCCTTTATCGTCGCTTCTGTTCTGATGGTCATATCCGCGTTCGTGCTCTTTATGACGATAAAAGAAAACAAGCTTGCAAAAGAGCTGAAAAACGAGCTTGAGCTCGGTGAAAAGCTTGCGGCGGTCGAAAATCCCGTTGACGACGACGCTCCGATGTCCAAAGCCAACAAAAAGATGCTTTTGGCGATTTTAGGCGCGGAGTTCTTATGGTTCATGGCGGACAACGCTCTCGGAACGTACATAGGAAACTACGTTATTTACTACCTTAAATCCGTATCGAGCGCAACGATGATCGTCACGATAGTCGGCGGCGTCGCGAGCGTCATAGGCTTTGCGACCGCGGGCGTGATCGCCGACAAGATAGGCAGAAAATGGACTATTTCCTGCGGTCTCGGCATAACCGTTTTAGGTATGATACTCATGTGCTTCGTATTCCCGACCGGAAACGTAACGGGCGCAAACGGAGAATTCTCTTTTCCGCCGCTTCTCTACGCCGTCGGCGCGGTACGCGGCTTCGGTATGGCGCTCGTCCACAACTGTTCTTTCCCGATGGTCGTGGAGCTTTGCTCAAACAAAAAGATCGGCAAATTCACAGGTTATTACTATGCCGCAAGCATGTCGGCACAGACTATCACGCCTGTGCTTTTAGGACTCGTTTTCAAGGCTTCCCTCGTATGGTGGGCGCTTCCGATCTACTGCGCCGTGCTTTTAGCGGCGAGCTTTACGGTATTCACGGTACTCGTTAAGAACATAAAGGCCAAAAAAGTTGAAAACGCAAAAGGTCTTGAAGCGATAGACGGAGATTAAAAATGATATACGTTATAATTGCCGTGCTCGTTCTGCCGCCTTTGATATTTCTGTATCTTGTGCTGCCGGGACACGCGAAAAAAGAAAAAAAAGACCTCTTTTACGGAAAAAGCATAGCTCACAGAGGGCTTTATGAAGCTGATCAGAGCGTACCGGAAAACTCGCTTTCCGCGTTTTATCTCGCGGTAAAAAACGGCTACGGCATAGAGCTTGACGTTCAGCTTACGCGTGACGGGCGCGTTGTCGTTTTTCACGACGACACGCTCAAGCGCGCCTGCGGCGTTGACAAGCGCGTGGACGAGCTTGACTACGACGAATTAAGCAAGCTGACGCTGTTTGAAACAAACGAGCGCATACCGCTCTTTTATGAGGTCTTACGTTCGATAGGCGACAAAACGCCTCTTATAGTAGAGCTTAAAACGTGCAAAAGAAGAAAAGAGCTTTGCCAAAAGACGTACGAGCTCCTCTCCGCGTATAACGGCACTTACTGTATAGAAAGCTTTGATCCGTTCATCGTAAAGTGGTTCCGCTTCCACGCGCCGCATATCCTGCGCGGTCAGCTGACGCAGACGCCGGGAGACTTTGCGGGGTCCGACACGTCAAAAGCCGTCGGCTTTATTTTAGGCAACGTCTTGTTTGATTTTCTTGCGCGTCCGCATTTCATAGCCCACAAAACCGGAGCTAAGACGCCCGCCGTCAGGCTTGCCGAAGCCGCGGGCGCAATGAAGGTATCCTGGACCGTGCGCGACAAAAAGGACGAGCAAAACTGCGACGTCATTATCTTTGAACACTACAGGCCGGAAACGGATTTCAAATGATCTCACGGAGGCGGATATGATCTTCGTTTATATTCTTATCGGACTTGCCGTTTCTTTTCTTATCGTTTCGGTCGTCGTGTTTTTTACGGCGTTTTATAACGGAAAAAGAAAAGACGTCACCTACGACGTACTGACAGGCAAGGATTACGATCCGTATCACGATCAGATGCTCGATCTTATAAAAACAGCCGTAAAAATACCGTTTGAAGAGATACAGATCAGATCGTACGACAAAAAAAATCTGTACGGCAGACTTTATCTTAACGACCCGAAAGCGCCGTTTCACATTCAGTTCAACGGATACAAGGGCAATGGCGCGCGCGATTTCAGCGGCGGGCTGCAGCTGGCGCTGCAAAGCGGCGCAAACGTGATCTTAACCGACCAGAGAAGCCACGGAAAATCCGAAGGAAACATAATTACGTTCGGCGTAAAGGAAAGAAAAGACGTTTTGAGCTGGGTAAACTACGTCTGCGAAAAATACGGTAAAGATACGCCCGTATATCTTGACGGCGTTTCAATGGGCGCGGCAACGGTGCTCATGTCGTCCGATCTGCCTCTGCCGGAAAACGTTGCAGGTATAATCGCGGACTGCCCGTATTCAAGCCCTTTCGGCATCGTATCGCTCGTTGCAAGCAGAATGACGAGAGCCGGCAGACTGCTCGACCCGTGCATAATATTCAGCGCTTTCGTATTCGGTCGTTTCAACATATTTTCTTCGTCCGCGGTAAAATCCGTAAAATCTGCTAAAATACCGATACTGATAATTCACGGCACCGGCGATAATTTCGTTCCCGTTGAGATGAGCCGCGCGATACGCGACGCGAATCCGGAAAAAGTAACGCTTGTTGAAGTTGAAGGCGCGCCGCACGGCCTGTCGTATATGAAAGATACGGAAAAATACAAAAAAGCGTTTTACGATTTCATTTCGAAAACATAAAAATATGATCCCATCCGTTTTTTGACGGAGGGGATCTTTTTTTTATTCCGTATATGAAACAAGGCTTAAATTCTTAACGTACATCGTATGTGAAAACGTTCCTATCGTTTCCCAGCCCATATTCATACCGTTCAAACAGAGCTTATCTAACGTTTTGACTTTGAAATATCCGTCTTCAAGCCCTTTTTGAAGCATATCTTCCAGATACGGTTTAAGATCTATTTCTATATGCCGCCACTCGCCGTTCGGCTGAGGCGCGCCGTCTTTCCATAGGCTTTCGCCCGGATAAGCGTATTTTGAGCCAATCAGATATATCATCGCGCCGGACGCGTCGGCTTTGCCGCCGTCGTAACCGATATAATGATCGCCTTTATCGTATCTGTTGTCAAAGAACTGTATGCCGAACCAGCAGAAATCGTTTGAGTTTATTCCCTTGACGTAGAAATACAGCAAGAACTGCGCCGCGCGTACCCAGTCGCCGTCGACCGCCGTCTCGGAATAATCTCCGAGCTTTATATCAAGGCTCAAAATAATGCTCTTGCATCTGCATTTGTAATATTCTCTTGTCGGCTTGTCAAGCTCCTTGTATCTGAAATCCTCCTGCTCAATCAAAAGATGCGGCCAGTAGTCGCCCTGTACGGCGGGCGAGCCCTGATAGTACGCGGACGTATCGAGGTAAAACGTCATCATATTTTCGTCCGCGTCATACGAAAACGTGCGGTATTTTCCGTCCGTTACCGTGCTTTTATTGCTTTCTATCAGGCACTGTGACAGATCCGTGCCTGAATCCCATTGCGCGAGACCCCAGCGCGCCGTGCTCTCCTTTACCTTTTCATCGTAAAAGGCGTGAGTCTGAAATACCCGGAAGCTGTCGTTATTTTTGTGATCCTTTTGAGTTATAAGTCTCATTCCCGTTTTGAATTCGAGATCCGGTATAAGCTGCATACTTTTTACCTCGCTTTTCTCTTCTTCGGTTTCTTCTTCGGTCACCGTTTCGGTTATAATTTCGGTTTCCGTTGTCAACTCGGTCTCCGTTATTATTGCGGTTTCCGTAATTTCGGGCGGCGACGTGCACGCGGAAAGCAGCAGCGGAAGTAATATTAAAACAGATATTATTCTTTTCATATATTGTTCCTTTCGGTTCATAGTCAGCGCGTGAACAGCAGAAGGATCGAATTTGCGGGGATGATTTCGGGCGCATTTTCGCCTTCCGTAGCGCAATTTTCGCTTATCAGGCGGCAAGATACACATTCAAAATCGACGGATAACGCGGCCGGCTCTTCGTTCGTATTTGAGATCATAACCGCGCCGGCGTCTTCTCCTTTTGCCGCCGCGGCGTATATGCCGGGTGCGTTTTCAAGTTTCAGCCCGACCTCTCTGCCGCGTTTGTATAATTCGTTATATGCTCGGAAAGCCTCGTAAGTCGGAAGCGGTTTCCACGAAAGCGGATCGAACAGCGACGCATACGGGCTTGCGCTTATCTGCGCGTCGTAGAACATCGCGGAATCGAGCGGCAAGTGTTGGAAAGACAGCATCATCGCAGCGGTAAGCGCCGCGTGGCGCGGCGTGCCGCGCAGGTTTATCATATAATTCCACTCGTTGCAGGTCGTTTCCGTGTTTACAAAGCCGTACTCATCGAGCTTTTTTCTCGCGTACCGGGCGAATATCGCCGTATGCTCTATCGACGCGTAGCTGTGCCACGAAAAGAAATCAAGCGGACAGTTGTTTTTCTTTACGTATTGTAAAAACTTCTCAAAAAACTCGACAAAGTATTCTTCCCGCGCCGTCGCTTTTGCGTTCGGGTCCGTTTCTACACCCGCTATCGCATAAAAGCCGCATGAGGCGTATCCACCGAAATTCAGGTGCGGAAAGCGGTCTTTAAGATACTTCGACGCTGTGCCGTACAGCTCGAAATACTGCTCCATGCTTCCGCGCCACATCGGGTTTTTAAGCGGATCTTCCTCGTTGTCCGGCTCGTTCCAGATCTCCCAGTAACGTATATTATATCTGAATCCGTCCGCCCAGCCTTCAGTATAGTGGCGAATGACGCCCTCGCATATTTTTGCCCATTTCAAGCTGTCCTTCGGCGGATATACGCGGTACGCTTTTATCTCAACGTAGTTTTCGATAGTTATGCCGAGCCGGAAAAACGGCTCGACTCCGGCGTCGACGAGCGCAGTCATGAGTTTATCCGTAAAAGCAAAATCGTACGAGTCCGGGTCCGACGGGTCTTTTTCAAAATCCGGAAACAGATTCGGAATATCTACGAAGCGCGAGCCGCCGAACATCCCGCCTACGTCATGCAGACGGGAAAACGGTATGCCCGCCTCCGTCAGATAGCGGAACATGGAAAAATCCATGCCGAAAGCGGGCGGCTGTCCCACCCCGTGCATCGGTTTGATTTTGCCAGTTTCTTTATTGAAATCAACGCTGATCTTCGCTGTAATCATTCAAAACTCCCGGTTTTATCATTTCAGTTTTCTAATGCTATTATATCAGAAAAAAAAGTAATGTCAAGATAAATTTGAGAAAGGTGGAAGAAATGAGCATACGGGACTCGTCTTGAATTTTGCGAAGCATAAGTTCTGTTAATTTCATTTGTTTCTTGTGACAGCCGCTTGCGGTGCCCGAAAAAATCCGCGCGCCGCTGCCGCGTCTGTGCTTGATTTTTTTCGACCGCTGCGCTTTTCTCGCCTCGCTTCATCCGCCCCCGGCGGCGCAAGGCTCGTCAACAGTCACCGTTTAAAAACGATCCACCGGATCGTTTTTTGCACTGCTTCGAGTCCCGTATATTTACTATTGCACCAAACGAAAAAGGACGCTTTTGCGTCCTTTTTCGTTTGGTGGAGCATACGGGACTCGAANNCGGTTATAACCTTGTCGATCATATCCTTTTTTGTTATAACCCTCTTTATTATACCCAAAACCTAAAAATCCAAATTCAGACATGACACCCTCGTTAGTTTCTTTGTATTGATCTTACTCATTCATTATATCCATAAGGTTCGTATATGTATCTGCAACGTCATCTGTGAACAGTTTTTCTTGCAAATTTTTTATATTTTAACATCATATATTACTATAATCAACCCGCTAAATGCTCTCAAAATCATTATAACCCAAATCAGTTTTCAAGGAAAAATAGAACTGTTCCATTATAGGTACAGCTCAATATATTTTTTAAGCAAATGAGCATTAGGCGTGTGCTTAAATATATGAAACCATTATGCACTTTTTAATAAATTGTGCATATTTTAGCTAAAAAAATGCATCGAACGCTTGAATGAGAAAAAACTCATTCCCGCTTCCGTCGTTCAAGTGAAGTTGCTCGCGCGTGGTAATTTGGATAAAGCCCTGCATGTCGAGCTGCAAGACTATTCCATCGAGGCTGTTAAGATGATTCTCGCTACCGGCGGAACGGTTAAAAGAGTATAAGTTGTTGAAGATGAAATAACACAATATTGACTGAAAGAGTCGCCTTTGGGCGACTCTTTTGGAAAAGGAGCAAATATTTCGCATACCACATCGCAAAAAATCAAACTACTAAAGAATCATACATCAAATGAGGGTGCGGTTTTCACGAAAGAAGACCGCATTTTTTTATTTTGAAATGACTACATTGACTATCAATAGGGCAGATTTAGGCAGTTTCAGAGCGTTTTAGAGAGGCCTGATTTTGGTTTGTCCGGATTCAGCAGTTTAAAACAGGTTGTTAATAAACAAAAAAGCTACCCAATTTATGGATAGCTTTTTTTGTTTGGTGGAGCATACGGGACTCGAACCCGTGACCCCGACACTGCCAGTGTCGTGCGCTCCCAACTGCGCTAATGCCCCGTTTGGGATTCTTTATGAGGGTACGTAACTGAGTGCCTTGGGCTCCCAACTGCGCTAATGCCCCGTGGGATTTTTTATTGCTTGAATATAATACCACATTTTTTTTCATATGTCAAGATAATTTTTCTTATTTTTTTAATTTTTTTTTGGTAACATATATTCAACAGCAACAGTCGAGGTATAAAAATGAAAAAAGCATTTGTTCTTCTTCTCGTTCCCGTTATCCTTCTCTGCTCCTGCGGCAACGGTAAAATCAGGCTGTCCGACGCGGATCCTTCCAATATTATAGACGCCGTATACGAAAAGCTGCCGAAGGACTCGGCGGCGATAGAATACGTTCCCGCTCTTATAACGTCCGAAATAAACGAAAAAAGCGAGGAATACTATCTCGGCGTAAACGGAGTGCGCTATAAAAAGGGCGCGGCGTCCGAGGCTTTCGAACAGCCGACGACGTATTCCTTCTGCGTCGTGATCTTTGAAGACGACGCGGACTATGACGCGGAGCGTGTAAAAATAGAGCAAAACATAAACAAATCAAAATGGGTCTGCGCATCAGCCGAGGAGGCTTTTGTCGTCAGATACAAAAACGCGGCGGCTGTGATAATGGGTCCCAAAGACGTTTGCGCAGAGCTTGAGACGGCGTTTCTTTCCGTCGTAAGATCTATTGAGAAATGACCTCAAATACTATCCTCCCGTCGGTTTTGTCAACGCCGACGGGATATTCTTTTCCGTCACAGTAAACCGTAAAATAAAAGATCCCGAAAACATTGCCGCACAGCTTTACCTCGCACGGCTGCCCCGTTATCGCCGATATATGATCCTTTGCGATCTTTTTCGCGGCTGCTTCGTCATTACGCACGGCGCCGTTCGTTGTGATCCTGCTTTTTATATACGTTTCTCCCTTTTTTGTTAAAACGATGCACGAGCTTTCGGACGAGAATACAAAATTATCATCAAATATCCCGCAGTTTTTCAGCCTTACGCCGCCTCCTATTTGCTCATACGCGCGCTTCTCCGCTCTGTTCATGCTTATCCTGTCAAGCTTTTTTATCTTTTTTGTTTGATCCTCCGCCGTAAGACCGGACGAAAGCGCTGATATAAGCCCGGCAGCGCTTGCTTTTCCCGACAGAAGCACATCTTCAAGCGCCGATAATCTCATATACAGCTCGGACAAAAGCTGACGCTGAAGCGGCGCCGCTTCAGTGTTGTTTTTATACAGCGTTTCACATAGCTTTTTGACCCGCTCAAAGAACGCGCGCAGCTTTTCGCTGTCTTTTCCTCCGTCAACGGCGCAGACCGCGTCCGACGCGGCTTTGCAGCAGTAACCCGTTTCTATCAGATCGTCAGGCGACGCTTCATCCGAAACACAGCGGGAAAGGCTGTTCTTCAGCCGTGTAAGCGTCTGACAAAGCCGTTCCGTTTTCTTTTCATCTTCTGAAATTATATAATTGTTCAGCGCCGTTTTCGCCTCGTTTTCCCTTATCGCGAATCCGGCGCAGACCGCGGCTCCGCACAGTATAAAAGATAATACCTTGATAACCCACTCGTACGTTTTCATATTACACCGTTTTTTTGTTTATTCTGTGCTTATTTTGTTTTTATATGCTCTAAGAAATGTTGATATTTTTGCCTTGACAAAAACCGGCAAATGATTTATAATATCCTTATGAAATTCTGAAAGGAACGGCGAAAGATGATAAGGCGTGAAAACTCATTTTTATCTGCGCTGAAACAGCTTGATTTCGTTTTGATCTTCGCCGTTCTGGCGCTTACAGTATACGGCCTTATCTGCGTGAGCACGGCAACCGCTTACCACGGAACGAACAGGAACGTCGTTGTCCAGCTTTTCGGTGCGATCATCGGCATTGTCGTTATGATCGTCATGTCGCTTATCGATTACGACGCCTTTTTGAAAAAGCTCTGGATACCTATATTCGTTATAGGGCTCGGACTTCTTACTCTGCCGCTGTTGAGCAGCATACCCGCTATGCTCCACGGCAATTTCGGAAGCAACAAAAACTGGATAACGCTGCCGTTTCTGAACGTCGACTTTCAGCCGTCGGAATTTGTCAAATTCACGTTTATCATGTCCTTCGGCTATCTTCTCGGAAAACTCAAGGAAGACACCAACAGACTCAAAAGCGTGCTTTTGATCCTTTTGTTCAGCGGCGCCACAATAGTTTTCGTTTTGCTTGAAAAGGATCTCGGCGCGGCTGTCGTTTTCGTCGTTATATTCGTCGTAATGTGGTTTATGGCGAAAATGAGCCTCTGGTATCTTGCGGGCGGGCTTGCCACGTTTGCGGTCGCCGCTCCGTTTTTGTGGGGTTTTCTTGAAGAATATCAGAAAAAGCGCATTATTGTCGGTTTTGATCCGTGGTCCGATCCGACAGATAAAGGATATCAGGTCATACAGACGATAAAAGCCATGCAGAACGGCGGAGTAACGGGCATGGGCTACGGAAACGGAACGCTTACGCACGCCGCCGCAAAATCCGTGTTCCCGGCGCGCGAGACGGATATGATCTTAGGTGTTATGGGCGAGGAATTCGGATTTATAGGCATTATTATTTATATTCTGCTTATTTCAGTCGTCATTTTCCGTATATTACGGATCGCACGCAGCGCGCGCCACGAATACGGCTCTTACATCTGCGCGGGCGTCGCCGCCGTGTTTATATTCCAGACTGTTGAAAATATCGGTATGTGCTTAGGCACGCTTCCCGTTATAGGACTCACGCTTCCCTTTATAAGCTACGGAGGTTCCTCCATAGTCAGTCTATATATAGGTATAGGGTTGGTGATGAGCATGCGTACGCACAGACAGAAATATTATTTTGAAAGGGACGTTGTATAATGAGAGACGAAACCAAATGTTTAAGATCAGGCTACAAGCCTAAAAACGGTGAACCGGGCGTAATGCCCATAGTTCAGAGCACTACCTACGTGTTCGACACGGCGGAGGAGATCGGAGAGCTTTTCAATTTTCCGAACGCCCATATGTATTCACGCTTTTCAAACCCGACGGTAGACTGCGTTGAAAAGAAGATCGCCGACCTTGAATGCGGCGTAGCCGCCATGTGCACTTCGTCCGGCCAGATGGCGAGCCTTATGAGCGTGCTCAACCTCTGCAAAGCAGGCGACAGCATAATATCCGCCTCGGCAATATACGGCGGTACGGTCAATCTGTTTGCCGTTACGCTCAAAAAATTCGGTATCGAGTGTATTTTCGTCGATCAGGACGCGGACGAGGAAGAAATAGATAAAAAATTCAAGGAAAACACGCGCCTCGTTTTCGGCGAGACGCTTGCAAATCCCGCGTTATCCGTTTTTGATATTGAAAAATTCGCAAAGATCGCCCACAAACACGGCGTTCCGCTTATAATAGACAACACGTTTGCTACGCCTGTCCTCTGCAAGCCTATCGAATTCGGAGCGGATATAGTCGTTCATTCCACAACGAAATATATGGACGGTCACGCTCTTCAGGGCGGCGGCGTTATAGTAGACGGCGGAAGATTTGACTGGAATAACGGCAAATTCCCGGAGCTCGTAGAGCCTGACGAATCGTACCACGGCTTTGTTTATACGGAGAAATTCGGCCCCGCGGCGTACATAGGAAAAGCCCGTATGCAGCTCATGCGCGATCTCGGTGCTTATCCGTCCGCAAACTCCGGATTTTTACTCAACATAGGGCTTGAAACTCTTGCCGTGAGAATGGACAGATACTGCGAAAACGCGATGAAGGTCGCAAATTATCTGAAAGATCATCCGGCGATCGAGACGATACGTTATCCCGGACTTGAAAACGACAAATATCACGAGCTTGCGAAAAAATATCTGTCGAAAGGCTGCTCCGGCGTCATTTCGATAGACATAAAGGGCGGACGCGGACCGGCTGAGAAATTCATGAACGCGCTTAAAATGGCGTGCCGCGAGGTACACGTCGCGGACATACGCACCTGCGTGCTGCATCCCGCTTCCATGACGCACAGACAGCTTACCGACGAGCAGCTCGTCGCCGCCGGCATCAACGCCGGAATGGTGCGTCTCTCCGTCGGACTCGAGCATTACGAGGATATAATAGAAGATCTCGAACAGGCGCTTGCGGCAGCGGTCAGATAATTAAGAATTCAGAATTCAGAGAAACGGTGTCCGCTGCCCCCCTCGGGTTGTTTTGACAACCTGAGCGGAGGGGAAAGAGGGGGCTTGGGAGTGTTGACGGGCGGTACCGCCCAAATGCGCGAAGCGCACAAAACGTCGGCTCTGCCGACTCCTTAACTATTCACTGTTAACTCTTCACTTCCTTCGCCTCTCTGACTAAAGTCAGAGCGCCTACGACGGCGAGAAACGCGCCGCAGCATCTGCGCAGAAGCGTATCCGCCGCGTAAGACGAAAGCACGGAGCCTAAGATGCATCCGACCGTTCCGCAGAACGTAAGAAACGATATGAGTCTGATATCCGGCTTGTACCGTATGAAGTTCATTATCGAAGACGGCGTCAAAGCGAACGTAAAAGAAAACAGGTTGATCCCCTGCGCCGTCGCCTGTGCCGTACCCGCAAACGCGGACAAATACAACGTCAGTATTCCGCCTCCTCCGGCTCCCATGCCGGAGGAGACTGACGTTATAAAGCATATCAGATGTGTAAAAAAAGAATAAAAAATCATTTTACCGTCGCCATTACGCCGGCAAAAAGCGTTACGGAAGCGAATACAAGAGACAGCGCTCTGCTTTTTATTTTTTCGAACAACAGCGCACCCGCAAAGCCTCCCGCCAGAGCCGCCGGTATCAGCGGCATAGCTTTGATAACGATATCCGGCTCTCTTATGCAGTAAAGCGCGGCGCTCATGACCGTCATCGGCAAAATAACGGCGGGGAGCGCGGCAAACGCGGCTTTTACGTCGTTTTTGTATATGATTTTGAGAATAAAAAGCATCAGAACGCCGCCTCCTACGCCTATAAAACCGTTTAAAACGCCCGCGATCAACGCAAAAATGCCGCACAGCGAGAGCTTTTTTTCGTCTTTATGAATTCCGTTCATAAAAAAATTTATCAACATACTTGAAATATCTCTTTATTTTTGTTATAATATAGAATACGGTAATCATATCATAATAATAAACGGGATATGATTATGGATATATTATCTGCCGTGATACTCGGAATAATTCAGGGAGCCGCGGAATTTCTTCCGATATCAAGCTCCGCGCATCTGGCGCTTTGCCATAGCCTGCTCGGGCTTATATCGCCGGACGGCTATCCCGGGTTTGACGTACTTCTTCATCTCGGCACGCTCGCCGCCGTTTTCGCGGTTTATAAAAAAGATCTGCACGGAGTTTTTAAGGGGCTGTTCTCCGCTCCGAAAAAGCTTATAAAAGGCGGATTCAGGCTCGACGCGCTCGAATATAACGAGCGTATCGCGGTCTTTGCGGTTGTCGCAACGCTGCCGACTGTCATAGCGGCGCTTTGCGGCATGGGCAAGTTATCGGAAACTCTTTCGTTATACCCCGCCGCTATCGGAGCGCTGCTTATACTAAACGGCGTGATGCTTATCATCGCCGATCTGTGCAAGGATCAAACCGTTACGTCAAACACGGTCAAATACCGCCACGCTTTAGGGATGGGACTGTTTCAGGCGCTGGCGACCGTCCCCGGCATATCGCGCTCCGGCGCGACGGTAACGGGCGGTATGCTCTGCGGCATAAAGCGAGCGGACGCGGTGAAGCTCTCTTTTATCATGTCGGTACCCGCGATACTCGGCGCGTGCGTGCTCAAGGCGCCCGAGCTGATAAGTTCAAGACCGGATATGCAGACGCTTCTGGTTTACGGCGTCGGATGTATCGTATCCGCCGCGGCGGGATTCCTTGCGATCAGGCTTCTCGTGTTCGTATCCGGCAGATCCAAACTAAGATATTTCTCAATATACTGCTTTGCCGTCGGCGCTTTCGCGATTTATAAGGGCGTCGCCGGATGAAAGGAAACTAAATGGCCAGTAAAAGGAAAACAAAAGCAAAAAAACAGAATACCGCAAAAAACGTAAGAACGCCGGCTGAAAAAGGCCGTGACAACAATACCGCCGTTATACGCATTATCCAGTTTGCGATCGGTCTGACGGCGCTGTTTTTGCTGTTCTGCTACATATTCCCGGACGCGTCCGGCGTCGTCGGACGCGGGATAAGAACGGGACTTTTCGGCGTTTTCGGCGTATCGTCGATACTGATACCCGTGCTTCTTATCCTTCTTTCGGTGTTTTTGAAACGCATATATGAAAACGGCAGACTTATATTCTGTATCATATGGGGACATCTGGCGCTGTTGTTCTTCGCCGTGTTCTGCGGAGTTTTCTCACTTGAAAAGTCTGTGCTTACCGCGTCCGATTTCTTTTCAAAGAGTTCCGCGTTTTCCGGCGGCGGCGTTGTAGGCGGAGCGCTCGCTCAGCTTTTAAGAGGCGGTCTCGGCGCCGTGTTCACCGGCATTTTATCCGCTTTGCTTTTTATCATATTCTTCTGCCTGACCATAGGCATAACGCCCGCGGCGATCGCCTCGTTTATTGAAAAGAAGGTCAAAGCCGGAGCGCAGGCGCAGTCAAGGCTGATTGACAGTCAAAAGAAGAAAGCCGCGGAAAGAAAAGCGGCGCACGCTGAAAAGGAAGAAAAAGCCGAAGAAGAAAGCGCCGACGCGGTGCTTGAAGAAGCCTCAAAAAAACACAACAAAAAAGCGTATGATTTTGACAACGAACCGGAGATCACCCCAAAAAAACGCGACGCGCTGGACGAGCTTCTTGACAGCGACGACGAGGGAGTCGATCAATTTGTAAGAAAGCCCGCCGAAATATTCCTGGAAGACGGCATACTTGTGGACAAGCCCGCGAAAAAGACGGTCAAAAAGCCCACCCCGGAGGAAAAAGACGAAGAGGACGAGCTTGATACGGTAAAAGAAGTAGTCGGAACGAATACGGAGGACTTGACCCCGAAGGAGCAGAGACAGCCGCCCAAGGAAAAGCCTCAGCCCGTATACAGATTCCCGCCGATGAAGCTGCTCTCTCTTCCGGACGCCAAAGGCTCCGGCATAAGCAACGAGGAGGCTAACGGCAACGCGAGAAAGATCGTCGACACGCTGGCGAATTTCGGCATAACCGTTTCCGTGGAAAATATTTCGCGCGGTCCTACGATAACAAGATATGAATTAAGACCCGCTCCGGGCGTCAGAATATCGAGGATCGGTAATCTTATAGACGATCTGGCAAGAGTTCTGGCATCGGGAGGCGTCAGATTTGAAAGCTCTATCGAGGGCAAGGATACGGTAGGCATAGAGGTGCCGAACAAGGTGCCGTTTACCGTAAATATCCGTACTCTGCTTGACACGGATATATTCAGAGCCGCAAAAAGCAAAGTCTTCTGCGCGCTGGGCGTTGACGTCTCTAACTCCCCCACGTTCCTTGACATACAAAAGATGCCTCATATGATAATCGCCGGCGCGACCGGTATGGGTAAATCAGTCTGTATAAACAGCCTTATCGTCAGCATTTTGTACAGAGCGAAACCGGACGAGGTCAAGCTCATAATGATAGACCCGAAAAAGGTCGAATTTGCGCCGTATATAGGTATTCCGCACCTGCTCGTTCCCGTTATAACGGATATGAAAAAAGCGGCAGGCGCGCTCAACTGGCTCGTTCAGGAGATGGAGCGCCGCTATGATCTTATTGAAGCCGCGGGCTGCAGAAACATTTTCAGCTATAACGAAACGGCGAAGGATAAGCCGGATATGGAAAAGCTTCCGCTTCTCGTTATTATAATTGACGAGCTTGCCGATCTTATGGCAACTTCAAAGGACAACGTTGAGAGTTCCATAGCACGTATAGCCGCAAAGGCGAGAGCCGCCGGAATGCACCTTATAATAGGTACTCAGAGACCGGACGTAACTATCATCTCCGGTACGATCAAAAACAATATCCCGTCGCGTATCGCGTGCCGCGTGGGCTCGCAGATTGACTCAAGGACCATACTTGACGAAGGCGGCGCCGAGCGTCTTATAGGCCGCGGCGATATGCTTTACAAGCCGGTAGGCGCGCTGAAGCTTACGCGTCTGCAGGGCGCTTTCGTCTCCGAGTCGGAGGTCGAATCCGTTGTTTCGTTCATCAAGAATCAGGGTATCGAGACAAATTACAGCGACGATGCGATAAAGAAGATAGATAAAGAAGCCGAGAACATAAGCGACGGCAAGAAAAAGCTCGCTCTGCCCGGATCGGATTCCGGCGACGACGAACTGCTTTTGTCGGCTATCGAAATATCGTTCGACGCGGGAAAGGTCGCCACGTCTCTGCTCAACCGCAAGCTGTCGATAGGCTACGGACGGGCGGCAAAGATAATAGACAGGATGGAAGAGATGGGAATATGCTCCGGCGCAAACGGCAGCAAACCGCGTGAGCTTATTATGTCGCGCGAGCAGTTTGAAGCCAAATACGGCACGGACGAGCAGGAATGATAAAGGAGAAGCCATGATATATATGTTTTGCGCAAACGGCGTTGAAGAGGTCGAGGCTCTTGCAACGCTTGACGTGCTCCGCCGCGCCGGCCTTGAAGTCGTAACGGTGGGGATCCCCGGCAAAGAGGTGAGCGGGCCTCACGGCATCACGTTCTTTGCGGATATGACGCTTGACGGGTTCAAAGCGGACGAGCGTAAGGCGGAAGCCGTTGTCCTGCCCGGCGGAGGCGTCGGCACGGAAACGCTTGCTGCCAACGAGACCGTATGCGATTTTGTAAAAAAGACGGCTGTTGAAGGCGGGATTCTCTGCGCTATCTGCGCGGCGCCGTCCGTGCTCGGCAGACTCGGACTTTTAGAAGGCAAAAAAGCGACGTGTTTTCCCGGTTTTGAAAAATACTTGTACGGCGCGTCCGTATCTACAGATAAAACTGTGACAGACGGAAATATCATAACCGCCAAGGGCATGGGCTGCGCCGTGGATTTCGGGCTTGCTATTATAAGCGCGCTGAAAAGCAGGGACGCAGCGGAAAAAATCGGCAAAAGTATAATGTTCTTATGATTTCTTACGGTATAAAAAAGGAAAAAAGCGAATTAAGGGAGCTGTGTCTGGCAAAAAGGCGCGCGATGCCAAAGGACGTCAGAGCCGGGCTAAGCAGAAGGATATGCGAGAATATCATAAATTCCGTATCCTATAAATATTACGATACTCTGCTTTTGTACGCGGCGTTAAACGACGAACCGGATCTGTCATATCTGGCGGAAAGAGCCCTCTCTGACGGCAAACGGATCGCGTATCCGCGCTGTATAAAAGCCACGCGCGAGATGACGTTCCATTACGTTACCGATCTGTCCGTGCTGTCATCCGGTACGTACGGCATAAACGAGCCGGACGGGAAGCTTGAATTATTCGATACAGCCGCTTTGTCATGCTCCGTATGCTTCATACCGGCTGTCGCCGCGGATAAGAACGGTTTCCGCATAGGATACGGCGGCGGCTACTACGACAGGTTTTTATCGGGATATAACGGCACGGCTGCGGCTGTGACTTTTTCCGATTTTCTGCTTGATACCGTTCCGCACGGCAAGTATGATCTGCAGGCGGATTTTACGGTCACGGAGGGAGGTATCCTCACATTTGTCAAAAATTAAAGATTATCATATAACACCGGTATTCGCGCTTGTAGTATTTCTTATAATATTCGCGGCGTCTTATATCAAATTGGGAAATGAGATCACGGCGACGACGCTGCTGTTTGCTTTTGTCACGCAGATACTCGTGTTCGTTTTGCCGTCAATAATATATAAAAGGATCAAAGGTCCGATAAGCTATAAAGACATGGGCTTCCGTCCGTTCGGCGCATCGTCCGTCCTTCTGGTATTGTGCGCTTCCGTTTTCATGTTCTGCGCATCCGTGCTGATCGGACTTAAATCAAACGGCGTTTCCGGCGCGTATTACGCCGATCCCGCGGAAATAACGATACCCGGCGTCATATATATCATAGTCATATACTGTCTTTTGCCGGCTGTGACCGAGGAGATAGCGTTCCGTTCCGTTATTTACGGAGAATACAGGAAACACGGCGTTTTCGGAGCCGTTATACTCTCCTCAGCCCTGTTTTCGCTTATGCATTTTTCAATGTCGTCGTTTTTTTCGTATTTCTTATGCGGCGCGGTGCTCGCTCTCGTATACGAGGTAACAAGATCTGTCTTTGCGTCAATGCTTTTGCATTTTCTGTATAATCTTATGTCGGTCTTCTCGCAAAAGATATTGAGCGAGGCGGCGAACAAAGCAGACAACCTCATACCGTTCGTTTTCGTGTTCGTTTGCGCCATGCTTCTGTTTCTGTTCTTCTCCTTATCAAGAGCACAGAGACTGCTTGAATATTACGCGGCAAAACAGCCGGAGGCTGAAAACGAAAAATTCCCTCCGCTGCACGACAGACTGCGTTCTTTATTGATATCCGTGGTATCTCCGGGATTTCTTCTTTGTCTCGGCTTTGCCGTATTTGCCGGCTTTATGCGGTCGGGACAATAGTTTGCCGAAAGGAAATATAAGTATGTCAAATAATAATGATAACGTAAAAAAGCCTCTGCGCGTCAGAAAAAAGAAGATAGACGAGACGGGTCAGGAGCTGAAATACAAGAGCCGCAGTGCGATATACAGCGTGACTATCGCCGTTATATATATCACGCTTATACTTTTGATCTCCGTCGCGGCGTCGTTTTTCATACTATCCGTAGGTAACGACGTGTTTGCTCTGCAGAAAACGGAGCGCGTGGCGGAAATAGATCTCGGTATGTATCCGACGATAATAGACGTATCGAACGAGCTGGCGGAAAAGGGTATTATCAGATACCCGGCGATATTCCGTCTTTACGCCAGGCTAAAGCTTGACGAGGGCGAGAATTTCATACCCGGAACGTATACGGCGTCGTCTTTGCAGAATTACGACAGCCTGATAAATATGTTTCTGGCGCAGACAGGCGAAAGACGCATCGTTACGATTATGATACCGGAGGGCTATACGGTAGACGAGATAATCGATCTGTTCATAAGCGAGGGCATAGGGACGAGGGAAGGCTTCGTTGACGCAATCGAAAACGGGCAGTACGATTATGAATTCGTAAAAAGACTTGACGCGCAGCCGAAAAACGAAAGCCGCCGCTACAGACTTGAAGGATATCTGTTTCCTGATACGTATTACTTCTACTCCGACTGGGAGGAGACCCAGATAATAAACAAGATACTTGACAACTTTGACACTAAGCTTACTCAGGAATTCTACACCTTTATAGATAAATCGGATTACACGCTTGACGATTTTATGATGATAGCGTCCATCATTCAGAAGGAAGCTTATTTCAACTCGGATATGGAGCTTGTTTCAAGCGTTATACACAACAGACTGGAAAACAGCAATACGTATCCGAAGCTTGAATGCGACTCGACCGTGCTCTACGCCATACGCGAGCACAAAACGGACATAACGCAGAGCGATCTTAATTTTGACGATCCGTACAATACGTACGTTTACGACGGACTTATGCCGGGTCCGATATGCAATCCCGGCTGGTCCGCGATATATACGGCGTTCAACCCCGCGGATACTGATTACAACTTCTTCGTATCTCGCAAAAACGGCGAGATGCTGTACGCCGAAACGCTGAAAGGCCATCAGGCAAACGTTGCAAAGGTACGTGAAGAAAACAAAGGAAACTGACAAATGAAAATCAAAACCATACACGCCTTATCGGCTGTTCTTGCCGCAATATTCATAATCTCGTTTATGTCGCAAAGCGTTTGCGCGCTTACGTATAACGGGTCGTCTTCATACAAATCGGGACCGTACTATACGAAGCTGTGCGAGGTAGAGACCACAGGCGATAAGCGCACGGATATCGTAAATATAGCAAAATCTCAGATAGGCTATTTTGAGGGCGGCAAAAGCACAGAACTTTCCGGTACGGTAAACGGCAGCGGAAACTACACGGAATACGGCAGATGGTACGGTATGCAGGATATGTGGTGCGCCATTTTCGTATCCTGGTGCGCGTACGCTGCAAACGTGCCGACGTCCGTCATCCCCAAGCATGCGTTCACCCCGGACGGACTCAAATGGTTCCAGACGCGCGGCAGAGCTTATTCCCGCGCGGACGTCGCGGCGGGCTTATATACGCCTCAGCCCGGCGACATAATCTATTTCAAAAGCTCACGAAACAACAATCCCACCAATCACGTCGGAATAGTAACGGATTACAAGCACAAAACGGTCTACACCGTGGAAGGCAACTCAAGCCTTGTCGGCATAGATACTAACGGCGGCGCGGTGGCGAACAAAACGCACAGCATAAGCGACACCTACATAGTTTATATATGCAGACCCGATTACGAAGAAGATGAAAGCTGCCGGTATCTGAACGCCTGCCTTGACGAATACGAGGCTGTCAAGGGCGGTGTCAAAGTGCGCGGCTGGTGTTTTGATACGCGCGATACCTCCGTTTCACTTAACGTATACGTGTCGGTCGGCGCTCCTCTTTCGGACAGCGAGGCGGACATAAGTACCGAGACTGTCGCAAACACGTCAAGACCCGACGTCGATAACGTTTACGGCTGCGNNGAAGCAGCCACGGATTCAACAATACCGTGGAAACGGCGAAGACCGGCAAACAGGCGGTTTACGTTTACGCGGTAAACCCTGATACGAACGAGAAAAATCTCATATCCGTGTTTTCCGCAAACATACCTGCGCCGGATGATCCGGCAAAGAAAAAAGCCGATATAAACGGCGACGGCTTTTTGAACAACAAGGATATCGTCGCTTTGTTCAGATACGTTTCATACGGTGAAAAAAACGACGAACAACACCATGATTTCAACGGCGACGGCGAGGCGAACAACAAAGACGTTATCGCTCTGTTCAGATTCATAAGCACGTATAAAGGATAAGAAAAAAGGCTGACGCATAAGGCCCGACCGGCATAAGGATGTTTTTC
>DBWC01000079.1:0-9433 GCA_002308615.1 Clostridiales bacterium UBA1248
CCCCTGTCCCCTCCCGGGAACCCCCATTGCTCACGAGTTCGCAACGGGGAACCCCGGTCCCACAATCTCTAAACGAGATTGAGGGGGCGCGAAAACGGATCGTCGAGGCGCCGACCCCTACGGAATAAACAGGTTTACATACGCTGTCAAATGCGGACGAGCGATGCTCGCCCTACCGTCTGAATTCTGCATTCTTAATTCTTAATTTAAAAACCACTTTATAAATATTGGAGGCTTAATATATGACCCCGATGATGCAGCAGTATATGGAGATAAAAAATCAGTACAGGGACCATATCCTTATGTACCGTCTCGGCGATTTTTACGAGATGTTTTTTGACGACGCCAAGACCGCGTCAAAGATACTTGAGCTGACGCTCACCGGGCGGGACTGCGGTGAGGAAGAGCGCGCGCCGATGTGCGGCGTTCCGTTCCACAGCGTTGAGCCGTATATCGCAAAGCTCGTAGCAAACGGCTGCAAGGTCGCCATCTGTGAGCAGCTGGAAGATCCTGCGACAGCCAAGGGCATAGTCAAACGCGGCATCATCCGTATAGTTACTCCGGGCACGGTCACCTCATCCGAAATGCTTACCGAAGACAAAAACAACTACGTCTGCGCCGTTTATTCCGGCGGCGACGGCTCCGCCGTCTGCTTTGCCGACGTTTCAACGGGCTATATAGGCGCCTGCACGATAGAGGGAGACGATATACAGCGCAGGATCATAAACGAGCTTGCTGCGTTTTTGCCGAAAGAGATAATAACGAGCTTTCCGCTGTCCGAAAAACCGGAGCTTTCCGAATATATAAAAAACCGCTTAGGCTGTATGGTGGACGAAAACGAGCCGGAGCGTTTCTGGGAGCTCTCCGCCGCCGCGTCGTGCAAAAGGCAGTTTCCGGACGAAAATACCGAAAAACTGCCGACCGCGCTCGTCTGCGCCGTCGGAGCGGCGATAGATTACATAAAAGAGACGCAGAAGACCGATATTTCCTTCATGGACACGCTCTCTTTGTACGAGGGCGACGGAAATCTTGAAATTGACGCCGGCGCGAGAAGGAATCTGGAGCTTTGCGAGTCTATGAGGACGGGCGAGAAAAAAGGCTCGCTCCTCTGGGCGCTCGATTATACGAAGACCGCGGGAGGCGCCAGAACCTTACGCAAATGGGTGGAGCTGCCGCTGTACTCGGTCGCCGAGATACAGCGCAGGCAGGACGCGGTGACGGATCTGTATTCCGACTTTATGGTGCGCGAGGAGCTGTCGGAAGCTCTGCGCGGCGTGCTCGATCTGGAGCGTCTTTCATCAAAGCTCGTTTACGAGACGGCAAACGCCCGCGATATGCGCGCGATAGCGCAGTCCGCGTCAAAGCTGCCTTATATAAAAGAGCTCATTTCCGGCTGTCCGAGCGAGCTTATAAAACAGTTGAACGAGGGCGCGGACGATCTGCACGACCTCGTCGAGCTGATAGATAAATCTATAGTCGAGGAGCCGCCGTTTTCGATACGCGAGGGCGGATTCATAAAAGACGGCTGCTCCGCGGATATAGATTATCTGCGCAGCATAATGAAGGACGGCAAGCGCTGGATAACGGAGCTTGAGGCGGCGGAACGCGAAAAAACGGGTATAAAAACTCTGCGCGTCTCGTACAACCGCGTTTTCGGCTACTACATCGAGGTTACAAAATCACTTATAAACCTCGTACCGGAGCGATATATAAGAAAACAGACGCTTGCAAACTGCGAGCGGTATATAACGCAGGAATTGAAAGAGCTTGAGTCGTCGATGCTCGGCGCGTCGGACAAAGTGGTAAAGCTCGAATACGACCTTTTCTGCGAGATAAGAAAACATCTCTGCGACAATATAGCCCGCATAAGAGCCGCTGCGGACAGTCTGTCACGGCTTGACGCGCTGCTTTCGCTTTCCGTAGCCGCGGAAAAATACGGGTACGTGAAGCCCGAGGTCAACTACGGCGACGTTATAAACATCAAAAACGGCAGACATCCGGTCGTGGAGCGCTTTGTTGACGAGCCGTTCGTGCCGAACGACACGTATCTTGACACTGACAGGAACCGTATGCTCCTTATAACCGGTCCGAACATGGCGGGCAAATCCACGTATATGCGCCAGGTCGCGCTTATAACAGTTATGGCGCAGATCGGCTCTTTCGTCCCCGCGACCGAGGCGGTCATAGGCGTGTGCGACAGAGTTTTCGCCCGCGTCGGCGCCTCCGACGATCTCGCGTCCGGAACGTCAACGTTCATGCTTGAAATGAACGAGGTATCATACATTTTAAAGCGCGCAAGCAAAAAGAGCCTTATAATTTACGATGAGATCGGAAGAGGAACGTCCACGTTTGACGGTATGTCGATAGCCCGTGCGGTAGTTGAATACACCGCGGCGAAGATAGGCTGCAAAACTCTGTTTGCAACGCATTATCACGAGCTGACGGAAATGGAAGGCACCGTTGACGGCGTAGTTAACTACAACATTGCCGCGAAAAAACGCGGTGATACGATAAGTTTTCTGCGTAAAATAGTGCGCGGCGCGGCAAACGACAGCTACGGCATAGAAGTTGCGATCTTGGCAGGCGTTCCGAATAAAGTAATAAAGCGCGCACGCGAGGTTTTAGCCGAGATCGAAGCTAAAATGCCTGAGCGGCAGCGCACAAGAGAAGCGAAAACGCTGGAAGATTTAAACATTACCATGGAAACGGTCGTATCGGATGAGATACGCGAGGCGGTAGAGGCGGTGGATCTTAACACAACGACGCCGCTTGAAGCGTATGATTTACTGAGAAAGCTGAAAGGGCTTTTGTAAAATGTCAATTATAAACGTTCTTGATTTCAAGACGGCAAACCTTATCGCCGCGGGCGAGGTCGTTGAAAGACCGGCGTCGGTTGTCAAGGAGCTCGTCGAAAATTCAATAGACGCCGGCGCGAAAAAAGTCACCGTTGAGATACGCGGCGGCGGTATTTCAATGATACGCGTAAGCGACGACGGCTGCGGTATGTCGGAGGACGATCTGCCGCGCTGTATCCTGCGCCACGCGACGAGCAAAATATCAACAGGCGACGATCTTGCCGCAATAAGCACGCTCGGTTTCCGGGGCGAAGCTCTGGCGGCGACGGCGGCGGTCAGCCGTATGAAAATAGTATCAAAGCGCAGAACGGATACGACCGGTCACAGCATAAACGTAACGTACGGCGTCTGCTCAAAGGTCGCCGAGGCAGGCTGTGCCGACGGAACGGTCGTCACCGTGTCGGAGCTTTTCTCAAACGTTCCGGCAAGACGCAAATTCTTAAAGCAGGACAGAACGGAGGCGGCGGCGGTCGCGTCGGTGTGCGAAAAGCTGGCGCTGTCGTCTCTTGACGTTTCGCTTACGCTCATATCGGACGGCGTCAGAAGATTCGGCACGGCGGGCGACGGAGAGCTTAAAAACGCGGTCTACGCCGTTTACGGCAGACAGTTTGCCGCGGAGCTTATTGAAATTCACGGCGAATCGGACGGAATATCTGTCACGGGCGCCGTCTGCTCGCCGATAATGAGCCGCACGAACAGAGCGATGGAGCTGTTTTTCATAAACGGCAGATCCGTGAGAAGCGGCGTCATATCGTCCGCGCTCGAACAGGCGCTCGTCTCGTTTATACCCGCGGAAAAGTTCCCGGCGGCGTTCCTGTTTCTGACCGTGCATCCCGCGTCGGTCGACGTGAACGTCCATCCGGCGAAGACGGAGGTGAAATTCTCGTCGGACAGACCGGTTTTCGACGCGGTCTATTACGCCGTAAAAGCGTGCGTTTTCTCCGGTCAGCGCCCGGAGCTTCCGATAGCGGAGAGCAGGATCTCGCCGTTTGTTCCCGTCACGGACGAATATACGAAAACGGAAGTAAAACAAATTACGGCGTTTGATAAAAAGCCGGATATAAAACCGTTCACACCGCCCGTATCAGAGGTGGAACGCGTTGATACCGTATCCGACGTGCACGCGCCTTCGTTTGCCGAACAAGGTGAACCGGTAAACGTCCACACGTCCGATCTGTACGGCGAGCCGCGCCCGGCTGAGGCGGAGGCGACAACGCTCGAGCCGCAGACCGAATGGAGATACATAGGTGAGGCGTTTGACACGTATCTGTTCGTCGAACAGGGCGACGACGTTCTGATAATAGACAAGCACGCCGCGCACGAGCGGATAAGATTCGAGACGCTGAAAAAAGCGATGAAAGAGCGCTCCGCGGCGTATCAGATGCGTATGCTGCCGATAACTTTACCGGTAACGCCGCAGGAAGCGGATATCGCAGAGACGTACAGAGAAGAGCTTGCCGCGACCGGCTTCGGCTATGAGCTGTCCGGCGGGGAGATAGACATAGATCAGACCCCGGCAAATCTGGACGATAACGAGGCAAAAGAACTTTTCGCCGGAATGCTGGCGGAGCTGGCGGACAACGGCGCGGCGCCCGAGCATCAGAAGGAAGCGTTGTTTGAGCGCGCGCTTTATCAGGTGTGCTGTAAAGGCGCGATAAAGGGCGGCGACAAAAACGACGAGGAAGCGATAAAAGCGCTTTTGGCTGAACTTTTCGCACACCCCGAAATTACGTACTGCCCGCACGGCAGACCCGTGGCATTTCGAATGAGCCGTGCGGCTATGGAAAGACGCTTCGGAAGAACGTGATTGTAGGGGAGGGGTCTCTCCATCTGGAATTAAGAACAGTTCAGAAAAAGAGTGAAAAAATGGCAAACAATAAGGATTTGATATTGAAACAATACGGCGACGGCAGCAAAGAAGAAAACCGTCACAAAAGATCCCGCGCGTCTTCTTTAGAATTCTATTACACCAAAAAACACTTGGAGCCGTATATAACAAAAGAAACAAAAATCTTGGAAATAGGATGCGGCACGGGATATTACGGCATGTATTACGCGGACAAATGTAAAGAATACTGCGGTATAGATATAGTTCCGTCGCATATTGAGATATTTCATAAAAAGATCGAGGAGTCCGGTTACTGCAATCTGACTTGTTCTGTTGGCGACGCTGCTGACCTTAAAGATATTGAAAGCAACAGTTATGACGTCGTTCTTTGTCTCGGTCCGCTTTATCATTTGTCACCTGACGAAAGAGAGGCGGTAATTAAAGAATGCCGTTGCGTCTGTAAGCCGAACGGTATTGCGGCGTTTTCCTACATAAACAAAATCGGGCTTTACGCCGGCGCGTGTATCAGTACGGAATTTACGGATTATCCGAATGAACCGGGCAACAAAATGTTAGAGGACGGGTTTGATTATGAAAAGCCCGGGCTTTACTGGTACACCACGCCCGAGGATATGGAAAGTCTGACACAAGAGCACGAGTTTGAAAAGATCCTTAATTTAGGAGTTGACTTTTTTATCATCATGAAATACGTCGATAGGGCGTCTGATGAAAAATTCGAGCTTATCAAACCTTTGTACGATCAAATGGCGTCCCATGAAAGTTGCACCGGCATGAGTAATCATGCGCTGTTAATATGCAGAAAAATAAAAAGATAATTCTCTCACCATTGGTGAGAGAAATTGAAATGCGCATGATAAAGGTATGAGAACGGAGGAAATGTAATGGCGGATATTGTCAATTACAATAACGATTTTGACAACATAATCGCGATAATTGAAAAGTCGAAAATGCGGGCGATCAGAGCCGTAAACAGAGAGATGATCGAGATGTACTGGCAAATCGGACAGTACCTCAGCGAAAAGGGCGAAAACGACGGTTGGGGCAAAAACACCGTGCAGGATTTTGCCGACTATCTTAAAAGAACGTATCCGTCTGCAAGCGGCTTTTCCGCGCAGAATCTGTGGCGGATGAAGCAGTTTTACGAAACGTACCGCGACAACGAAAAACTCTCACCATTGGTGAGAGAAATTTCGTGGACGAATAATCTGCTGATCATGACCGGCTGCAAAACCGACGAAGCAAAAGAGTTTTATATACGCTTGTGCATTCAGAACGGTTACGCGAAACGCGAGCTTGAACGGCAGATCGACAGTATGCTTTACGAGCGAACGATGCTTTCGCAAAAGAAAAACAAGGATTTGATCGAGCGTCATCCGGCGGTCGGTGCGTTCCGGGATTCATATGTGTTGGAATTTTTGGACGTTCCTGAGGATTTCAAAGAAAAGGATCTAAGAAAAGCGATCATTGCCAATCTGAAAAAGTTCATTCTGGAATTCGGCAAAGACTTTACGTTCGTCGGCGAGGAATACCGCGTTCAGGTTGGCAACACTGATTTCTTTATTGATCTCCTTTTCTTCAATCGCGCGTTGTCCTGCCTTGTCGCGGTAGAATTGAAGGTCGGCAAGTTCAAACCGGAACATCTCGGTCAACTGAATTTCTATCTTGAAGCGCTGAACAGGGATGTCAAGAAACCGGAAGAAAACCCAAGTGTCGGACTGATCATATGCACATATAAAGACGACGCGGTTGTTGAATACGCTCTCAGCAGCAGCCTTTCCCCGGCGATGGTCGCGGATTACACGCTGAAGCTGCCGGACAAGAAACTGCTTGAAGAAAAACTGCGCGAGATTGCTTTGCTTGCAGGGAATAACGACGAAGAAAAATTATAAATCGCATAGTAATATAAAGGAGATATCAAACAATGAAACTTGAGCCTATCGTACAATCTTTACTTGACACGGATCTGTATAAGTTCAACATGGATCAGGTCATATTCCACAAGCACACGGACTTATGCGGTCAGTATTATTTCAAGTGCAGAAACAAGGACGTCGTTTTCACGCCCGAGATGGCGGCGGAGATAAACGGGCAGGTGGATCATCTCTGCTCTCTGCGCTTCAAAAAAGAGGAGCTTGATTATCTGCGCTCCATACGTTTTATCAAAAACGACTACGTAGAGTTTCTGCGTCTCTGGCATCCGATAAGAGATTACGTCACGGTTTCATTATCCGATGAAGGCGAGCTTTCCGTCGTTGTCGACGGACCGCTTTTCTCCGCGATGCAGTTTGAAATCTATCTGCTTGAAATAATAAACGAGGTCTATTTCAGGTTCAATTTTGATTACGACAAGCTGGTCGCGTCCGCGAAAGAGCGTCTTGACGCGAAAATAAAGGCGTTCAACGACGGGACGTACACGTTCAAATTCGCGGAATTCGGCTGCAGACGCAGGCTGTCACGCGAGTGGGAGGATGTCGTTGTGCGCCGCTTCTGTCAGGAAACTAAAAACTGTGTCGGTACGTCAAACGTATATCTTGCGATGAAATACAACGTGACGCCGATAGGCACGTACGCGCACGAGTTCGTGCAGATGTATCAAGGCATTGATTCCATACCGCTTGCGTACACGAACCACTACGCGATGCAGGACTGGTACGACGAGTACAAGGGCGATAACGGAACCGCGCTGACCGATACGGTAACGACCGACCTGTTCTTACTTGATTTCAACCGCTCGATGGTCAACAACTACACCGGCGTGCGCCACGACAGCGGCGACCCGTACGCGTGGGGCGAAAAGATAATAAAACACTACAAGAGCTACGGCGCCGACCCGAAGACAAAGCTGCTTCTGTTCAGCGACAGCCTTGATTTTGACCGCGCACAGAAGCTGCACGAATATTTCTGCGACAAGACGAAGGTCTCGTTCGGCATCGGTACGTTCGTATCGAACGACACGTGCGAGGACGCTCTGAACATCGTAATAAAGCTGCAGTACGTCAACGGCAGACCTGTTGCAAAGCTCTCCGACGACGTCGGCAAAGCGATGTGCAGGGATATGGAATATCTGGAATATCTGAAGAGATCGGTCGAGTTCAGGTTGAAGAGGGAAAAAGAGAGATAAAAGAATTAAGAATTCAGAATTAAGAATTAAGAGGGCGGCGTCTCAACGTTCTGCTCGTATGGGCGATTTATGATCGCCCTGTTTTAATTAAGAAAACGGGAGGGTAGACCCCTCCCCTACAAGCATTATCCTGTTTTCTGAATTCTTAATTCGTAATTTTCTACAGATCTTCTTCGTCGTGCGATTTGAAGCCCTCGCCGAAAACGGACGTGGCGCGGGTGACTATCATAAACGCTTTTTTGTCTTCCTCACGCACTATGTCGCGCGCTTCCGGCAGGCTCCTCATTCGTAAAACGACCATAAGCACTTCTTTTTTCTGTCCGGTGTACGCGCCTTTGCCTTCGAGCACGGTCGCGCCGGCGTCAAGCTCGTTCATTATGCGTTCCGCTATCTTTTCCTTTGAGGAACTTATGATATAAACGAGACGCGCTCCGTCTCCGCCGTAAAGCACGGCGTTGAACACCGCCATATATACCGTCAGGGAGAGCGCCGCGTAAAGCGCAACGTTTAAGTCCTTGAACACTATTCCGGATACGACTATTATAACGCCGTCGATTACGAGAAACAGCGTGCCGGTCTTCAGATAACGGAATTTGAGCCTAAGAAGACGCACGATTATATCCGTGCCGCCGGTCGTCGCCCCGGCTCTGAACACCATGCCTATGCCGATAGCCTGCAAGGCTCCGCCCGCTACGGCGGCGAGCAGTCTGTCGTCCGTAACCGCTCCTACAGTCCTGCTGAGTATCTCCATCGCCGCGCTCGATACAGCGACGGCGTAAATGCTTGAAAACAAAAATCTGAATCCGAATTTTATGACGCCGACTATCATAATAGGTATATTCAGCAAAACGATTATCACGCCGACGTTTACCGGCTGCCAGAAATGGCTTATGATTATGGCGATACCGGAAACGCCGCCCGGCGCGAGATCGTTCGGATCGAGAAAAAGAGAAATGCCGACGGCAAATATAAGACTGCCCGCGGTTATGAGTATATAATCAACAAACCTTTCCTTAAACGCTTTTTTCTTCACAGACGGATCTCCTTTCTTGCGTTATTTTCATTGTACCATAATTTTTCCCGTTTTTCAAGGGTTGTTTTATACAAAAACGGAAAAGCTATTGATTTTCTATCAAAAATATGATAAAATCAAAAAGAAAAAGGAGGGTGATATATGAAAAGACTTGACGTTATACTCTCCCTTTTGCCGCGCGGATGCAGACTTGCCGATATAGGCTGCGACCACGCGTACATCCCCATCTGCGCTGTACGGCAGGGCAAGGCGGACTTTGCGTACGCGTCCGACGTAAGAAAAGGGCCGCTATACAGAGCCGAAAAAAACGCAGCGGAAGCCGGATTGTCCGATAAGATAGTCCTGCGTCTCGCGGACGGGCTTGACGGCGCAGAGGAATTTGCCCCGGACGCGATAGTCATAGCCGGTATGGGCGGCGAGCTTATATCCGATATAATCGGCCGCGCGCCGTTCGTCCGCACGGACAAAATAACGCTGATCCTGCAGCCGATGACGTGTACGTACGAGCTGCGCAAGTATCTTTTGTCAGCCGGTTTTGAGATAGAGCGCGAGCGGCTGGCGTCGGAAGACAGGCG
>DBWC01000079.1:9440-15168 GCA_002308615.1 Clostridiales bacterium UBA1248
ACCTGCCGATATACAAACAACGCCCAAAAATATACCGAAGCCGAGCTTGAGACCGGGCGGGATCACGAGGACAAAGAGCTTGTCCCGGCGCTTTATGAAAAATATATCGCAAAATACGAGAAGATAATAAAAGGAAAGACTAAAGCCAAAATAGACGCGGAAAAAGAACGCGCCGTGCTTATGGAACTGAGAGGAAAATATGAAAACCCGACAGCTTTATGAAAAATTAAACGAGATAATACCGCAGCATCTGAGCTGCGAATGGGATAACGACGGGTTGTCCGTGCTTCCGTATAAAGATCACGAGAGCAAACGCATACTTATAGCGCTTGACGTGAGAAACGAAGTTATAGAATACGCCGAAAAAAACGGCTTTGATACGGTAGTGACGCATCATCCGCTGATCTTTTTGCCGCTGAAAGAACTTTCGGGCGAGTCGGTCGTGTCGGAAAAGGCGCTTCGCCTTGCTCGCGCCGGCATCGCCGCCATGAGCTTCCACACGCGGTTTGACGCACTTGACGGCGGCGTGTCCGATATGCTTTGCAAAAAGCTCGGCTTTACGCCTTCGGCAAAATTCGGAGAGGGCGGATGCGCCGGACTTTGCGATATAGGAGAAATACCGTTTGACAAGCTTGCATCGGATATAAAAGATCTGTTCGGTCCGGCTCATTTCTTTGTCGAAAAAGCGACGGAAAAGGTGCACGTCGCCGCGGTCTGCGGCGGCGCGGCGGAGGATTTTATCCCCGAAGCAAAAGAAAAAGGCGCGGACGTGTTTATATGCGGAGAGGTAAAGTATCACAACGCGACAGACGCGGCGGACGACGGTATGAATCTGATCTGCGTCGGTCATTACGAATCCGAGGAGCCGGTGCTTAAGCGCTTGTGCGAGATAGTATCGGCGGCAAGTGGAGAATATACCGAGATTTACGGAGTAAAACAGTATGCCGTATGATTCTTTTACAGCCGCGGCGGTCGTTTCGCAGATAAATAAAGAATTGTCTGGCGCCAGAGTCGAGCGCGTCAACGCGCCGACCGGGGACGAGATAGTGCTCAATCTGCGCACGGAGGACCGGCGCAGCGTAAAGCTGTGCCTTTCCGCGTCGTCAAGCATACCGAAGGTCAATATAACGGACGTCGTAAAGGACAACCCCGCGCAGGCGAGCGCGCTTTGTATGCATTTGCGCAAGCACTTGAATTCCGCGCGGCTCATATCGGCAGAGCAGCCGGATTTTGAGCGCGTCATAAAAATAGAATTCGACGCGACGGACGAGCTCGGTTATCCGAGAAAAGAGTATATATACTGTGAGATAATGGGCAAATACAGCAACGTCATAGTGACGGACGCCGACGGAAAGATTATAAACTGCATAAAACCCGTTGACATGACGGTTTCGTCAAAGCGGCAGGTGCTCCCGGGCATGAGATACGAGGCGCCGCCCCCGCAGGATAAGCTGATACCGACGTTCGTTATGGCGGATCAGTTTGCAAAGCTGTGTGAAAAATACGCGGAGCTTGAAGCGGACGGTTTTTTTGTCAAATGTTTCCGCGGCTTCTCGCCGCTTCTGTCGCGTGAGGCGGCGTATATCGCAGGCGCGTCCGGCAGACCGGTGCGTGAGCACGGAGCCGCGCTTTACGCCGTGTTCCGCAATTTCATGCGGCGCATAAAAGAAGCCGAATTTTCGCCGTGCATAGTTTACGACGGCAAAAAACCGGTCGATTATTCCGTATTCGAGCTCGGCCAGTACGGGCAGGGCGCGGAAATAAAACGCTTTGCGACTATAAGCGAGTGCATCGACGTGTTTTACGCCGAGCGCGAGAGCGTTGAGCGCATAAAACAGCGCGGCGGCGACGTTCTGCGTCTGATAAGCGCATCCGAGGCGCATATAAAAAAGAAGCTTGACAATATTGAAGAAGATCTAAGGAAATGCGAGGACGCGGAGAAATACCGTCTGTACGGGGATCTTTTGACGGCAAACCTTTACAGAGCGGAAAAAGGCGGCTCGTCTCTGACCGTGCAAAACTATTACGAGGACGGCGCGCCGGAGGTAAGCATACCGCTCGACCCGCGTGTCTCGCTTTCGGCAAACGCACAGAAATACTATAAAAAATACAACAAGGCGAAGACCGCAAAGACCGAAGCCGCAAAGCGCGGCGAGCAGGCTAAAGCGGAGCTTGAATATATAAAAACCGTGTCGGACGCGCTGTCCCGCGCCGAGACGGAGGACGATCTGGAGCAGTTAAGGACGGAGTTGTACGAGACCGGCTACGCCAAACGCGGAAAAGACGCAAAAAAAGCAAAAGCGGTCAAAAACCGCCCGATGCACTTCAGAACGGACGGCGGGTACGACGTTTACGTAGGCAAAAACAACCTGCAGAACGACCGCCTGACTCTCAAGGAAGCGTCGCGCTTCGACTGGTTTTTCCACGTCAAAGACGCTCCGGGCAGTCACGTTATAATGGTGCAGGACGGCGACGAGCCGCCGGCACGGGACTTTACGCAGGCGGCACGCCTCGCGGCGTATTATTCGTCAAAGCGCGAGGGTGTGAACGTCGAAGTCGATTATACACAGGTCAGAAACGTAAAAAAGCCCGCGGGCTCGGCGCCCGGCTTTGTGATATACCATCAGAATTATTCCGCCGTCGTCACGCCCGATCCGGACGAGGCGGCGAGATTAAAGGTCGATAAATAATGAGAGAAAAAACAGTCGGTATCTGCACGCTCGGCTGCAGGGTAAATCAATACGAAAGCGACGCTGTGGCGCAGCTTCTTTTCTCACGCGGCTGGGACGTGCGGGATTTTACCGAAAAATGCTCGGTTTACATAATAAACACCTGCACCGTCACGGCGGAATCCGATCGAAAATCGCGACAGCTCATACGCCGCGCAAAAACGATAAATCCCGACGCTTTCGTAATAGCCTGCGGCTGTTACAGCCAGGTAAAGCCCGACGATTTAAAGGACTTTGCGGATTTTATCTGCGGCACGCGCAACAAGACCGCGGCGGTCGACGCGGCGGAGCGCTATATAAACGGCTTTGACGTTCAAAAATCCGATCTGCCCGCGCCGTCAACTCTTCCGTTCGAGCCGCTTTTCGCGCCGCATACGGAGAGGACGCGCGCGTTTGTGAAGATAGAGGACGGCTGCGACGGAAAATGCGCGTATTGCCTTATACGCATCGCCCGCGGAAACGTCGTATCAAGAGCGGAAGCCGATATTTTAGCCGAGCTTGAAGCGCTTAACGACGCCGGTTATCCCGAGGCGGTGCTGACGGGTATAGAAACGTCCGCGTACGGCCGCGATACGAACACGGATCTTCTGTCGCTTTTGCTTAAAACGAATGATATAAAATGCCCTCCGCGCATACGGCTGAGTTCTATCGACCCCGCGTATCTGACGCCGGCGGTGTCGGAAAAGCTGGCGGAGGTAAAGCGCCTTATGCCGCATCTGCATCTGTCCGTTCAGAGCGGAAGCTCCGCGGTATTAGCCGCCATGAGACGCAAATACAACGAGGAAATGCTGTACAGAAATATGGAAGCCTGCCGCAAAAGCATACCCGGAATAAGATTTTCCGCGGATATAATAGCGGGATTCCCGGGCGAGGCCGAGGAAGACCACAGAAAAACGCTTGAATTTCTTGATTTTGCAAACCTTGTCCACGCGCACATCTTTCCGTTCTCCGAGCGGGAGGGAACGGAAGCCGCGGCTATGAAAAACAGGCTTGACAAAAAGACGAAAACGCGCCGCGCCGCGGAACTTGCCGCACGCCAGGATGAGATAAACAAAAAGGACGCCGAAAACCTCAAAGGCACGGAAGCGGAAGTCCTCTTTGAAGAAACGGATAACGGATACGCCTACGGGCATACGAAGCATTTTCTGTACGTCAGAGTCAAAGCGGACGGTATCCCGAGAGGAGAAATACGGACTGTGAAGCTCGGTACGTATGAGGGCGGGGTTTTTGAGGCGGAAGAGAAGAAAATAAGAATTCAGAAATAAGACGGTAGGGGCGATCATTGATCGCCCGTCCTAAAGAACATATAATAAATAAGAAAGAATAAAGAATAAAATCGGCGTCCCTGCGCGAAGAATTGTGTGCGCGAAGCGCCTGAAGGAGAGGGGAACTCCTTCCGTCACGGCAAAGCCGTGCCGCCTGCCTTGTGGGGAGGCATACGGGAGGGCAGATCATCCCCTGCACGAATAAACAGATCATCATATACGGTTAAAAGCTTTGCCGCCGGAGAAATTCGACGGCAAAAAAATTTCAGGGCAAACTGAACCTTTCAGGGTTTTTCTCCGACTATATAAGTGAAACCGGTTTTGATCCTACTTGAAAGCGAGGTGAGTATTACGGGCGATTTTGAAGAGCTGCTGAAAAAAGAAATGTCTGTTCTGCAGCGGTTTTTCAGATTTCGTATCGGAAACAGACACGACGCCGACGACGTGCTGCAGGAGACCTGCATAGCGGCGTTTCAGAGCTTTGACGGGTTGAAAGATAAAAGTTTATTTAAACCGTGGCTTCTCGGTATTGCGAGACATAAATGCAATGATTATTTCAGAGATAAAGCAAAATGCCTGGAAATTCCGATCGACGAGCTGCGCGAATCAGAGCTTTCCTACGGCGCGCAGGGTATAACGACCGTATCCGTCGTGCGGGAAACACTTGAAAAGCTCAAAGATAAGGATAAACAGATACTTTATCTGTACTTTTTCAAACAGATGCCGCAGGCACAGATCTCCGAGAAGCTCGGTATCCCGCTCGGCACCGTCAAAAGCCGCTTATTCACCGCAAAAGCGAATTTCAGGCGGGAATATCCGTATGACCCGATAACGAAAGGAGAAAAAAATATGAAAAAGAACAAAATGCCGGAATTTCTGCCGGAATACAGTATTACAAGATCCGAAAAAGAACCGTTTGAAGTAAAATGGGAAGAGATGATGGGCTGGTTCATCGTGCCGAAGCAGGGGGAAAAACTGACCTGGGCGGCGTACGATCTGCCGCAGCGCCGCCGCACGGAAACTTGCGATATGGAGGTCGTCGGCAGAGCCGAGATACACGGTATCGAAGGCGTTGAGATCACCGCGAAAGAGTACGAGCCGATGGAGCCGAACAGAGTAAGAGCAGATACCGAAAAAGACGGCGACGTTCTCACCGTGGACCGCAGATTCATAGCGCAGCTGACGGACACGCACAGCCGTATCCTTGCCGAAAGCCATTACGAAAACGGCGTAAAAAAGTGCTATACGTTCCTTGACGGAGACGAATTTTTGCCGAACTGGGGCTACGGCGAAGATAACTGCGGAAACGAAGTGCAACTGAAGCAAAAAGGCATTATCAGCATGGACGGCGATAAGATCACGAGCGAGGGAAAAGACTTTTTGCTCGATATCGTCGGACGCTATACCGTAAGGATCGGCGGCAAAGAATACGATACAGTCTGCGTAATAGACACAGGCACCTACGACGAGGGCATCCTGTCCGAACAGTTCCTTGACAAAAACGGAAAAACGGTACTGTGGCGCAGATTCAATCCCGATAAATGGTGCTTGCAGCGGTATAAAAAAACGTGGAGCGAAATGCTGCCCGATAACGAACGCCTGACCGTTAACGGGAAAACGTACGTCCACTGGTATGACTGCATTACCGATTACGTTATATAAGTTAATGGTTGTCGAGGCGCCGACCCCCTGCAATATTAAAAACGCCCTTGCGGTGTACTTCGTAAGGAAGTA
>DBWC01000117.1:0-2654 GCA_002308615.1 Clostridiales bacterium UBA1248
CGGGAGCAAGCCCCCGCCCTACAACGGGAGCAAGCCCCCGCCCTACAACGGGAGGGGAGACCCCTCCCCTACAAAATTCTTAATTTCTCTTATCGCTCTTTCCGCGTAGTATTCGTACCGCTTTATCTTGCCGCCTCTGACCTTTTCCGTAATGGGCGCGATTATACCGAAATTCGCGTTCATGGGCTGGAAGTCCTTTGAGTCGGATGACGATATATATTTTGCCATTGAACCGAGCACCGTCGTGTCCGGGAAAATGACCGGTTCAAGTCCGAGCGCGCGCCTTGCGGCGTTCATCCCGGCTATAAGTCCCGATCCCGTCGATTCCACGTAACCCTCGACGCCGGTCATCTGTCCGGCGAAATATAAACCCGGTTTGCTTATCATCCCGTAATCGCAGCCGAGCAGCCCGGGCGACTGCAGATACGTGTTTCTGTGCATCACGCCAAAGCGGTAAAATTCGGCGTTTTCAAGACCCGGTATAAGACCGAATACGCGGCGCTGTTCGGGAAACGTGAGATTCGTCTGAAAGCCTACGATGTTGAACATAGTTCTTTCGTTGTTTTCCGCGCGCAGCTGTACGACGGCGTAAGGCTCTTCTCCCGTTTTCGGGTCGGTTATGCCGACGGGCTTCATCGGTCCGAAGCGCAGAGTGTCCTCACCGCGTTTCGCCATTACCTCGACGGGCATACAGCCTTCGAATACTTTGGGATCCTTTTCAAATCCGTGCAGGTCCGCTCTTTCCGCGCTTATTATGGCGTTATAAAACGCAAGATACTGCTCTTTATCCATAGGGCAGTTTATATACGCCGCCTCGCCCTTGTCATATCTTGACTGATAAAAGCATTTACCCATATCTATGCTTTCGGCGGAGACTATCGGCGCCGCCGCGTCAAAGAAGTGGAGCTGTTTTGCGCCGGTCACCGCCGCTATTTCGGCGGATAACGCGTCAGACGTAAGCGGTCCTGTGGCTATTACGGTTATACCGTCCGGTATTTTCGTTACCTCGCCCGGTATGACGGTTATATTCGGGTCGTTTTTTATCTTTTCGGTTATATATCCGGAAAACAGGTTTCTGTCAACGGCGAGCGCGCCGCCGGCTTCGACCCTGCTGTTGTCCGCCGCTTCCATTATAAGAGAGCCGACTATCCGCATTTCTTCTTTTAAAAGTCCCACGGCGTTGGTAACACGCGCGGCTCTTAAAGAATTAGAACATACAAGTTCCGCGAAAAGCGGCGATTTATGCGCAGGCGTGTATTTTTCCGGCTTCATCTCATACAGATCCACCCGAACGCCGAGCTTTGATATCTGATACGCCGCCTCGCATCCGGCGAGCCCGGCGCCAACCACGTTTATTCTGCTCATTTCTTAAAGCGGCGCAGTATGCGTTCCGCCGCCTCCGCGGTGTTCTCGTGAGTGTTGAATGAAGTCAGACGGAAAAAGCCTTTGCCGCATTCGCCGAAGCCCTCGCCGGGTGTGCCGACGACCTGACATTCGGATAAAAGCAGATCGAAAAACTCCCACGAGCCCAGATTATCCGGACATTTCATCCAGATATACGGCGAATTGACGCCGCCGGTGTAATAGATTCCGAGACTGTCAAGACATTCACCTATGATCTGCGCGTTCTTTTTATAATAAGCTAAATTTTCCGCCGCCTGCGCCTGACCTTCTTTCGAGAAGACCGCCGCCGCGCCGCGCTGGATGATATACGGCGCGCCGTTGTATCTCGTGGACTGGCGTCTTAACCACATATCGGCGAGTTTTTTGCCGTTTATCACAAGCTCGTCGGGCAGGACGCAGTAGCCGCAGCGCACGCCTGTGAAGCCCGCGTTTTTGGAAAAGCTGCAGAATTCTATACTGCACTGCCTTGCGCCGTCTATTTCGTATATAGATCTCGCGAGTGCCGGATCCGTGACGAACGCCTCGTACGCCGCGTCGTATAAAATTACGGCGTTGTTATCGAGCGCGTATTTTACCCATTCTTTCAAGGCTTCTTTCGTATAAGCCGCGCCTGTCGGGTTGTTAGGCGAGCAAATGTAAATTATATCCGCTGAAACGGTTTTGTCCGGCATAGGTAAAAATCCGTTTTTCTCGTTTGCTTTTGCGTAGATCACTTTTCTGCCGCACATGACGTTAGTATCGACGTAGACCGGATAAACGGGATCGGGTACGAGCACCGTATTGTCGCGGTCAAACAGATCGAGTATGTTTCCTATATCGCTTTTAGCGCCGTCGGAAACGTATATCTCGTGCGCGCCGACTTTAGTGCCTCTTTTTGCGTAGTAGTCCGAAATCGCCTCGCGCAGAAAATCAAAGCCCTCGTACGGCCCGTAGCCTTTGAAGCCTGCGACCGTAAGCTGCTCGTCGCACGCCGCTTTCATGGCTTCCACGCACGCGGCGGGGAGAGGTCTTGTAACGTCGCCTATGCCGAGCTTTATTATTTTTTTGTCCGGGTTTGCTTTTGCATATTCAGCCGTCTTTACCGCAACGGTGTGAAAAAGATAGCTGTCCTTTAAGTCGTCGTAGTACTTGTTAAGCTTCATTATATATCTCCGAAATACACGCCTTCAGACACGGTGACGGCTTCGCCGGTCATAAAGACTGTTTGTTCTGTATATTCTATGACGAGCTCGCCGCCGATAAGACTTACC
>DBWC01000117.1:2722-8361 GCA_002308615.1 Clostridiales bacterium UBA1248
CCCGAGCCGCGCTCCCATACGCGCATACGCAGAGTGTGGCCGTCGGTCTTCTTTATAAATTCCGTATTGACTCTTTCGGGGAACAGCGGATCGCGCTCAAAAAGCGGACCGATCTTTTCAAGCTCGAGCGCATCCGGGTCGTCGCAGAATACGACGCAGTGCGGAGAACCCATTGAAACGAGGCTGACCTCGTATTCGCCGTCTGCGACTTTGACCTTTTGTCCTATACACTCCCCGTCGTAATTTGCCGGTATTTCTTTACAGTCGAATACAGCCGCGCCCATATCGACGCGCGCGCCGACGGCGACGCCGTCCTCGACCTTCATTTTAAGATGTTTGATACCGGACAGCGTTTCAATATCTATATTATCTTTTTTCGCTATTCCGTTATCGTATAAATATTTTCCCACGCAGCGGATCGCGTTGCCGCACATTCTTCCCTCGCTTCCGTCGGCGTTGAACATACGCATAAAAGCGTCCGCGTTCTCAGACGGGCATATAAGAACGAGTCCGTCTCCGCCCACGCCCTTGTGCCTGTCGGAGATCTTCACGGCGAGGGAGGAAATATGATCCGGCAGTTTTCCGCCCATACAGTTGACGTATATATAGTCGTTTCCGCAGCCGTGCATTTTAGTATATTTTATCATCTTTTGCTCTCCGGACCGCATTCCATAAGAAGCGTACGCATATCGTAATAACCCGCGGACTTCTGCATGATGTACGAGCAGGCGCGCAGAGCGCCCTGAGCGAACAGCTCGCGTCCCTCGGATACGTGTTTTATGCTCAGGCGTTCACCGTTGCCGAAGAAGATCACCTCGTGCTCGCCTATATCCGTTCCGCCTCTTACGCTGTGTATTCCTATCTCGTTTGCGGGACGTTTTTCGGAGCGTTCCGTACGGTCGTAAACGTGCTCGCGCTTTCCGACGATCTCTTCTATTGAAGAGGCTATCATAAGCGCGGTGCCGGACGGCGCGTCGACTTTTGTTCTGTGATGAGTTTCTATTATCTCTATATCAAAACCGTCAAGCACGCTCGCCGCGCCCGCGGCAAGACGGCATAAGACGTTGACCGCTATCGACATATTGCCGGATCTGAACACGGGTATCTTTTCCGCCGCCTTTTTTATGAGCGCAAGCTCCTCGTCGCTGTGACCGGTCGTGCCCAAAACCACCGGAAGCTCGTTTTTGACAGCGTAATCAAGCACGGTTGCCGTATATAAATGTGATGAAAAGTCAAGTATAACGTCGCATTTTTCAAGTACAAAGGAAATATCGTTGTAAACTCCGTCGGATATCACCGAGTCCACGCGGGCGACTACCGTATGATCCGCGCCGCACGCGGCTGATACGGCGCGTCCCATTCTGCCGTTTGCTCCAACCAAAAGTATGCGTATCATTTGATCTTTCCTCCGTACTGCAAAAGAACTTTTTTCAGTTTTTCGTTTTCTTTGTCGGACATCGTACAGAGAGGCAGTCTCAGCTCGTCCGTACACATTCCGAGCATAGACATAGCGACCTTGACCGGTATCGGGTTGACCGTCATGAACAGCGCGTTTATAAGCTCCAAATATTCAAGCTGAAGCTCCGCGCCGCGTCTGAAATCGCCGTTCAAGCACGCGTGCGTCATCTCGACCGTCACGGCGGGCGCGATATTTGACAAAACGGATATAACGCCTTTGCCGCCTAAGCTCATTATCGGTATTATCTGATCGTCGTTGCCGGAATAAATATATATCTGATCGCCCACGGCGTGGAAAAGCTTAACAAGGAAAGAGATGTCGCCGCACGCTTCCTTTGTTGCTATTATGTTCGGATGCTGTGCAAGCTCTTTATAAGCGTCAATGCCTATGGCGCAGCCCGTGCGCGACGGCACGTTGTAGAGTATAACGGGCTTTGTAACGTTGTCCGCGATCTTTGAAAAGTATTTGACAAGACCCGCCTGAGACGCCTTGTTGTAGTAAGGCGTGACGTGCAGCAGCGCGTCCGCTCCTACCTCGCACGCGTGAAGGGAAAGGTCGACAGCGTAAGCGTAGTCGTTCGAGCCGGTACCGGCTATAACGGGAACTCTTTTTGCGACCTTCTCTACCGTGAATTTTATAACGTCTCTGTGTTCTTCATCCGTCAGCGTGGATGCTTCGCCCGTCGTACCGCATACGACTATCGAGTCTATGCCGGCTGCGATCTGGTTATCTATAAGCTTGCCTAAAGCGTCGTAATCTACCTCGTCGTTTTTAAACGGTGTGACGATGGCGGTACCCGCCCCGGTGAATACGGGTTTTTCTCTTTTCATATCAATGCTCCGTTAATAAAAAAATATTGTATAAAAAATATTATATATTAAGAATTTAAAAAAATCAACCCCGTACGGTCTTTTATAATGGAATTTTTATTGCAGAATGATTAACAATTTGTTTATGAGCGGATTTTGAAATAAAAAATCTTGACAAACAAAAAAATGTATGTTATAATGCCCAAAATGCCACGATGGAAATAAAGGCGTTGTAAAACCGCAGCCAGAGAGACGCGCCACGGCTGGAAGCGCGTTGTACGGCAGACGCCCCGTCATTCCGGAGCAGCGGCGCAGAAAGGAAACGATTAAGCGCCGACGTTGACCGCGTTAAGGTGTAATGAGGCGCGTTTTATGCGCGTAAAATCAGGTGGTACCACGGCTATCCCCGTCCTGAACAGGACGGGGATTTTTATTTTACAGAAAGGAAGAAGACGATGAAAGAACTTGAAAAGAATTTCGATCCGCAGTCGGTGGAAAAGCGGATATACGCAAACTGGCGTGAAAAGGGATACTTCAAGCCCTCCGACAATAAAGAAAAGGAGACGTTTACGATAGTTATCCCGCCTCCCAACGTTACCGGTCAGCTCCACATGGGCCACGCCCTTGACGAGACGCTGCAGGATATACTGATCAGATACAAAAGAATGAAAGGCTACGCGGCGCTGTGGGTACCGGGAACGGACCACGCGGGTATAGCCACGCAGATAAAGGTTGAGGAAAATCTCCGCGTAAACGAGGGACTTACAAGATACGATCTCGGACGCGATAAGTTTTTGGAGCGCGTCTGGGCTTGGAAAAACAAATACGGCTCCCGCATAATAGAACAGCTTGAAACGCTCGGCTCGTCCTGCGACTGGGACAGACTGCGTTTCACGATGGACGACGGACTTTCCCGCGCCGTGCGCGAGGTGTTCAACAATCTTTATGAAAAAGGACTTATCTACAGAGGCTACAGAATTATAAACTGGTGTCCGAAATGCACGACGGCGCTCTCCGACGCCGAGGTCGAATACGCGGAGGAAGCCGGCCATTTCTGGCATATCAGATACCCTGTAAAGGGAAGTGACGAATACGTGACCGTCGCCACGACGAGACCTGAAACGATGCTCGGCGATACCGCCGTCGCAGTAAACCCGGCTGACGAAAGATATACGCATCTCGTCGGCAAAACGCTCATACTGCCGCTCGTAGGCCGTGAGATACCCGTTATAGCCGACGATTACGTCGATCTTGAATTCGGTACAGGCTGCGTGAAGATCACGCCGGCGCACGACCCGAACGACTTTATGGTCGGTCAGCGCCACAGCTTAGCCGTCATCCGCGTGATGGACGACAACGCGAAGATAAACGCCGAGGGCGGTAAGTATGAGGGCATGGACAGATACGAGGCGAGAGCCGCGATCTTAAAAGACCTTGAAGCGGGCGGATATTTGGTAAAGACGGAAGATCACGTTCACAACGTGGGCAAATGCTACCGCTGCGGCACGACGGTCGAGCCTTTGACCTCGGATCAGTGGTTTGTAAAAATGGGCCCGATGATACAGCCCGCGATAGACGCCGTAAAGGACGGATCTATCAAATTCGTGCCCGAGCGCTTTACAAAAACGTATATCAACTGGATGGAAAACCTGCACGACTGGTGCATAAGTCGCCAGCTCTGGTGGGGTCACAGGATACCGGCGTTTTATTGCGACAAATGCGGCGAAATGACCGTTTCCCGCGAGGATATAACGGTCTGCCCGAAATGCGGCGCGCCCGTAAGACAGGATGAAGACGTGCTCGATACGTGGTTTTCATCGGCTCTGTGGCCGTTCTCAACGCTCGGCTGGCCGGAGGATACGGACGATCTCAAACGCTTCTTCCCGACGGACGTTTTAGTAACAGGTTACGATATTATTTCGTTCTGGGTTTCCCGTATGATATTCTCGTCTATTGAACAGACGAAACAGGCGCCGTTCTCAACGGTGTTCATCCACGGCTTAGTGCGCGACGCACAGGGCAGAAAGATGTCAAAGTCACTCGGCAACGGCATAGACCCGATCGAAATTATTGATAAATACGGCGCGGACGCCCTGCGTTTTGCTCTTGCCACCGGCAACTCGCCCGGAAACGATATGCGTTTCTCGGATGAGAAGATAGAGGCGGCGAGAAACTTTACTAACAAGATCTGGAACGCGGCGAGATTCGTTCTGATGAATCTGACGGTCGATAACTGCGCTCTGCCGGATGCGGACAAGCTGCACGTTGAGGATAAATGGATACTGTCCGTTTACAACCGCACCGTGTCCGAGGTCAGCGCGAATATCGACAAATTCGAGGTCGGCGTGGCGCTGTCCAAGCTGTACGATTTCGTGTGGGATATATTCTGCGACTGGTATATAGAGCTCATCAAGCCGAGACTGCTTTCGGATAATAAGGAAGACAGTGAAAACGCTCAGCGCGTGATACTTTACGTGCTGACCGGAACGCTGCAAATGCTTCATCCGTATATGCCGTTCGTAACGGAGGAGCTTTACCAGGCGCTTCCGCACGACGTGGAAAGCATAATGATTTCGTCTTATCCCGAATACGACGAAAAACTCGTTTTCACGGACGACGAGGCTCATATGGCGGCGGTCATAGAGGCGATACGCGCCATCAGAAACAGACGCGCGGAGATGAACGTCGCCCCGTCAAAGAAAGCGACCGTGCATATAGTAACGGATAATAAGGACGCTTTCAACGAACAGACGTCCGTGTTCTTCAAGAAATTAGCGTCTGCCTCAGACGTAGCTCTCTGCGATAAGTACGAGGAGGAAGGCGCGGTAAGTATAATAACGCCTTCGGCGAGGATCTATATCCCGCTCGGCGAGCTTGTCGATATGGAAGCGGAGAAAGCGCGTCTTGAAAAAGAAGCGGAAAAGATGCGCGGTGAGATAGAGCGCATCGAAAAGAAGCTCGGCAACGAAGGCTTCGTCTCCAAAGCTCCGGCGGCAGTTATTGAAGGCGAGCGCAAGAAATTAGCGGCGTATAAAGAAAAGCTTTCCGGCATTGAGGAAACGCTTAAAAAATTCTGAATTCAGGATTAAATCCGTAGGGGAGGGGTCAACCCTCCCGCGGTATACCGCAAAATAAATCGGTTTATACGTAGGGCGGGGGCTTGCTCCCGCCGCTTTCATATAATGAAAAAGATGTCGCTTCGCTGACGAAAATGGGTGGTCGCCCACCCCTCATGGCGCGTACCGCGCCACCCCCCATACCCCCCTGTTCCCCTCCATCATAGATGGGGCAGCGCGCGGGTGGTAGGGCGGGGGCTTGCTCCCGCCGTTTCCCCGATACGAATTAACGGGTCGTCGAGGCGCCGACCCCTA
>DBWC01000062.1 GCA_002308615.1 Clostridiales bacterium UBA1248
CTTGACCGCAGATTTTTGCGGTCAAGCCGTTTTTTATGATATGGATCCGCAGCGCTGATCCGCAATATGCGCTTTGCACAGTTTTAGGTCTGATATAACCGTGCAGACAGGCATAACTATACATTTTAAGTTTAAATAAACAGTATTCTTAATTGGCTTTAAATTCAGTCAAACTTAATACTTCAGCCTGCGTTTTCCAGAATTTCCTACGGAATATAGAATACGGCGGTCGCTTTGCCGGGGTCTACCGTTTTATCCGTGCCGTCTTCCGTATGGTAACTTACCGGGTTTGTGAGGAATATCGGGAGTCCGCACGATAACGTATACTCATTGCCGTCCTTATCGTAATAGGTCCGGCTGTTGCGTATGACGCGCGCGCCGTTTGAGAAGGTGAATACTCCGGTTTCCGCGTCATACGTTCCGTAGTTATACTTTTCAGGCGCGTTTGCATCGTAAACAGGTACAAACAGAGTATCGGTCGCTTCGTCAAACGTCATAAGCCCCGCGGCTTTAACGACCGCGCCCGCGATATCGGAGTTGTTGATCTGATAATCCGTGTTGAATACGGAACCGTTATAGAACCGTCCGCTGCGTACCTTTGAAGAATCGGCGTCTTCCGGAAGTCCAAGATACCTCAATACCTTATCTTTTATCGTATCAGGAGCATATAACCATACGGGTACGTTCTGCGCCGTATGACCGCTTGCGTAGCCGTCAAGCGTCGTCATGTCGCTTACCGTTCCGTCGTGAAGAGCAGTCAGAAGATCGTCAAGTGAATCATAGTCTTTTGAGCCCTGTCTCGGCGCGCCTTCGTTGTTTTCAGGATTGTAAAAGCCGCCGGAATCGTGGTCCGGGCAAGCGACGACTATCGTGTCGCCTCTCTGCATAGCCCAGTTTACGCAATAACCCCACACCTCGTCAAACGCGAAATATTCCGCGACGCCTTCCTTGACGTTCCTGCCCTCGCAGGCGTTGTCTATCGCGCCGCCTTCTATCACGAGGCAGAAACCGTCCGGGTCGTTTACGTTTTCGTCAAGCATTTTCAGCGCCGCCTGCGCCATATTCATAAGAGTAAGGTCGCCTTCACGCGCGTCTATATCGTAAAGAACGTGATGCGCCTGGTAGTCGGTATTCCACGCTGCGCTTGAAGTATAGTAGTTTTTGCCGTTTATGTCGTAGTTTGCGCCGAGATTCAGATAATCAATCTGGAAAGAAGAGAATATCTTCGTTTTTCCGCTTGCCACGGCGTCGTTAAGCGATGCAAGGTCCGTAACTACCGTATAGCCGTGATTTGCGGCTGTGTCGTTACTTACGGGAACGGAATCGGAAAATACTTTGGTGTAAGGATATCTGCCGCCGTCCGTGCCGTACATCAGCTGAACGTCGATATTATTGTTCAGTATCTGCGCGGATACGTCAGCCTGATACGCACATCCGTTCTGGTCGGGGCGGCGCAGCAGGTGAGCCGTCATATCGCTCGTCGTTGCGTCAACGGAGCATTTTGTCGAAACGGCGCCCGTCGCCTTGCCTTCAAGGCGAGCAAGCTCAAGAATGTTCGCCACGGGGTTGAACTCGTGGTCGATACCGACCATGACATAGTCGGTCTTTACGCCGCACAGAAGCGCGGTGCCCGCCGCGGCGGAGTCCGTTGCGGAGTTGCCCGGGTGTCCGAGCGGATGATACATATCCGTATTGGCCGTAGCGATCATATATTCATCGAGGTAAAGTCCGGTCACCGTCTTCCCTTTGATCGCGTTCGTGGTAATCTGCGTTGCCTGAGTGTGATCCGCTGTGTCTTTTATACCGTCCACGATCCCGTTTACGGCGGATTTTGCATATTTTTGTTTATACGCGTTTGCAATATCATACGTTCCGAATCCGGCGCCGTCCGGTATTAAATAAATAATATTCTTTACGGCAGAGATTTTGCCGTCTACGCTGCTTACAGCTCTGAAAAGAGCTACGACGTCTTTATTGTTTATCTCGTTGTCGTCATTGAAATCACAGTTTTCCGCAATTGCACCGCTCGTATCGCCGACGACATATCGGAAAAGTATAACAACGTCTTTGTTAGTTAATACTCCATCGCCGTTCACGTCGCCCGGAAACATTGCCGAAAAAGTACACGACGATGTAAATACAGCTAAAAGTATGACAAACGACATGCATACTGAAATTACCTTTTTCATATAAAACTCCTCATATTGTTAAATTAAACCTGATTATTGATGCAAATCATATGCAGAATCAGTGTCGGCAGCTGCGTAACCGTATACAAGGAAAAAAACTTAAACTTCATTATTTTTTACCGAGTATACCGCGTTATTAAACGTGTTTTTTGATCCGGTCCCCGCAAGACTGCTTTTGCGTTTATATTCGTTATAAGTGTTATTATAGCAGACAATCTTAAAAATTTCAAGCGGTTTTACTGATTTTTTGGATTTTTATTTAATTACACTTTGTGATAAACACATATCATATACCGCGTTTAGCGTTCTTTGCTTTATCAAAAATATGCCGCTTTCAGGATATTCCTTATTTATTTCGTTTTACTTGCTTTTTTCCTAACTATGATCACAACAACCATGACCGCGGCGCATATCAGAACTGCACCTATAATAACCGGCGGAAGCCACGGCATGACGCTGTTTTTGTTTTCTTCTTTTGTAGTTTCGTCGGCTGTCTCTGTCGGCTGCGGCGCTTGTGTCTCCGTTTCGGTATCCGTTTCCGGCTCGGTCTCTGTCGTTTCCTCCTCGTGCTCTTTCACTCTGATCAAAGTCATGGCGATATATCTGCCGTCTTCTGATACGGCGCACAAGACCGACTCTCCTATAGAATCCGCCTTGACCGTCGTTTTGTCAAGAGAAACCGTTAAGCCTTTTACGGAAAGCGTATATTCCGTATCCGTCTCTTTAAATCCGCACGGCGCGGTCTCTCCCGGTTCAAGCAGGATAAGGTCGCTTTCAAATTCAAAAGCTGACTTTTTCAGCTCGGCGCAGTCCGCAAGCTCCTCGGCGGTCAGAGCGCGCTCGTACAGTCTAACCTCGTCTATACTTCCGCCGAAGCCGAACGTTCCCTCGTTCAGAACGCCGAACGACATATCGTACGTTTTTTCCGCGATCTTTCCCGTTATATTTACGGTCGAAACGAGCTTGCCGGAATCGTATACCTTTAATTCTTTATCTTCCCTGACAAACGCAAGCATACGCCAGCCGGCGGAGCCGGTGTTTATGTCGTACTGCAGATTTATGTCGCCTACGTCCGGCGCGTACATCCAAAGCGCTCCGTCGCGCGTATAGAATTCAAAATGTCCCGTTTGCTTAGGTCCCTTGGCAAGCAGCAGGTTGAAGCCGCTTTTCGCTCTTCCCTTTATCCACATCGTTACGGAGCTGCCTTCCGGAAAAGCAAAATCCACGCCGTTTACGATCACTCCGTATCCGGACGATACCGCCAGCGCTCTTCCCTTGGCGCCTTTATCCGTAAACGAAGCCGTGCCGTTTATATCCTGCAGCGTTGCCTGCTGCTTTCCTTTTGTATATGACATCCCGTTTTCATCAGCTTCAAAATCGACCGCCATATATAATCCGCGTTCCACCGCGACGGATATATATCCCGTATCGTTTTTGTTAAGCTTCGTATCGGTCAGACCTATTATTCCGAGCGTATAGGGCTTTGTCTTTTCTACGTTGTCCGCTTCAAGAAAAACTGTTCTTTTGTCGCCTGCAAGTACCGCGTTTGTGACCGAAGCGCCGTTGTTTAACAGATAATGCGATATATCCTCCGCTCTTTCCTTATCCATATACGTGTCGAACACGACGCGTATCTTTCCGTCGTCTGTGAAATCCGCGCTTTGCAACGTCGGCTTTGTCGTGTCCTTTGCCGTTTTAAAAGATATGCGCCCGGAGTTTGCTTTGTTGCCGTTGTTGTCTATGGCGGTAACGCTCAGCATAAATTCCGTCGCCTCCGGCAGATCCGTCAGCGTTATCTCTGTTTTTGATCTGTGTATCGTTTCGGATATGATCATATCGCCGTCAACAGCCGTGATCTCATACCCGAACAGGCCTCCCTCATCCTCCGACGCTTTCCAGCTTACTTTAACGCTGTCATGATTAACCTCGCTTATTTTGACGTCTGACGGCGCTGTCGGCGGCGTGACGTCTTCGGCATCCTTGAAGTTGAAGCAGTCAACGCCAGTAAACAGCTTGACGTCGTTTACAGTAACGTCGACACTCTGTCCCGGAGTCAGTATGAAATAGCTGTCCGAGCAGACGAATTTGTCCTCCGCGCTGCTCTTTATGTTCACGCCTATCGCCGGCACGTCGCCCGTGTTCTTGACCGTCACGGTGTTGCCGGACACGCTGTACCGTAAAGTCGTCCTCGGCAGATAGAACAGACTGCCGCTTTCGTACTCGTAGTTGTAATACATATACGTGCGATCGTAGAATTCTCCGCCGACGTACAGATCGGCCGTTATGATGAGCGGCGTGTGATCCGTCTGTTCCGCCGTTAATTTGAATTCTCCTGCTTTATTGACAGTTCCCCCCGTGGCACCGTCGAACCGTTCTGTTTTGACGGTTTGCAGCAGCTCGTCATAAGCCGTCATGACCACATAGGCCGTCTTGCCTTTAAGAGATACGGTGTCGTCGAGTATATAAACCGGAAGAGACAGTTCTGATGAGCCTCCTACGTAATCTATCGTATTATACTTGGTCGTTTTGAACGCCGCCATAACGGGTCTGTACGCGTCCTGCATAAGATAAT
>DBWC01000116.1:0-10885 GCA_002308615.1 Clostridiales bacterium UBA1248
ACAAAAGTGGTGTGTGAAGAATTTGATTTGGTTTATGCATAAATTCCTGTTTGCGGAGATAAAAATCAGGAATTAAAATGATAATCATACGATGTAATTGAGATGAAAATTGCAGTCACTTACGAGGACGGCGAAGTGTTCGGTCATTTCGGACACATGAATTGCCTGACGGCATGAATTGTCCCTTGAAGGACGTTAAAGGAGCTGCTTAACGACAGCCCCTTTTATCTTTTTATACAGTTTTGAGTATCGCGTTTCAGAAGTGCTCAAAGGCGCCGCAGGGGCGTTTGGGAAAGGCGCGGAAGAAATCTTCACAGTCTCCGTTTACCCGCACTCCGTCAAGGTATGACGCGCTCCGTCCGTCAAGCTGCCTGTAACCGTATGCGATCTGCGCAAGCGAGCCGGCGGTGAGCGTTATATCCGCCTCACGTCCGCCGTCAAGCTTTGTGATCTTGCCTTTGCCGCCGCCGTATTCGACGCGGAAGACGCCGTTTACGGTATCAAGCCCGTCTTTAACGCAGACCGTGAACGCACCTTCTTTTTGCGGATAGTCCGCCGCGGACAAGAGTTTTTCCGTGTTAAGCACGCGGGCGGAAATATCCGGCAGTATCTTATAATCGACCTTTGCATAATGCTTCAGCATAAGATCGGCTTCAAAGCAAAGCGAAAGATCGAACATTCTTACGCGGTCGTATTCGCCCTCGAACATACGCAAAAACGAGAAAACCTCTTTAAGCGCTTCGGGGCTAGTATACGCAAGCTCGTTGACGTTTTGCCGCGTGTTTATATAGTTATTTACAAACAGCGTTTTTTCGCCTGTTGCGACTATATACGCCGCCGGCTCGCCGCCGTCATAGTAAATATACGCCTGTTTTCCGCCGCCCGTATATTTGCTTTCGTCAAAGCGCGGCATAAGCAGATTCCTGCCCTTGCTGAATTTATCGTATATCTTTATCATATCGGGCAGGCGCGACGGCCCGTACGGAACGAAATTACATCTGCGCGGTACGAAATCAATATCCTTTATATCAAATTCGGCGATCAAATGATCCGCGACCCTCTCGTACCCGAATTGGCTGTAATACGAAAACGAAAACGGGTGCAGAAGCGCGACCGCCGCGCCTTCATCCGCGGCGAGCTTCTGCATATCGGTTATCATAAGCCTGATGCTTCCCTGCCGTCTGTTCTGCACGGGAGTTGAAAGACCGCAGACGAGCAGCGTTTTTATCCAGCCCATACCGAAAGACGTATTGGTCAAAAAGAATATTCCTGTCGACAGCTCCGCTCCGTCATCATCCGTCACGGCGACGGTAAACACCTCGCCCGATTCGTACGGCTTACGGCTTTTTATGACTGTTTTCATTCGTTTTTACCTCCCGTGACCGAATCGGACAGCGCCGCCGCGGCGTCAGAGCCGAGTTTTTTAAGCCCTGCCGCGCTGAAATGGCCGGCCGCCTCCGGATTCATATATTCCGGTATTTTATTCATTTCCGTCGCCTCGTCCGTGAGCATAAGGAAAAACGGATCTGTTCTGCATATCTCGTCCTGCGCTTCGATTATCTGCAGGTCTTTATCATCGTTTGTGAATCTGCCGACGCGGATGATACAGAAGCGGCGGAGGTCCAGTTCTTCTTTGATCGATACGGACATCTCTTTTATCTGTTTTAAGTACGTTTCTTTGCTTTTTGACGCAAGAGCGTCGCTTTCGCCCTGCAGCCAGATAAGATAGATATTCCCGGAAAAATCCGATATATGCTTTTGCGCGGCTTTCGTTTTTTTGACTAAAATATCAAAGCCCGCGCCGCCTTCCATAAAATACTCGATAGTCTCCGCGCCTTTCGCCGCGCCGACCGCGACGACGGATCTGTGCGTTTTTTCTGTATAAACGCGGCAGAACGGAACGATGAGCGTGCTGTTGCCGTACGCGGAGCCGCCTAAAACGTGCTTTGCGTGCCAGGTCATGCCCATCCAGTCCTCGTACGCGTCGCCCGCCGTGCCGTCGTATTTTAAGTTTTCTCCGAAAGGATCGCGGAGCGGAACAAGGCTGTCCGTCGCGTATTTGTACTCGTAAGCGTCCGGTACAACGGAACTGTCAAGCAGTTTTTCCGTCTGCCCCTCCATATTGCTCTGACCCGAAAATACAATTATATCCGTCATATCATTTAATTAAAAGCGTTTTTACGTTTTTGCCGGCTTTCGCGTCTTCAAAAGCCTTGTTCGTATCGGAAATATGATAAAACGAGCCGAGTTTGAGGACCGTGTCCTGAAGCTCGATATGATCTTTCAAAAATTCAAGATACGTTTTTACGTCGCATATAGAATACTGAGACGAGCCTATCATCAGAAGAGCCTTGAACGTTATGAGCTGCGGCTGTATCTCGACACCGCCGCTGTTGCTGTACTGGCCGGGTATAAGATACGCGCCGCGGTTGCGGAGAATATTCATCCCCTGCGGCACGGCCGAGGGCGCGCCGGACGCTTCAAAGCAAAGATCCACGCCTAAACCGCCGTTTTCTTTCTGCAGTTCTTTCGTCACTTCGTCTTTGTCTTCTCTTGTTATATTAAACACTTTATCCGCGCCGAGCTTAAGCGCTAACGCTTCTCTTTCCTTATTGTCACCCGCTGTTATCGCGTAAAGCTTTTTTACGCCGAGAGCTTTTAGATACATTACGGCGAAGCAGCCGACGGGACCGAGCCCCTGCACGACGGCGACCGTGTCCTTGCCTATGTTTATATTCGCCTGCTTTGCAAGCCTTACGGCGTGTACGGCGGTCGGCCCGGGGCACGCGAAGACCGCGGCGGCGCGCGGATCGAGACTGTCCGGGATCTTTATAAGATTGGATAACGGAGTGTAGTTGACTTCCGCAAAACCGCCGTAAAGGTAAGGAGGCTCGTCAATGCTTCCGCCGTTGGTGACCTTCATATTCACGCAGTTCGCGTCGTCGCCGGTTTTGCACAAAAGACATTCTCCGCACGGCACGGCTATATCCGCTATGACGTTGTCGCCGACCTTAAGTCCGTACTTCTCCGCTTCTTTTTCGTCACATTCGACAAGTTTTCCGACGAATTCGTGACCTATGACCGTGGGCGGCTGTACGAACAGCGTTCCGCGGTGGAAATGCAGATCCGTACCGCAGACGCCGCTTGCGATCAGTTCGCTTTTGCCGTAGCCCGACGGCGTTTTTGTCACCTCAAATTCTTTTATTTCAAACGGTTTGAAAGGTCCTTTGAATACCGCCGCTTTTGCTTTCATTGCTTTTCTCCTATTCTATATTTGTTATAAAGTATTTGTCGTAAATTTCTTTGATACGGCCGACCGCCGCTTTATCCGGCGGTAAAACGTCTTTATACGCGTATGTAAGTCCAAGCGCCTCGTATTTTGAAGAGCCGAGACGGTGGAACGGCAAAAGATCCACGCGCTTGACGCCGATATCGTTCAGTTCTTCACATATATTCTCGCAGTCAATTTCGCTCATATTGAAGCCGGGTATAAGCGGTATGCGGACGACGACGTTTTTGTTAAGCTCAATAAGCCTTTTCAGGTTGCCGAAAATCAAAGCCTTATCGCCTTTTATCACGTCTTTGTAAAGCTTTTCGTCAGCCGTTTTTATATCAAAATAATACTCGTCGGCAAAGTCTGTAACGTCGCCGAAATTCTCCCACGGAACACATCCCGCCGTGTCTATAAGCGTCGTGACGCCGCGTTCTTTCAAGCCTTTTGACAGCTCCTTTGCGCCTTTTGACTGCAGAAGCGGCTCGCCGCCCGAAAGCGTTACGCCGCCGCCGCTTTCGCGGTAAAAATCAACGTCTTCCATAACGTCTTCTATTATTTCGTCAACGGTCATCGTTTTGCCGGAGACTGTTTTTTTGTCGGTGTTTTTATAGCACAGCGTCTGTGTTTCGGGCGAAACACATTCCGGATTGTGACACCACGGACAGCGGAGGTTGCAGCCTTTTAAAAACACCGTAGTTCTTATGCCCGGCCCGTCTCCGACCGAAAAGCGCTGTATGCTCGATACGTTCAATTCCGTCATAGCGACTGCTGAGTCCTGCTCAGAATATCCTCCTGTACTTCTTTAGCGAGCGTAACGTATATCGCCGAAAAGCCGGAGACTCTTACGACAAGGGTAGGGTATTTGTCCGGGTTTTCCATAGCGTCCTGCAGTACCTCGCGGGAGGTGGAATTTATCTGTATCTCCTGACCGCCGCGCGCGAAATACACGCGTATGAGCTTGAGCAGTTTTTCCCGCCTGCCGTCGTCGAACGCGGACGGCGAGAATTTCTGATTTACGACCGTACCGCACGCACAGCGCGTGTAATCCGGCTTGGAAACGCTTAACAGCGTTGAGGTGACGCCTCTTTCGTCACAGCCGTACGTGGGAGACGCGGCGTCGGACAAAGGTCTGCCCGCGAGTCTGCCGTCCGGCGTCGCCAGAAGATCACGTCCGGCGTAAATATTTGAAATATTCGCCGCCATGGCCGTATAGATCGCTCCGCCGTCAAGCGTTTTATACCGGTCGAACATATCGGACAGCGTGCTTGTGTACCACACGGCGTATTTATCGGCAAATTCGTCGTTGTTGCCGTATTTCGGCGCTGCTTTGAGTGTTTGCCTTAAACCGTCAAAGCCCTCGTAATTGTGCTTTATCGCCTCGGCGATTTCGGATAACTTTACGGTCTTATCAATGAAAACCGTTTTTTCTATCGCGGACAGACAGTCGCTGACCGTTCCTATGCCCATGAGCACCGCACCGTGAACGGACGGATATTTTGCACCGCCGCAGTTTATGTCGCGTCCGCGCTCTATACAGCAGTCGCAGAAGCAAGACAAGAACGGAGACGTGTGTTTTTCCGGCTCGGGAACGTACGACATTGCGTGTATTCTTTTAACATAGTCTTCGGCTCCCTTTGACAGCTTTTGCGTATACAGCGCCATGAATTCATCCATTGAGCCTATACCGTCAAGATACGCGGCGCCGTTATTTACGATAATATCTTCAAGAAAGCATATCGGATCGAAACGCCCGTCTGACCACGGCGGCTGTTTGCCAGTGATGAAATTCTCTATACACCCGACCATGCAGAAATCATTTACGTCTTTTTGCTCGTAGCCTTTGCGCAAAAGCGCCGCCCTGTTTACACCGTCATTCATAAGCGCCGGGTAACCGAGACCCGTGCCTATGACTTTAAGGCACCCGTCAAGAAAATCGTCCGGCGTGTCCTCCGTTATCCTTGCGGACAGATTAGGTCCGGGCATATTGACGTCTGCTACGGCGTGAAGCACGCAGTAACTCAGTCCGTTTACGGAGCAGTTCCCTTCTTCGTCAACGCCGCCTATGCAGATATTCACAACGTCGTCCGCGCCGTTATATCTGCTCTCGCAGATCTTCAAAAACGCGTTTGAAATAAGCTGTGTCGCGTAATCTTCATCTATTAAGCCGCTTTTTATATCTTTTTCAAACAGCGGGTAAAGATATCTGTCTATCCTGCCTAACGCCATGGCGTATCTGCCCTCGCTTACAAAACAGTTATGGAGCATCCATACGAGCTGTAAGCCCTGCTCAAAGCTCTGCGGCGCCGATTTTGTAAGCGCTATGCAGTTTTCGGCTATTTTTGATAATCTGTTGTCGTCGTAGCCGTCCTTGCCTTTAAGCCCGTTTGCTTTATCCGCGTACGCCTCAAACTTCTTTATCAGCGCGCAAAGCGTCGTTTTCATACTTTGCAGAAAAATTACGGCTTTTTCGTCGTCTTTATGATTTTTTACGGATTCGTTTATACTTTCAATAAGTCCAGGTATGCCGAGTTTTACCGCGGTAAAATAATCCGGCGCGAAATGGTCAAAGCCCTGAAAAAAGTTCCGCTCCGGATATTTTAACATATATTCCGCGACTTTCTTTTTTTCGTTCTCGGACAAAACGGTATAAAACGGTCTGATGCTGCCGACTATCAGATCGTTTTTGTATATATAAGGCGCAGGACATGTGAAAAGAGCGGCGATCCCGTCGGCGCGTATTTTGGACGGATCGCTTTCTCTGCTTTTTTCATACCCTTTGCAGCGGAAATAATTCGGGCAGTATTCGCCCGACGGCTTGTTTTTCATTTCCTCTTTCAGCTTGTTCAGTATCATATTATCATACCTCGCATACTTTTACGGATATATTATATCATAAATATTTACCATTTGCAATACGTATTCGGTAATTATTCTAAATTACGCTTGACAGTTTTCGGCTTATGTGATAGTATTATAAAGGGGGTGCGGTATGATCTATCTTTCGCGGTTTTACCTGCCCGGGGAGGAAAAGGAAACGGAATACAAGCTCGGCGGCGGTATACGCCCGGAGCTTGATTTCAGCTGTTATTCCGGCGACGGATATCCTTTCGGGCTGTTTACATGTAAATATTTTGAAAAAATCGATTTTACGTCGTCCGTCGTAATATTCTGCGGTGAAAACGGATCCGGCAAATCGACTTTGCTTAACGTTATGGCGGAAAAACTGAAGCTGCGCCGCAAAACGCCTTTCAACAAATCACCGTGCTTTTCCGATTTTGTATCGCTTTGCAGAGCCGAACTTTCAAAAGACCTGCCTGACGAAAGCGGCGTTATAACGAGCGACTCCGTGTTTGACTTTCTTCTCGATATGCGCGCCGTAAACGACGGCATAGATTCAAGCAGGAAAACGATATTCGAATCATATATGGCGGACAAAGCGTATCTTGAAAAAAACGGCTACCGGATGAACAGCCTTGACGATTACGAAGAGCTCAAAAGATACAACGAGATAAGGCGGTCAACGATGCCGGAATATGCAAGCAGAAGGATGAAGGGACGCGATATAACGCTTCATTCAAACGGCGAAAGCGCGCTTGACATATTTGAATCGTCGATAAAAGAAAACGCCCTTTATCTGCTTGACGAGCCGGAAAACAGCCTTTCCGCCTCGCATCAGAGGGAGCTTGCGCAGTTCATATCGGATTCTTACCGGTTTTACGGCTGTCAGTTCGTCATCGCGTCGCATTCTCCGTTCATACTCTCGATCAAAGGCTCGGTCATATACGATCTTGACGCAACACCCGTATGCGTCAGAAAATGGAGCGAGCTTGACTGCGTAAAAGAATATTACAGTCTGTTCACGCAAAGAAAAAACGAGTTCTGACCGTATAAGGCAAAAGTGCTCTTAAAGTAGAATTGTTCACACTTTTTCTGTATAATAATCTTATAAACATTGGGGGAAAAACGGGATCGGACCTGCCGGTCTCTGTATAATATGAAAGCGTTTGATTTTGATAATACGCTGTACCGCGGTGAAAGTCCGGTTGATCTGTATCTTTTTATGATCCGCGAAAACAAGCGTATATTGCTTTATATGCCGGTCATTATCATAAACATAATCAAATACAAGCTGTGCATAGCCGACAGAGATCAGCTTATGAAAATGATAAACAAATACGTCAAAAAGATATTGCAGGGCAGGCACGACGTAAGAGAAATAACAGCCGAGTTCTGGAAGAAAAACGAGCGTAAGCTGGACGAAAAAATGCTTGCCCGCGTTGAGCAGGGCGACCTTATAATCTCCGCCGGACCGAGCTTTCTTTTAGACGGTATAAAGCACAGACTCAACACGGAAAACGTCATAAGCTCCGAGGTGGATCTTGAAAAGAACGAGATAACGTTTTTCAACTTCAAGGACAATAAAATGAAGCGGTATAAGGAAATGTTCGGAGACCAAAAGATCGAGATCTTTTATTCCGACTCGTACAACGACAGACCCATGATGGAGATATCTGATCAGGTATTTCTCGTAAGGCGCGGCAAAATAAAGAAAATAAAATAGATTTATATACAAAAAAACCGGACGCGAGCCCGGTTTTTACATTTGACAAAAACGCCTTTTTATTCATCCCATTCAAGATTCATTTTGACCTTCGCCTCGCCCATTCCAAGCTCGGATAACAGCTCGTCCTTCGTCACGCCGCCGATCCTTGCAAGGCGCGTGAGACCGCAGGTGTAATCGGCGTAACATACCGATATACGGTCGCCGTCCTGCAAAACGATATCGCCCGGCTCCGCCGTCGTAAACGACTGCGGTCCGGCGATCCTGAACGGGAGGACTCCGGCTTTTTCATATCCGCCGTGTTCTTTAAGGTCGAGTTTGATCTGAGCGGGGCTAAGCTTTTCGGCAAACTCCTTTGCGGCAGGATTATCAAAAAGCGCGGCGTAAAACGTTTTGTTTTCTGTTTTTATTACGAGTACCGCTTTGTTTTTGGTTTTCATTTTTTATTTCTCCTTTTTGATCTTGATATATTTTAACCGAAAAAGCGCGGACAGTCAATACAATTTGTAAAAATATGTATTTTTATGTCAAATAAAATAGAGCCGCGGTATTGCTATTTTCAAAGATATGTGATATAATTTTATCAGATGAGGTGGTGAATAAAATGGATATTACGGGTATTGATCTTTTAGGGATAGACCGCGTCATAAAAAGAGGCACGGCAAAGATACTGGAAAGAGCGGAAAACGCGCTTCTCGTGTATGACACCGTAAGCGGCGCGTATATGCTCGCGTGCGACGATACGGAAACCGGGATCGCGGTGCTTGACGAAAATATCGATAAAAACTGCCGGCTTCTGATGACGTCGGATATAGAGACCGGCAAGATCGCGTATGAAAAATACGATTTTGACGTAAAGCTTGAGTGCTATCAGGTCGCGTATTACGGAAACATGCCGGAGCCGGATGAAAAGATCACGTTCCGGCCGGCCGGACATGACGATCTTCCGATACTGATAAGTACGTACGATCTGATAAGCCCGGATGAAATGGAGACGGTCGTTAAAAGAAAGTCCATGCTTTTGGGCTTCGATAACGGCAAGCTTATCGGTTTTATCGGCGAACACCTCGAAGGAAGCATGGGGCTTTTATACGTATTTCCGGAGTTCAGAAACTGCGGATACGCTTCATCACTTGAAAAAGCGCTTATAACGTACACGATGCAAAACGGCTTTATCCCGTTCGGTCAGGTCGAAAAGGATAACGTCGCTTCTCTTCTGCTCCAGAAAAAGCTCGGTATGACGCAGTCAGAAAATCTTATATGCTGGATGTGGAAAGAATAAATGATAAAAGAAATGAAAATCTTGCGTTTTACCGAAAAAGAACTGCCGGACGTGCTGGATTTTGAAAAACGGCTGCGGCAGGAAGAAGACGTCTGGGGCTGGGAGATAGACGAAGCGTATATAAAAAGCGTAAAAGACAGCTTTTCGGATAAAAGATTTGATGATTCCGTATCGCTTCTCGCGTATGACGGCGGCAAGGTCGTCGGTCGGATAGACGCCTGCATCATCCCGTCGCGTTTCGACGGCAGCGTCAAGGCGTATCTTGACTGGATATGCGTAGTTAAAAGCAGCCGCCACAAAGGCGTGGCGCAGGCTCTGCTCGACGGGCTTAAAAAGGAACTTAAAGCAAAAGGGATCGATACGCTTATCGCGCTGACGGCGAGCAACGACGAGGCGCAGAGCTTTTACAAATCAATTCCGGACTCGGAAATGCACGATACAGGCATCTGGATTAATTTTTGAGGTTTTGCAATGTCGATCACTATCAAAAAAATGGAGACGGACGGCGAGATCAAAGGCAAAGCTTACGTCCACTTCAAAGCGTGGCAGCAGGCATATCCCGGGCTTATAGATCAGGATTATCTTGATAAAATGTCACTGTCAAAATGCGAGGAGATCGCTTACAGGTGGCTTGACAATATTCTTGTCGCAAAGGACGGAGAGCGCGTCGTCGGTTTCGTCGGTTACGGTCAGTGCGGAAACGAAGATCTGCCCGGCGCGGGCGAGGTTTTTGCGATATACGTGCTTAAAGAATATTACGGCAAAGGCGTAGGCAAAGCGCTTATGGACGCGGCGCTTGAATTGCTCAAGGATAACGACCGAATAGCCGTCTGGGTGCTTGAAGGAAACGAAAGAGCCATACGCTTTTACGAAAAATGCGGATTTCGCTTTGACGGAAAAAAGGAGACGATCACGCTCGGTACGCCGGTTACGGAGCTGCGTATGGTTAAGAACAAAAAGCCGTACAATCAAAGCGTTTGATCGAATAAACTGCTTATAAAAAGGATGGATTATTATGAAAAAGGTAAACGTAATCGTGCTGTCGGGTCAGTCCAACGCCGTGGGCGTGGGTCACGTTGAATATCTGCCGGATCATTTTGAGCCGGATCGCATAAAAAAATGGTATGACGGATATGACGACATACTTATCAATTACTTTTCGCATGACAAAAAAAGCTGCGGCTTCGTCAAAACGACCGTCGGCTGTACCGAGGCGACAAAGCTGACAATAGGTCCGGAGCTCGGTATCGCGGACGCGCTCGATCACCGTTATCCCGGACAGAAATTCTTTATCGTCAAATGCGCCTTCGGCGGTATGTCTTTGTATAAGGATTATCTTTCCCCGTCGGGCGGAGACGAATACGACGCGGGATCGTTTGCCGATCAGCTTCCGAGCATTGTTAAAAACATAGAAGCCGGGGCTGTGGCGCGTTACTCATGGTGCTACAACGAGCTTGTAAAAATAACGAAAGAAAGCATAGACGCCATAAAAGAAACGGGCTATGAGCCGGAAATAAAAGCTTTCTGCTGGATGCAGGGTGAAAACGACGCCTGTGACGCCGGACATACGGCAAATTACGCGCATTTATACGACTGCATGATAAACGACTATAAAAAGGAATTTGCCCCGTATACGGAAAACTGCGTCTTCGTAGACGGCGGCATCAGCACCGTTTGGCCGTTTTACAAAGAGTTAAACGCAGCAAAAAAGGAATACGCGCAAACGCATGAAAACTGCGTATATATCGACACGATAGCGGCGGGTTTA